>CAJUQS010000196.1 GCA_910588365.1 uncultured Oscillospiraceae bacterium | reverse complement strand
TTTCATCATCACCTACGGGCGCATGATAGAGGTGTATTTAGTCACCAGCGTGGCCCCCATTCCCATGGCGGCAATGATGGGCAAGGAGTTCGGCGGCATGGGCCAAAACTACTTGAAGTCGCTGTTTGCCCTGGGTTTCCAGGCGTTTCTCATTATGATCTGCGTCGGCATCTATGCGGTGCTGGTGCAGGGTATCGCCACCAGCGGCAACATCAGCGCGGCAATCTGGACGTGCATGGGTTATACGGTGCTGCTGTGCTTTACGCTGTTCAAGACCGGAAGCCTCGCCAAAAGTGTGTTCTCCGCCCACTAAAACGAAAGGAGGCCCCCTGATGGCCTATGTACCTGTACCGAAGGACCTGACGAAAGTGAAAACGAAAGTCATGTTCAATCTCACCAAGAGGCAGCTGGTCTGCTTCAGCGGCGGGGCGCTGGTCAGCGTTCCGCTATTCTTTTTGCTCAAAGGCCCGCTTGGAAACAGCGCGGCGGCGCTGTGCATGATTCTCGTCATGCTCCCCTTCTTCATGCTGGGCGTGTACGAGAAGAACGGCCAGCCGCTGGAGAAGATCGTGGGGAATATCATCCGCGTGTCCGTCCTCCGGCCCCGCCAGCGGCCCTACCGGACCCGCAACTTTTACGCCGTTTTGGAACGGCAGGACCAATTAGACAGGGAGGTGCGTTACATTGTCTACCCGAAAGCGGAAGCTCACCCGCGACGAACGAAAACAGATCGAAGCCGCCATCGCCAGGGCGAAGCGGACGGATAAAAAGGAGCTGTCCGCTCAGGACAGCATCCCCTATCAGCGGATGTTCCCGGACGGCATCTGCCGCGTCACCGACACCTTTTACACCAAGACCGTCCAATTCCAGGACATCAACTATCAGCTCTCCCAGAACGAGGACAAGACCGCCATTTTCGAGGGCTGGTCCGACTTCCTCAATTACTTTGACAGCTCCATCCGCTTCCAGCTGTCCTTCCTGAACCTCTCCGCCGCCCAGGACGGCTTTTCCCGGAATATCGTCATTCCCCTGCAAGAGGACGGCTTTGACGATGTGAGGCAGGAATACTCGGATATGTTGCAAAATCAGCTGTCCAAGGGCAACAACGGCCTCGCCAAGACCAAGTATCTCACGTTCGGCATTGACGGGGAGAACATCCGAACCGCCAAGCCCCGGCTGGAGCGCATTGAGACCGACATCCTCAACAACTTCAAGCGGCTGGGCGTTACCGCCACTCCCATGAGCGGCGCGGACCGCCTGCGGCTGTTCCACGCCATCTTCCACATGGACGGCCAGGAGACCTTCCGCTTTTCCTGGGACTGGCTGGCCCCCTCCGGCCTGTCCACCAAGGACTTCATTGCCCCCAGCTCCTTCGAGTTTAGAAACGGGCGCATGTTCCGCATGGGGAAGAAGTTCGGCGCGGCCTCCTTCGTCCAGATCATGGCCCCGGAGCTGAACGACCGGATGCTGGCGGATTTCCTGGATATGGAGAGCAGCCAAATCGTCAATCTGCACATCCAGTCCGTTGATCAGGTGAACGCCATCAAGACGGTCAAGCGGAAGATCACCGACCTGGACCGGGCTAAGATTGAAGAACAGAAAAAAGCGGTCAGAGCAGGATACGATATGTTGCGCCCAGATAGGGTGAAATAAGGAGTTGACTAAGGCACAACCCCGTAAGATAACGCGGGAAACGGCCTGCCTGACCGAAAGGCGAAAGCTGACACGGGACCACAGCATGGCAGGGAAGCGGTAAGTTGTCCTATACACAAGGGCACGACTGAACTGCAACGTTAAGCGGATATGAGGATAAACCTACAGAATGTATAAAGCGAGTT
>CAJUQS010000195.1 GCA_910588365.1 uncultured Oscillospiraceae bacterium | reverse complement strand
CGGTAAAGTTCGGCGGTCAAAATGATACGGGGCGGCGTTGTCGTCTTTGGCGGGCGTCAGCCCGCCTGCATCCTCCGCCTTGCCCCGCGTCATTTTTCCTCCCCTCCTTTTTACCTCTTCTCAAGTGCGTCGACTATATCAAACAAAATAGTACCACAAAGGCCGGGAAAACACAAGTGCATTCTCCCGCCTCGGGGCTGAATGGCGTCGAAGAAGCTGCTCACTTCTGCCAGGGCCAGCGCAGCCGCCTTTTCCCCCGCAGTCTCTTGAGGGCATCCTCCGCCCGCTGGTAGCCCCGCTCTGCGGCCTGCCGGTACAACGCTTCCGCCTTCTTCAGGTCCTTCCGTACACCGGTGCCGTTCTCATAGCATCCTCCCAGGGCGCAGGTGCCCGACGCGTGGCCGCCCTCGTGGGACTGGCGGTATAGCTCAACGGCGCGGTGCTCGTCCTTCTCCACGCCATAGCCGTTCTCATAGCACTCCCCCAGTAGCATCTGGGCCCGGGCGCTGCCCCGCCGGGCGGCCTCGGCAAACCACCTGGCCGCCTCCCGGTCGTCCTCCTCAACGCCGATGCCGTGGTAGAAGCAGAAGCCAAGATTGCACTGGGCCCGGATGTTCCCCCGATCGGCTGCCTGGCGGTAGAGCTCCACCGCCTTCGCCTTGTCCTCCTCCACCCCGTCGCCGAACTCGTAGCAGACGCCCAGGGCGCAGGTGGAGGGTGCGTAGCCCTGCAGGTGGGCGGCCCGGTAGAGCTCCGCCGCGCGTCCGGGGTCCTTCTCCACGCCGCTGCCGTACTCACAGCACTCCCCCAGCAGATGCTGGGCACGGGGGTAGTTCTGCCGGGCGGCCTCGGCGAACCATCTGGCCGCCTCCTGGTCGTCTTCCCCGACGCCGATGCCGTGGTAGAAGCAGAAGCCCAGGTTGCACTGGGCCCGGGCATAGCCCTGGCCGGCGGCCTGCCGGTAGAGCTCCACCGCTTTCGCCTTGTCCTCCTCCACGCCCGTGCCGGTTTCATAGCACAATCCCAGGGCGCAGGTGCCCGGCGCGTGGCCGCCCTCATGGGACTGGCGGTACAGCTCAAAGGCACGGCGCTCGTCCTTTTCCACGCCGCTGCCGTTTTCATAGCACTCCCCCAGCAGCTCCTGGGCCCGGGCGTAACCCTGCCCGGCCGACTCGCTCAGCCACCGGACCGCCTGCCTGTCATCCACCGCCGTGCCGATGCCGTGGTAGAAGCAGAAGCCCAGATTGCACTGGGCCCGGGCCTCCCCGTCCCCGGCGGCCTGGAGATAGAGCTCCACCGCCTTCGCCTTGTTCTCCTCCACCCCCTGGCCCAGCTCATAGCACAGCCCCAGGGCGCAGGCCGCAGGGGGATAGCCCCGGCCGGCGGCCTGCCGGTAGAGCTCCACCGCCCGCTCCATATCCTTCTCCACACCGCAGCCGTACTCATGGCACTGGCCCAGCAGGTACTGGGCTCTGGGGTACTCCTGCCGGGCGGCCTCGGTGAACCACTTGGCCGCCTCCCGGTCGTCCTCCTCAATACCGATGCCCTGGTAAAAGCAGCAGCCCAAATTGCACTGGGCCCGGGCGTCCCCGCCCTCGGCGCCCCGGCGGTAGAGCTCCACCGCCTTCGCCTTGTCCATCTCCACGCCCCGGCCCAGCTCGTAGCACAGCCCCAGGGCGCAGGCCGCGGGGACGTAGTCCTTTTCGCAGGCGGCCCGGTAGAGCGCCGCGGCCTTTGCCGGATCCCGCTCCACGCCGTAGCCGAAGTCATAACACTCCCCCAGCAGATCCAGGGCTCTGGGATACCCCTGCTCCGCCGAACGGGAGAACCACGCGAAGGCCTCGCTGTCATCCTCCTCCACGCCAATGCCCCGGTAGTAGCAGAAGCCCAGGTTGCACTGGGCCGGGGCGTGGCCGCGGCCGGCGGCCTGACGGTAGAGCGCTACCGCCTGCTCCATGTCCCGCTCCACGCCGGTGCCGGTCTCGCAGCACAGGCCCAGGGCGCAGGTGGCGGGCGGGTAGCCGTTCTCGTGGGCGAGGCGGTACTGCCTCGCCGCCTCCGCCTCGTCCTGCTCCGTGCCGTGGCCGTACTCCAGGCACTGGCCCAACAGGTACTGGGCTCTGGGGTACTCCTGCCGGGCGGCCTCCCGAAACAGCTCCACCGCCTGCCGGCGGTCCTCCTCCACGCCGCTGCCCCGGTCATAGCACACCCCCAGGGCACAGGTCCCCTCGTCGTAGTCCTGCAGGTGGGCGGCCCGGTAGAGGGCCGCCGCCCGTTCCGGGTCCTTCTCCACGCCGTAGCCGTTTTCATAGCACTCCCCCAGCAGGACCTGGGCCCGGGGATACTCCTGCCGGGCGGCCCTGGCAAACCATCTGGCCGCCTCCCGGTCGTCCTCCTCCACATGGATGCCCCGGTAGTAGAAGAAGCCCAGGTTGCACTGGGCCGGGGCGTAGTCCTGCTCCGCCGCCTCCCGGTAGAGCTCCGCCGCCCGGGCCTTGTCCATCTCCACGCCGGAGCCCAGCTCATAGCACAGCCCCAGCTCACAGATGGACGGCGGGTACTCCTGCTCCGCCGCGGCGGAAAACAGCCGCACCGCCTTCTCCGCATCCCGCTCCGTGCCGATGCCCCTCGCGTAGCAGAGGCCCAACCCGTGCTGGGCGGCAATGGCTCCGGCCTCGGCGGCTTTGGCGAACCAGTAGAAGCCCTTCTCCTCGTCCCTGGGCGCGCCGCCGCTGCCGCGGCAGTAGTTCTGGGCCAGCCGGCAGGCCGCGTCCAGGCTGCCGTCCTGCGCCGCGGCGAGCAGCTCCTGGAAGTTCTGCCGCTTTTCCGCAGACAGGTCCGCCAGGCTTTGTATCAGGGCGGGGTTGATGTATATCACCGTGTCCTGCCCATCGGGCAGCAGGTTTTCATTTCGATCGACAGCCACTTGATCCGCTCCTCTCTGCGGCAATAACAGCCTTCCACCCCCCGATCGTCCGCCGGTGAGCTGAGGACCGCCATAATTTTGTCGCGTACAAGTATAGCATAGAAACAGGGGCGGCACAAGGTGTTCCCCCAGCTTTTTCTGAAAAAGAATGTGGGGCTGGACGATTGACAGGGGTAAATCGGCGTGGTAAACTGAAGCCGTAT
Organism: uncultured Oscillospiraceae bacterium; assembly: GCA_910588365.1. GTDB lineage: Bacteria > Bacillota > Clostridia > Oscillospirales > Oscillospiraceae > Pelethomonas. Next base: position 20,758 of record CAJUQS010000195.1, on the reverse strand, counting down.
GCACAACGACGTCAGTCAGGGCGGCGCTGCCGCCGGAAAGGAGACGCTGATGGAAAAGAAGCCCGTTTCCCTCTCTGCCGGGGAGTGGAGGATTATGGAGTGCCTGTGGGAGCAGAGCCCCCGGACGCTGACGGAGATGGTCCGGGCGCTGGGGCCCGTCACCGGGTGGAGCAAATCCACCATCGTCACGATGGTGGGACGCCTGGAGGTCAAGGGCGCGGTGGCCTATACCGAGGGCCGGAAGGCCCGGCAGTACGCCCCCACCATCCCGCGGGAGCAGGCGGCCCTACAGGAGACCGAGTCCCTGCTCCACCGGGTCTACCGGGGCAGCGTGGGCATGATGGTCAACACCCTGGCCGACGGGCGGGGGCTGAGCCGGGAGGACATTGCGGATCTGACCGCCATCCTGGAGAGAGCGAGGGAGGAACAGGCATGAGGGAGAGCTTTCTCCCGGCCTCGGTCCTCATCCTGGTGGTCGTCCTGCTGCGGCGGCTGCTGCGGGGCCGGATCAGCCCCAGGCTCCAATACGCCTTATGGCTGCCGGTGGCCATAAGGCTGCTGGTCCCCGGGCCCCTGTTTCCCGCGCCGGTGAGCGTGGCCGGGGCGGCCCGTGAGCTCTCCATCTCCCTGGAGGAGGTCCGGCAGGAGGCGCCGCCGGCCGCCGGGTTGCCCCGTCCGGTTCTGCCGGACCAGAGCGCCGGTGTGCCGGAGTCCGCCGCGCCGGAGATTCCGGCTCCCGGTCCGGATTCCGGACCGCGCCGGGCGGCGGACTGGCCCGGCCTTCTGTGGAAGGCCGGCATGGTCCTCACCGCCGCCGCTCTGACCGCGTCAGATCTCACCCTGGCCCGCCGCCTGCGAAAATGCCGGAAGCGTCTGTACCTGCCTCCGGACACCGGGGCCTGGGAGATTCCGGTGTATCTGGCGGAGGAGCTGGCCTCCCCCTGCCTGTTCGGGGTGCTGCGCCCCGCGGTCTACGTCAGCAGGGAAGCCCTGCGGGCGGAGCATTTTGAGCACATCCTCCTCCACGAGCAGACCCACCACCGCCACGGGGACCACCTGTGGGCCCTGGTGCGCAGCGTCTGCCTGGTCATCCACTGGTACAATCCCCTGGTTTGGCTGGCCGCGTCCCTCAGCAGGCGGGACTGCGAGCTCAGCTGCGACGACGGGGTCATCCGCCGCCTGGGGGAGGCCCGGCGGCTGGATTACGGCGCGACCCTGCTCAAGATGGTGGTGCCCGGCCGCACCCCGGCGGACCTGCTGCGCACCGCCACCACCATGACCGCCGGAAAGCGGACCATGGTACAGCGCATCTCCTTCATCGCCCACCGGCCCCGGATGCTGAAAATTACCCTGGCGGCGGTGGTGCTGGTGATGTGCGGCGCGGTGGTGCTCACCTTCGGCGGCAGGGCAGAGGCGGAGAGCCCGCCGGACGGCGGGGACTCCGCCGTGCAGGAGGTCCTGGCGCTCCTGGAGGAGGCCCGGGGGGAGGACGGCGTGCTGAGCGCGGTCTATTTTGCCGGCTCCCTGGGCAGCGGTTCCCCCGCCATCCAGGGCGGCGTGGACCGGGAGTACCCCCTGGAGGCGGCGTTTGCCTCCTGCCGGTGGACCCGGACCGAGGCCCCGGACGGGGAGCCGGACTGCGAGCACATCCTCTCCGTGGCCGGGTTCTTCTTCTACTCCGGCAGCCCCCTGGTCCGCCGCGGAGGGGATGCCATGTCCGCCACCCCGGATCCAGCTCCCGCAGAGGAGCGCTGGTACATAGCGGAGGGGGCCTATGAGGCGGTGGACGCCGCCCTCCAGCGGGAAAACCGGGTCCGGGAGACCCCCATGGACCGGCCCCTCTCCGCCGGAACCCTGGACGATCGCCCCTATGACCACCCCAGCGGCATGTTCTCCCTGACCGTGCCGGAGGCGTGGGTGGGGGAGGTGGCCTACACTGAGACGGAGGACGGCGTGATCTTTTACGACAACGCCGCGGACCAGGAGAGCGGCTGGCTCATGAGCGTGCTCCCCAACCCCACCAGCTGGGCGGATGCATACAACCGCAGTGACATCCTGCTGACGGAGTTCGACTTCAACGGCAGTCCCTACACCTACGTCCTGGAGCTCAACCGGGAGCCCGACTACAGCCGGGACCGGGAGCGGACCCAGGCGCTGATGGAGGCCGGCCGGGAGCTGGCGGACGGCTTCCGCATGACGGCCACCCGGGAGAGCGCCGCCCGGCTGGTCTACGGCAGCAGCGCGGACAATATGCCCCTGGCCATCACCTACCTGCCCTACCTGGACTGGGACTGTTACGCCGGCCTCTACGGCGAGGAGGAGGCGTGGGAGCTGCTGATGGAGCTGTGGGACTACGCCCGGGAGGCCGAGCTGGACTGGGGGCAGTACCACGACATCCTCTCCAGCCGCACGCCCCGCGGCCCCGATGCGGCCGGGACCTACGCCAACGGCTATCCCGGCGTGGTCTGGACGCTCTACGAGCGCAACCCCCAGTGGTTCGCCTCCGTGCTGGGCAGCGTTTACCTGACGGAGGACGAGCGCGCGGACGTGCTCTCCTGGATCCGCCGGCCCCTGAGCGAAGAGGCGGGCCTTGGCGGGGATGAGCTGCTGACGGATGCGGAGATTTACCGGCATCTGGGGCTGACGCCTGATGTTTGACAAAAGAGATATTACTTCCGAGCCGAAAGGTCGGAAGTAATATGTGCCATGTTTTGCGGTTGCCGCCGTTTATGGCGGCGAGCAAAACGGCTTAAATCAAATATATGATTTCCGAATTTCAAGTTCGGAAATCATATCATTTTACCTAGAAGGTGATCTGTATGAGACGTGCAGTATGCTTTTTTCTTTCCCTGTTCCTGATGCTGGGACTGACGGCCTGCAGCCGGCTGGAGGATCTGGACTTCAATAAGATAATGGACCAGATTTTCGCCAGCGATGACCGGCCCGCCCGTCCCATCATCCAGACCTCCCCCTCCGACAGTGGGGACGGCGGCAAGGACAGCGCCCCCAAGGCGGAGGAGCCGGTGATCCCGGACCACTCCGGCGCCTCTGAACCGGCGGAGCCGGATCCTGTGCCCGCTGAGGATCCGGCCCCCGCGCCCTCCGAGAGCCCGGATCCGGCCCCCGCCGATCCAGGCGGGGGGACCGTCACCGCCAGCCACTCCGACGCAACCTTCTTCGGGCCCGGGGAGTTCTTCCACTTCCAGCCCAAGGGCATCTCCGGGGTCTACGCCTGCACCTATGAGAGCGAGGATCCGGATGTGGCGTCCGTGGACCCGGACACCGGGAAGGTCACCGCCGTGGGCCCCGGCACTACCACCGTCAATATGCACGTGGAGTACAACGGCCAGTACGACTTCGCGTGCATCGTCCGGTGCAGCTGGAAGGAGGACAAACCCGGCGCGTCTGGTGAAAAATCCTCCGGGTCCGATGACGAGCCCACCCTTCCGCCCGCCGGCGGCGGCAGCGCGGACACCGGCGGCGTCACCGCCAACCGCACGGACGTCACCTTCTTCAACGAGGGGGAGCACTTCCGGCTGGTGCCCGAGGGCGTATCCGGGGTCTACGAGGTGGACTACAGCTCCGCCGACCCCGATGTCGCCATGGTGGATGAGATCAGCGGCGTGGTCACCGCCGTGGGCCCCGGCACCACCACCGTCACCATGCACGTGGAGTGCGACGCGGGGCAGTTCGACCTGGACTGCGTGGTACGGTGCAGCATCTCCTAGGCCCTGCCGGACGGGCAATGCGGGATCGCGCTGCTGTGGTTGACCGGGTGCGGGGCCCGGTGACGGACCTCCCAGCGGAATTGGGGAGGCTGTCCTGCCGGACAGGCAAAACGGGACTGCGCCGCAATCGAAAAAGCAAATCCATAAGCCGCCTTTGATAGACAGCCGCCGTCGCCTCCCGGGTGACGGCGGTTTTTTTCGCGTCTGCCGGCGGAAAGCAGGGATTGATTATATGAATTTTTGCTTTCCCTGTTGATTATTTGAAAAGAATATACTATACTGAAGGTGCTTGGGGAAGCACCCAAATTCTGGTGATTTTTGAGGAGGAACGCAACATGAAGTACAACCGCACATTCAACTTTTCCGCCGGACCTGCCACCATGCCGGAGCCTGTCCTGGAGGAGATCCGGGACGAGATGATGAACTACCGGGGCTCCGGCATGTGCGTGATGGAGATGAGCCACCGCTCTCCTGTCTACCAGCAGATCATCGACGAGGCGGAGCAGGACCTGCGGGATCTGATGAATATCCCCGACAACTACAAGGTGCTGTTCATCCAGGGCGGCGCTACGCTTCAGTTCGCCATGATCCCCATGAACCTGATGAAGAACGGCGTGGCCTGCTACGTGGAGACCGGCGCCTGGTCCAAGAAGGCCATTGCCGAGGCCAAGAAGTACGGCGACGTGCATGTGGTGGCCTCCAGCAAGGATCGTAATTTCAGCTATGTCCCCAACTGCGATGATCTGGACATCCCGGAGAATGCGGACTATGTCTATATCTGCGAGAACGAGACCATCCACGGCGTGACCTGGAACAAGCTGCCCAACACCAAGGGCCACGTCCTGGTCAGCGACCAGAGCTCCATGTTCCTCTCCAAGCCCTGCAACGTCTCCGACTACGGCCTCATCTACGCCGGCGTGCAGAAGAACGTGGGCCCCGCCGGCATGGTGGTGGTCATCATCCGCGAGGACCTCATCCGCGACGACGCGGATCTGGATCCCAAGACCCCCCTCTACATGAGCTATAAGACCCACGCGGACAACGGCTCCATGTACAACACCCCCAACTGCTGGGCCATCTACTGCTGCGGCAAGGTGTTCAAGTACCTCAAGAGCATCGGCGGCCTGGAGGCCATGGAGAAGATCAACATCGAGAAGGCCAAGGTCATGTACGACTTCCTGGACGCCTCCAAGATGTTCACGGGCACTGTGGACAAGGAGTTCCGTTCCCTCATGAACATCCCCTTCGTCACCGGCGACAAGGATCTGGATGCCAAGGTGGTGGCCGCCACCAAGGCCGCCGGCTACGACAACCTGAAGGGCCACAAGAGCGTGGGCGGCCTGCGGGCCTCCACCTACAACGCCATGCCCAAGGAGGGCGTGGAGGCGCTGGTGGATTTCCTGAAAAAGTTCGAGGCGGAGAACGGCTAATCCATGTTTGGGAAAGAGAAAAAGACTCCGCGTTTTGCGGTCAAAGAGGGCCCAGCCGCCGGCCTGTCGATTATCTGCGATACGGAGACAGGCGTCTGCTATCTGGCCACGATGGGCGACGGACTCACGTACTACTCCAGCATCACCCCCCTGCTGGATGAAAACGGGAACGTCGTCATTGATAAAAATAATTGAGGAGAATGATGCGATTATGAGAATCTTAGTTACCGACGGGATGGACAAGAGCGCTCTGGAGCAGCTGAAGGCCAACGGCCACGAGGTGGTGGAGCAGTTCTATCCCAGCGAGGAGCTGGGCGCTGCCCTGAAGGATTTTGACGCCGTTGTGGTGCGCTCGGCCACCAAGGTCCGCGCCAGCCACATCGACGAGGCCAAGGGCGGCAAGCTCAAGCTGGTCATCCGCGGCGGCGTGGGCGTGGACAACATCGACGTCAAGTACGCCGAGGACGCGGGCATCACCGTCAAGAACACCCCCCGCGCCTCCTCCAACTCCGTGGCCGAGCTGGCCATGGGCCACATGTTCTCCTGCGCCCGGTTCCTCTCCGTCGCTGGCCACACCATGCGCGAGGGCAAGTGGGAGAAGAAGGCCTACGGCAAGGGCTTCGAGCTGGGCGGCAAGACCCTGGGCATCATCGGCTTCGGCCGCATCGGCCAGGCCCTGGGCCGCATGGCCAAGGGCATCGGCATGGAGGTCATTGCCCAGGATATCTTCCACGTCCCCGGCATCGAGGAGCAGATCGGCATGAAGTACGTGGAGCTGGACGAGCTGCTTGAGCGCGCCGACTTCATCTCCCTCCACACCCCCTCCCTCAACGGCGTCAAGCTCATCAGCAAGGAGAACATCGACAAGATGAAGGACGGCGTGGTGTTCATCAACACCTCCCGGGGCGACAACGTCAATGAGGACGATCTTCTGGAGGCCCTCAACTCCGGCAAGATCCGTGCCGCCGGCCTGGACGTGTACGCCGACGAGCCCGCCACCAACGCCGCCCTCTACTCCCACACCAACGTCTCCTGCACCCCCCACATCGGTGCCGCCACCAAGGAGGCACAGCAGCGCATCGGCGCGGAGATCGTGGAGATTATCGAGAGCTTCGGTAAATAAAAACCTGTCATCACAGCCGGCGTGCAGCGCTTGCGAATACAGGTTCTGAGATCCGGGCGGGACGCTTCCATAGCTGGAGGCGTCCCGCCCAGACACTTGACAAGCTCCCCCGGCTGGGATATACTCGTATCATCTCTAAAAGCCTGTAACCACAATCTGAAACGGAGGATACTCAATTATGAAAAGGCTGCTCTCCTTTCTGCTGGCTGCCATGCTGCTGACCGCCACCGCCGGGGCCGTGGATCTGTATGTGGACACGGCCAGGGTCAGTACGGACACCCCGCCCACGGTCGTTGACGGGCGCACACTGGTCCCCCTGCGGGTGATTTTCGAGTCCCTGGGAGCCGCCGTGGAGTGGAATAACGACACCCGCACGGCCACAGGCACGAAGGATGGCGCCGTTATCTCCATCCAGATCGACAACTCCACCGCCTACGTCAACGGCGCTCCCCACACGCTGGACGTTCCGGCCCAGCTGATCAACAACCGCACCATGGTTCCCGCCCGCTTTGTCTCCGAGGCCTTCGGCTGCCAGGTGAGCTGGGATCAGGATACGCAGACCGCCGCCGTGGCCAACAACCTGCGCGGCCAGTACATCTACTGCGGGGAGGGCGGCACCCAGTATCACTTCAAGGGAACCTGCGGCGGCGGGGCGCTGGTGGAAATCACGCTGGCCGAGGCCATGGGCCGGGGGCTCGCGGCCTGCGGCGCCTGCGTGCCCGACTCTGCCGCCAACACCGTCCTGCCCGGGACCACGGCCAACGGGCTGGATCTGACCGGCACCTGGGTGCAGACGGGCAGCAGCGGTATCGGCACCAGCCAGATTGCCACCATCAAGGACGGCGTCATTGAGGTCTACTGGTATACCTCCGACGGGATGATGAGCCTCTACTGGGCGGGGAACTACGACGCGCCCGGCGTCATGACAAACTCCTTCTCCTGGGAGTCCACCCGGGACACCACCAGAGCCTACGCCGCCTCGGTCCTGGCTCCTGACACGGATACCAAGACCTTCACTTACGACAACGGGCGGCTGAGCTACGAGGTCAATCTGCTGGGCAGAGCCACCACCTTCGTTCTGACCAGAAAACAGTAAGCCACATATGTTTCAGCCTGTCAAAAAAGTGGCGCTGCCACTTTTTTGACACACAGAGCCTGGAGGGGGCGGACCCATAAGTCCGCCCCCTCCAGGCTTCTTCATGCTTATAATACCGGCCCCAGCTTCTCCCGCAGCTGCTTCATACCGCCGCCGGCCCACACGACCTGGTTCCTGCCGAACCGCTTCGCGTCGTACAGCATGGTGTCCGCGATTTTCAGATACGCGTCATAGGTTTCGTCGGGCTGCGGCGTCACCGTGACGCCGCCGATGCTGATAGTGACCCACTGAGAGACGGACGGGTTGTGGGGGATGCGGAGATCCTCGACAGCCTGACGGATTTTCTTCAGGTGCTCAAAGGCGCTTTCCGCGCTGCCGCCCAGGATGAAGGCGGCGAACTCCTCTCCGCCGTAGCGGGCAAAAAAGTCGGTGCTGCGGCGCAGGTAGGAGGAGGCCGTCTTGGCGACGGCGGCAATGACCTTGTCCCCGGCGGGATGGCCGAAGGTGTCGTTATAGATCTTGAACTTGTCGATATCGAACATGCAGACGGAGAACGGCACCTGCAAACGGGAGGCCTCCAGCCACTTGATAGCGCTGAAGCGGTCGTGGCGGCGCCGGTTTGCCACGCCGGTGAGCTGATCGGTCATGGATTGGTACTCCACCTGCTTGCGGTACTGGTAGAGCTTGATATGGGTGTTGACTCTGGCCTTTACAATCAGGGGGTGGAAGGGCTTGGCTATGTAGTCCACCGCGCCCAGCATCAGGCCGCGCTGCTCGTTTTCAATGTCCGAGAGGCTGGTGATCAGGATAACGGGGAGGTGTCTGGTGATGACCTCCTCCTGAAGCTTTTTCAGCAGCATGAAGCCGTTCATGCCGGGCATGACCACGTCCAGCAGAATCAGGGAGAAGTCCCCCGCGCTGGCGCATCTGAGGCCGTCTTCCGCTGTCTGTACGATGCTGACATCATACTCCTGATCCAGGATGGACTTTAATTGGGCAGCCTGCACAGGACTGTCGTCGACAATCAGTACTTTTTCCATTTTTCTCTCCTTCTCCACTGCCGGACCCGCTGGCAGCCGGCGGCAAGGCGGTTTCGATGAGTTCCCTCTGTGCGGAGGAGTTTCCCAGCCGATACTATATCCCAAAAGTCCAAAAATTTCAAGAGGTTTTTCGCGTATTGCTCGGCCTTCGGAGGAAATGCGGGCTCACTGTGTGAACATGGGCGTGGAGAGGTAGCGGCTTCCGCTGTCCGGCAGCAGCGCCACGATCGTCCTGCCCCGGTTTTCGGCCCGTCTGGCCAGCTGCAAAGCGGCCCAGACCGCCGCGCCGGAGGAGATTCCCACCAGGATTCCCTCGCTGCGGCCCACCCGCCTGCCGGCGGCAAAGGCGTCGCCGTCCTCCACGGTGATGATCTCATCACAGACCGCCCTGTTCAGGACCGCCGGCACGAATCCGGCGCCGATGCCCTGAATCCGGTGGGCCCCGGCGGACCCGCCGCTCAGCACGGGGGAGGACGCGGGCTCCACCGCCGCCACCCGGACCGCCGGGTTTCTGCTCTTGAGGTACTCGCCAACGCCCGTCAGCGTCCCCCCGGTGCCCACGCCGGCCACAAAGATGTCCACCGCCCCATCGGTATCCTCCCAGATCTCCGGGCCGGTGGTTTCCCGGTGGACGGCGGGGTTGGCGGGGTTGACAAACTGGCCGGGGATGAAGCTGCCCGGAATCTCCCCGGCCAGCTCTCCGGCCCTGTCGATAGCGCCCTGCATCCCCCTGGCACCGTCAGTCAGCACCAGCTCCGCGCCGTAGGCGCGCATCAGCTGCCGCCGCTCCGGGCTCATGGTCTCCGGCATGACGATGATCACCCGGTATCCCCTGGCAGCGGCCACGGCGGCCAGGCCGATTCCCGTATTGCCGGAGGTGGGCTCGATGATGACGGAGCCGGGCCGCAGCAGGCCCCGCCGTTCCGCATCGTCCACCATGGCCCTGGCAACCCGGTCCTTCACGCTGCCGGCGGGGTTGAAGCACTCCAGCTTGGCCAGAATCCGGGCCTCCAGGCCCTCCTCCCGCTGGAGGTTTGCCAGCTCCAGAAGGGGCGTACGGCCGATCAGCTGCTCCACAGACGTATAGATGCTGCCCATAAACTTCTCCTCCCATCATATCCGAAAGATATCCAATCCTTATTGATACTATATGGCGGAAAAGCAGTTTTGTCAAGCTCACTCCGGCCGGCGGCAGCGCAATTGCTAAGGATACGTCCGGCCGTATTTTGCCTGCGCTCAGAGGCGGGCGGGGAGAACTCCCCGCCCGCCTCCGCGTACCCTAAAGGCCCTCAGCCGGCCCTGATTCAGGGCGCGCTGTAATACGCCCGCACCGCCTGGGCAAAGAACGCGGCGCACCCCGGCGCCACGGCCTCGTAGTAGTCCGTAAACCGCTGGTCCTGCCCATACATGTCCACCAGGGCGATGTGTGACTGGGCGGTGAGCATACCGGGCTTCCAGAAGCGGCACAGCCACGCGGCATGGAGGCGCACCGCCTCCCGGGCATCCTCACCGGCGGGATCCCCCGCCGCCGCGGCCCGGCGAAGGGCCTCCTTGTAGCCCGATTCCTCCTGGTTCATCTGTTCCCACTCCTCCCGGCTCATGCCGGAGAGCCGCCGGTTGCTGCCGTCCACGGCCTCGTCGCCGTACTTCTCCCGGGCCTCCCGGCCGTAGGCGGCCTCGTTCTCCTGAACGGCCTGCCGCTTCAGCGCCTCAAATTTTTCCTTGTCCTGCATAATCGCATCTCCTTCCATGGTCTCCAGTGTGCATCTGACGGACTGGATGAGCTCCTCCACCCGTCTCCTCTGTGCCAGGAGGCGCTCCAGATGTCCCCGCAGGGCGCCGGCTCTGTCGTGGTCCGGCGCGTCCAGAATCCGCCCGATCTCCTCCAGCGGCAGGCCCATCTCCCGGTAGAGAAGGATTTCCTGGAGACGGTCCACCTCCGCGCCGCCGTACAGGCGGTAGTCGTTGTCCCGATTCCGGGCTGGGGAGAGCAGGCCGATGGCATCATAGTAGCGCAGCGTACGGGGCGTGAGGCCCGTCAGCCGCGACAGCTCCTTGACGGTGTACATGCTGGAATCACCTCCTGTTTGCAAGGATAGACCATGACGCGGCGTCAAGGTCAAGAGGTTTTATCTGTTTTTAGGAAAAATTTTTGCCGTCACATAGTGCCGGCTTTTCAGGAAGCGGATATCCGAGGCGTACCGGGCGGCCAGCTCCCGGTCATTCTCCAGGAACCGCTCATACAGCTCCCGTGGAAGCTTCCCCGGGTTGATCCGCTCATAAACGGGAATGTTCAGCGTATGCCTGCACCTGGCGCACTGGTAGATCAGCCAGATGTCCACTTTGTTTTTGTTGGCGTTCACTCTGAACTTCCCGGTGGTGACAAAGGTCTGCTTCTTCCCGCATCTGCCGCAGCGGCAGATGACCGCGTATTCCGAATCATTTGTATAGCTCATCGCATCTCCTGTTTTGCCTGTGATGCGGCGGCTATCACCTATTCATTTTTCCGTATTTGCAATAGCCGCGCTATGCAAACTGAACGGGTCTGGTCAAGCGCAATCGCTCCTTTCGCTCTGTTTTTCCCCGGGGCTATCCCCGGCAGGCCTCTACAAAGGCGTCAAAAATCCGCTGGCTGTAAGCGTCCGTCTCCAGGGTGCGCTCCGGGTGCCACTGCACCGCCCAGGCGAACCGCTTTCCGGGGATGTACACGGCCTCCACCAGGCCGTCGGAGGCAGAGGCCATGACGGACAGGCCGGGAGCCAGGACCCTGACTCCCTGGTGGTGGCAGCTGTTCACGCCGATCTCCCCGCCGCCCAGCAGGTTTGCCAGGGGCGCCCCCGCCGTCAGCTCCACCCGGTGGGACTCCCGGTTGTAGGGGAGCTCCATGCGGTGGACAAGGGGCGAGGGCCGCTGGGAGGGCAGGTCCTGATACAGTGTGCCGCCCAGAACGGTGTTCATCACCTGCAGGCCCCGGCAGATGCCCAGCACCGCCTTGTCCCGCGCAAGGGCCGCGGCCATCAGCGGCCGCTCCAGCCTGTCGCGGACAGGGCAGAGCTCGCCGCACACCGGCAGCGCCTCCTCGCCGTAGGCCTCCGGCGAGATATCCGGGCCGCCGGTAAAGAGAACCCCGCCGCACAGCTCCAGCAGGCCGTCAATATCCTCCGCGCCGCCGGTCAGCGGCAGCAGAATCGGAAGGCCGCCTGCCCGCAGGATCCCCTCTATGTAGCCGGGCTGCATCCGGACGTCCTCCTGGCCGGCGTCCACCAGCGGCACAACACCAATCACCGGTTTTTTCATTTGTGTCTCCTCCCATTTCCGTCAGATTCTGATATGCTGACACGGTGCCCCTATTTTACCCGCAATGTGCTCCGGTGTAAAGCCCCCAAAAAGGCAGAAAACGTCAGCCGCGGAAAAATTCCAGCGGCTGACGCCTTCTCTCCCTCCTATTCCGCCTCCATGATCTTGATCTGCCCGGCGGTGTAGTCTGTCTCGCTCAGCACGATGTCGGTGATCTTGGCCACGTCCTCTGTCTGCAGTCCGTCCTCGGCAGCGGAGACCACCACGCTGATGCTGTTTTCCCCCATGAAGGCCACGCAGTCGGCGTAGCCCTTGGCCACCACCAGGTTTTCGATCTGGCCCTCCAGCATGGAGTAGCCCGCCAGCGTCTGGATGGCCCGGTTCGCGTCGTCCAGGACCGCCTGCTCCACGTTCTCCTGGCCGGCCGCCTCCCGTAGGATGCTCAGGGCGTTGTCCCGGGACTGCTGGCGGCTGAGGCGGGCGGTGTCAAAATAGCTGCCGGCCCTGGCGGCGGGGACGTCCTCCTCCCCGGAGACCGCCGCGCCCTCCCCGGTGATGGTGGGCACCCCGCCCACCAGCGTCGCGTCTCCCAGCACCTTGGTGGAGCCCTCTCCATCCTCCTGCCCGCTGGCCGGCGCGGCGCTGTCCACCACGTTTCCGGCATAGCGCCAGTTGAGATACACCGCCGCGCATACAAACAGCAGCACGGTCGCCACAACGGCGTTGCGCTTCCATTGGTTCCTCATGATTGTTCCTCCCATATCAATTTTGTCGGAGTATCCATTCTTTTTCATAGAAAAAGAATCAAAAAGATTTTACGCGAAACTGCGTTTCGCCTGCGTTTCCTCCGGGGCTCAGCCTTGAGAAGCACAGGGCAAAGCCCCGCTTTGCCGCGAAAGTGTTTCGTTTGATACGTTTCTTTGTTCATAAAGAAACGTATGGTTGCCTCACCCGTTCGTCCCCGTGCTCCCCCACTTGACCACGGCGATGCGGTCGGAGCCCAGGCCGGTGAGGGCGGAGACAGCCTCCACCACCTGGAGCCGGACGGCGTCGCTGCCGCCGCCGTCGCAGACCACCAGGGCCCCCCGGTACTGGGGATATTTCTCCTGGGTGACCACCACGCCGCCGGAGTCGGTCACCGCGTCCGAGCGGCGCTCGTAGTTGTCCGGGGACTGGACGCTGCCGCTGTAGCGCAGGGAGGAGTCCTGGGCCAGGACCAGCTCGCTGCCGCTTTGTAGGGTGAGCATCACGTCCACCCGGCCCACGCCGCTGATTTTCTCCAGGATGACCTCCATGGCCCGCTCCGTCTCGCCCAGGGGCATGGAGCCCGCAGGAATCTGGCGGGAGCCGGAATCCGTCCTGTCCGCCGCCCCCCGCCCGCCGGGCCAGAGCAGCAGCAGAGCGCCCAGCAGTACCACCAGCAGCACATACTTGTAGCGGCCCAGGACCTCCAGGGGATTTGTCAGCTTTCGCTTTCCTTCTTCTCTGTCCATGTCGTTTCCTCCAGCCAGATTTGTTTTTCGGCGGGTAAGCCCACCTCCTCCTCGATGCAGGCGGCCAGGGCCGGGCTGTAAGGCCCCAGGATGGTCACGGTGTCCGGCAGGGGAATACCGCTCTCCCCCGCCGCCGTGGCCACCGTCACCTGACAGGCAAGCCCCAGCTGGTTCGCTTTGTCCCATATATATGCCCCGGTTTTCTCCGCTATGATAGCGGCCAGGGCCTCCTGTTGATTTTTTCGGTAGATCTCCGCCTGCTCCGCCGTCCGGGACTGGAAGCTCCCGGCCTCCAGGGCCGGCCCCTCCCAGTCCAGCCCCGCCAGGGGCCGGAGAATGGCCAGGGTCAGCAGCAGTCCGCCCACCAGCCGAACCATGGCCTGCTCCCGGCCGCTGGGCGCCAGCTGCCGGGCCAGTCCCCCGGCGAAGGCGGTGAGCACGATGCCAAGCAGCCACTGCTTCATCCGGCCTCCCCCTCCCTTCCTTTCATCCGGCTTCTCGGAAAAACAAACATATCAGTGCGCTCCGGCCGTCACCAGAGACGACACCAGCGAAATCACAAGCAGCAGCGCCGACGCGGCCGTCATGGCCAGCACCAGGCCGAAGGCGTCCCCCAGCATGGAGATCAGCTTGGTCAGCTTCTTCGGCCCCGCCGCGGACGCCACCAGGGACGCCCCCTGGTAGAGCAGGTACTGGCACCCCAGCCGCAGGAAGGGCAGCAGGCAGGCGCCCAGCACGGCCAGCATCCCCGCCGTGCCCACCATGCCCTGCAGGATACCCGCCCCGGCCAGTACGCTCTCCGCCGCGTCGGAGAGGATGCCCCCCACCACCGGCACGGCGGCGGAGAGGGCGGACCGGGCCAGCTTCACCGCCTGGGCGTCCGCCGCCCCGGCTATCGCGCCGCTGACGGTGAGGTAGGTGGTGAACAGGACCAGCAGGCCGCTGAGGCACCAGGTGGTGATCTTCTTCAGCATCTCCCCCACCCGCTCCATGGTCTCCCCCTCCAGCACCGCCCCGGCGGCGGCCACGCCGATATACAGGTACACCATGGGCAGCAGGATCCGCTCAATGACCGTCAGCAGGATATCGGCGAACAGCACCGCTGCCACCTGCCGCACCGAGGCGGCGGTCACGCCGCCGGAGGCCGCCTCGGCGGCGGCCAGGGCGGGCAGGAGCGCCTTGCTGAGCTGGGAGATCTCCACGATGGTCTGTTCGCCCAGACCGATGAGGGAGTGGAGATCCCCGGCGGCCATGGCGGTGACCCACAGGGCCCCGGCGGCGGTTCCGTACCGGCTCAGTGTGTCCCCGCAGGACGGCGCCGCGCTCTCCAGCGCACCCAGCAGCACCACCCCCGCCATCACCGCCCCCACGGCCCGGATGCCGGAGAACAGGTACGTCCGCAGCGCCTCCATGCCCTCATCCAGAAGGGCCGCGGCGCCGGAGAGCAGGCCGAAGCTCTCCGCGCCGTCACCGTTTACCAGTGACGCCGCCTCCGGCGCGGCCCGGACCACCTCCTCCGGCAGGGACGGCGTCCCCTCCGCCGCCAGGGCCCGTCCGCCCAGCAGGGAGAGGGCCGCCAGACAGAGCAGCAGGCGAAAAATGACTTGTTTCATGTGTATCTCCTGTACCCGCTATGTAAAATACCCCAGCAGCAGCTCCACCACCGCCCGCAGCAGCGGCAGGGCGATCAGCAGCGCCGCCACCGCCCCCGCCGTCTCCACAGCCGAGGCCAGGGCCTGGGAGCCGCCGTCCCGGCACAGATCCGCGCAGAAGCGGGTCACCAGTGCCGCCGCCACCGTGCGCAGGAGGATGGAGACATAGGCCGTCTCCACACCGGCCCGGGCAAAGAGGCTCCGCAGCTCCTCCAGCAGGGGCGCGGCCTGGCGGAGGCACCGGGCCAGCACCACCGCCAGGATGGCCAGCGTCAGCAGCAGCGCCTGCTCCGGCGTCTTCTTCCGCAGCAGGATCACCGGCAGGAGGCATGCCACGCACAGGGCCGCCAGCTTGAACAGCTCCATTGCTAAAACCCGAACAGGGCCTTGATGAGCTGGAACAGATCGCTGATCTCCCGCACCAGCATCATCATCACCACCACCAGCCCCGCCAGGGTGGTCATCAAAGCCTGCTCCTCCCGCCCCGAGCGCACCAGAAGCTGGTTGAGCACCGCTACAACGATTCCAATGGCCGCAATCCGGAAAATCAAATCAATATCCATCGTCACAGTAGGACCAGAATCAACAGGCATCCGCCGGACAGGCACAGGGCGGCGGTCACCCGCCCCTGGGAGGCCTGCCGGGCCTCCTCCGCCCGCAGGAATCTGGTCAGCTCCTCTCTTGTTTCCTCAATGGCTCCGGCCAGGCGCTCCCCGCCCGCCGGCAGCAGCGGCCCAAGGGGTTCCAGCAGCGCGTCCAGGGGCGGCGGCAGCGCCCGGGCCGCCCGGGACCAGCAGGCCGCGAGGCCCCGCTCTCCCTCCGCCTCCAGACGCTCCAGCAAGGGGCTCCACAGCATCTGGGCCCCCGGACCGCCGGAGAGCGCGCCCCCCAGAATCTCCGGCAGGGGCGCCCGGCAGACCCGCACCTGGTAGCTGAGCACCGCCAGATCCCCCAGCAGGGCCCGTCCCAGCCGGAGCGGCAGCAGCTGCTCCCGCCGCCGCAGCGCGCAAAGGCCGCCCGCGCCGAGCAGGATCAGCAGCGCACCCAGTACTCTCATGGCCGATCCCCGGTCAAAAGCTCCCGCCGCCCGGTGGGCAGGACCTCCGGCAGGGCCTCCACCCGGCTGCGCCGGGCCGCGCCCGCGCCCTCGATGAGCACTGCCCGCCGGAACACGCCGCACGAGAGCAGTGCCCGTCCCACCGGGCGGCTCCCCAGGTCCCGGAGGGAGGCGGCGTGGACCGTGGCCAGCAGTGCCACGCCGCAGTTGGCCGCCGCGCAAACCGCCTCCACGTCCTCCGGCAGAGCCGCCTCGTCCAGGGCGATGACCTGGGGCGTCATGGCCCGCAGGAGCATGGGCACCGCCAGGTGCTTGGGACAGCCGTCCATCACGTCGGTGTGGCATCCCACCTCCATCTGTGGCCTCCCCCGGTGGACCGCCGCCAGCTCCCCCCGCTCGTCCACCAGTGCCACCCGCTGGGGCGGGCACTGGGCCGTCCCCTGGCTCAAAAGCCGCACCAGATCCCGCAGAAGGGTGGTCTTTCCGCCGCCCGGCGGGGAGAGGACCAGGGTGCTCAGGGGCCGTCCGTCCTCCAGGATCTCCGGCAGGACCGGCTCCGCCGTCCCCTCATGCACCCGCGGGATGCGGATGACCAGGGACGACACGTCCCGCACCCCCTCGTTGTGGGCCCCCGCCGGCAGGGCCGTCCCGCACACGCCGATGCGGAATCCGCCCATGGCGGTGAGATAGCCGTGGCGCAGCGTCTCGGCGGCGGTGTACCGGGAGTACTCCGTGGCGCGGTCCAGCACCTGCTCCAGATCGCTGCGGGTGATCCGGGTCTGGGGCAGGGCGACCGCCCCGCCGGGGGTGGTCAGGTACAGCGCCCGGCCGATGCGCAGGCGCAGCTCCTCCGTCTCCGCCTTCTGCCGCCGTCCGATGGACATGGCCGCCGCCCGCAGCCGCCCGGGCAGCAGGGCACAGGCGTCCTCATAGCGCGCCGCCGCGTATTCCTCTGTCATGGATATTCCTCCTTTGTGAGCGTCCCGCCCTTGCCGGACAGGTTCCTGCTCTCACTCTATGAGGGCTCGTCCCGCAATATGACCGGAACTTGGAAAATAGAGGCGCGGCTGAAAATACGACTCCTGCCGCAGCTGCGGAGTTTTCGTCCCATGTTCCCCGGCCTCCCTTCCTCAAAGCATAAAAAATTGAAGTGCGCCGGGCTCTTTCGAGCTCACGCACTTCAATGGTAAATCAGCATTTTGCGATGATTGGGAAAATTTTCCGGACAAAACGTCCCGTACCGCGAAGCAGCCACTGTCTTCATACGCCGGCGGGCATCCATTTCATCATTCAGCGCCTCAGCCGGCCCATGACCTGGAACATTTTTCTGATATCCACCGGCTTCGCCAGATGCTCATTCATTCCGGCGCCCTTTGCCAGCGCCACGTCCTCCTCGAACGCGTTGGCGGACAGCGCGATGATGGGCACAACCTCCGCGTCCGGCCGGTCCAGCCCGCGTATCACGCGGGCCGCCTCATACCCGCTCATGACCGGCATCATCAAATCCATGAGCACGCAGTCGAACGTCCCCGGACGGGAGGCCGAGAACGCATCCACGGCGGCTTTTCCGTCGTTGGCGGTGACGACCTCCGCCCCCGCCTCCTTCAGCATGAACTCCACGATTTCACAGTTGATCTCGTTGTCCTCCACCAGAAGGACCCGCATCCCGGCGATTTTGCCCCGCACGTTCCGCTCCTCATCCACAGGACGGGCGCTCCAGGCCTGATCGACCTGCATGGGCAGGATAATCCGAAATATGCTCCCTTTACCGATCTGGCTGTCAACCTCGACGGTCCCATTCATCTGGTCCACCAGCTTCTTCACGATGGACATGCCAAGCCCGACGCCGTTGTAGTGGGTCCTTGCGCCCTGGTGTTCCTGGGTAAAGGGCTCGAAAATGTGCTTTTTGAAATCCTCCCCGATGCCGATTCCCGTGTCTTCAACCACAAACCGGCAGGACGCGGTTCCCTTGCGGCAGGTGAGCTCCTTTACCTGGACAAATACGGAGCCGCCGCGCCGGTTGTAGCGGATGGCGTTGTCGATGACATTCATCAGTATCTGCTTGAGGTGCAGGGGATTTCCGATCAGCTTGCTGTGCTGCAGATCGACCTCCTCCAGCTCCAGCCGGACCCCCGACTCCTCCGCCAGGGCGGACAGGATCGCGATGCAGCTCTCCAATGTATCGTGGAGGTCAAAGGGCTCCTCCACCTCTGCCGGCCGTCCGCTGTCCAGCTTGCTGACCTGGAGCACGTCGTCAACCAGGGAGAGCAGGTGCTCCGCCGATACGCGGATTTTTCTCCGGCAGTCCCTCTGCCGCTCCGGATCGTCCTGGGTCTTTTCCTGGATGGCCAGCATACCCATAATCCCGTTGATGGGCGTACGGAGATCGTGGGACATATGGGAGAGGAATTCGCTCTTTGCCGAGTTTGCCCGCCGGACCTTCTCCAGCAGCTCCATGATGGCATGCTCCTGCTTCTTCCGCGTCACCATGGTTTCCGTGATGTCCTGATGGTAGCCGTTCAAGCAGGCGCCCGGCTTTTTGAAGGTCTTGTCCGGCACACCGCCGCAGCGGACATAAATTTTCCCCAGCTTCGGATGATTCCAGGGGTAGATCACCTCGGCGCGCCCGGTCTCCAGAATCTCCCGCACCGCCTCCTGCACCATCTCCACATAGTCCGGCTCAATGTTTTCAAGCCAGTGCCGGTAGCACGCCTCCGGCTCGATCCCGTCCTCCACGCCCAGCAGGATCCGCATGGTCCGGTCCGGATACATCCTGGGCTGACAGCCCTCCTCCAGCTCGATGGTCCATATGCCGGTCCTGGCGCCCTCCAGGATGTCCTCCAGGCTCCGCCGCGCCTCCAGCTTGTGCTTCTCCTCCTGCTCCACCACGGCGTTGATGTCCCGCAGAGCAAAAATCACGCAGTTCTCCTCCTCTGTCTTTCCTGTGGCGGAGAAGTGGATCTCCAGGTGCTTCAGCCCGTGGGGATTGTCCTTCATCTGGTAGCGGACAGAGAACTTCTTCCTTGCCCCGATCTGTGCGAGTACATAGTCCTTTTTCGTCACAGCGCGAAGCCGCTCCTGATCCCGGTGGGCCGCGTACTGGGAGATATACCGCTCCATGGCCGTCTGGTAGCCGTCCTCAAAATTTGCGGCCCAGTCCATCTCCATCCGTGTGCTGTCACGGTATATCTCACATTCGCCCGTGTCAACATTCACCTGATAGATGCCCAGGTAGTCCACGCTGAGGGAATGCAGGACGTTATAGCTCCGCTTTTGAAGCTCACGGACCAGGTTGCGCCGCTTCAGGGAGGATACAATAAAGTACGCCGCGGTCTGGAGCATATTCGACGCGTATTCCATCGATCTCACCGGTGGATTGTCCACGCCGTAAAAGCCGATGAGCTTCTCTCCGTCATAGAGGGGAACCACCACGAGGGAGCGGATGCTCTGCCGCTTCAGGTTCTCATATTGAAGGGGATCTGTCTCCCGGATGTTCTCCAGGTCCTCGATGACGATGTGCCCGCCGACGCTGAAATTCCGGTACCAGCTGGCGCACACCTCCTGGGAAACATTCTGGAGGTTCTCCTTTTCCGGCGCCACACCGTCAGCCACCCACTCATAGGTGTTGTCATCGCCGCCGAGCTCATTGCGCTCAAATATGTAGGTCCGCTCCCCGTTCAGCGCCTTTCCCAGGTGCTCCAGCAGAACCTCCAGCGACTGGTCCGGCGTTGCCTCCAGCAGGGCGACACGAAGGCCCTCGTTGATGATGGCCTCCAGATTCTGAACGCTCCGCATGCCGCTGTGCTGCTCGCGGCCCCGGACGGCCGGCGCACCTCCGCCGGCCCGTTCAAAAAGCTTCCTTGAATAATCCATATGCCCGCCCTCCATATAGACCGCGCCCCGGCCATAGTCACCGCGCCCGTGAATTCCGGTACGGAGAGGCCTCTCCCCGGAAAATCCTGCTGCGGAATATCGGTATCATTCTGCGTGCTTCTGCCGCCTCGCCGCAAAAAGCAGTCGTTGCTGTGTCATCATATCATATACCCCCAGGCGCGTCAACATAAAAGGTGGAGCCCGGGCAGGGCGACGAGCGTCAACCTCATTATCATAAAGTATTTTGCAGC
The DNA here is from genome assembly GCA_910588365.1 of uncultured Oscillospiraceae bacterium. Lineage (GTDB taxonomy): Bacteria > Bacillota > Clostridia > Oscillospirales > Oscillospiraceae > Pelethomonas. The sequence continues at coordinate 718 of CAJUQS010000195.1, read as the reverse complement.
ATCCCATGAAGGGTTTTGTCAAGTGCTTTTTTGCGTTATTGACGGAAAACTTTTCAGCGCGGCGGGAAGCAGGGCTGGATTTTTTTCCTGTTCCCCGTTTTCGGCGGCGAAATGGCAACGGCAAAAATCCAGACGGTCAAGGGTTTCAGAATGGAGATTTTTTCGCGCCCTTTGCGAAAAAACACTACTCGTTTCTTGATGGTCTGGATAGGCGGAACGGGCGTAGAACGAGGATTGTTTTTCATAGTTGGGTATGGTATAATTTTCCAAGTACAAACCGATAAACTGAAATTTATGGAGGAGCGTATGCAAGAGTATGAATATATCACTTTAAGGCAGCGACCAGAATTAAAGAATCAGGCCGCCAAATGGTTTTATTGTAAATGGGGAGTACCACAAGAAGCTTACCTTGAATGTATGGAATCTTATCTTAACATCAAAACCGAGTATGGCTGGTATCTCTGTTTAGATAAGGGCAGAATCATAGGAGGACTTGGAGTAATCGAAAATGATTTTCATGACAGAAACGACCTCACACCGAATGTTTGCGCCGTGTATACAGAGGAAGAATATCGCTGTAAGAGCCTGTTTAATATCTCAGCGTGTGCGGATTGGCGAGATAGGTTTTTTGTCCTGCAAGGCAAAAAGCCGCAGCAATCCTGACGGATTGCAAGGATTTTTAACGCAGTCAGGGCGGAAAATATGCCGCCAAGGCGGG
>CAJUQS010000194.1 GCA_910588365.1 uncultured Oscillospiraceae bacterium | reverse complement strand
CGGTAAAGTTCGGCGGTCAAAATGATACGGGGCGGCGTTGTCGTCTTTGGCGGGCGTCAGCCCGCCTGCATCCTCCGCCTTGCCCCGCGTCATTTTTCCTCCCCTCCTTTTTACCTCTTCTCAAGTGCGTCGACTATATCATTCTGTTGGGAGCGTCGGGCCGCACAAAAACGAGGAGCGGCGCGGCTTCCGCCGCACCGCTCCGGTAGATACTGCGTCTTCAATTTTTCAAACTGCCGCTGTTTATAGCCGCCGGCCGGAGGCCGGGGCTGTTCATCCTTCCCAAAGTTGGCGGGGAAACCGGGGCCGGTCCCACGGCCTCCCCGCCGTGAAAGGGGAGGGAGAATAGGGCTTATCTGCGCAGACTGCCGCCTGTAAAGTGCTCCTTGGTCAGCTTAAAGACCACCGGGCACAGCGCAAGCACACCGATCAGGTTGGGGATGGCCATGAGGCCGTTGAGGGTATCGGCGATGTCCCAAGCCAGGCTCAGGTTCATGGTAGCGCTGACGATGATGACCAGGGTGTAGATGATCTGATAGGGCTTGATGGCCTTGCTGCCCAAGATGAACTCCCAGCAGCGGGTGCCATACAGGCCCCAGCTGAGGATGGTGGACAGGGCGAACAGGCTCAGGCCGATGGCGATGATCAGAGCGCCAAGCTTGGGGCCGAACACGGTGCCGAGCGCCTGGGCATTGAGGGCCGTGGTGCCCTGGGTGCCGTAGTTGAGGGTAGCCTCGTCCAGAGCCAGCAGGATGGTCAGACCGGACAGGGTGCAGATGACGATGGTGTCCATGAAGACCTCGAAGATGCCGTAGAGGCCCTGCTTAACGGGGTTGGACTCGGAGGAAGCCGCATGCGCCATGGGGGCGGAACCGAGACCGGCCTCGTTGGAAAACACGCCGCGCTTGACGCCCCAGGTGATGCACAGCTTCATGCCGATACCGGCGGCGCCGCCGGTGACGGCCTGGGGGGAGAAAGCGCCCTGGAAGATCATGCCGAAGACGTGGGGGACCTTGGTGATGTTGAAAACAACAACCAGCAGGCAGGCCACGATATAGATAGCAGCCATCACAGGCACCAGCTTCTCGGTGACGGCGCCGATGCGCTTGATGCCGCCGATGAGGACAATGCCCACAACAATCATCAGGATGACGGCCAGAACGACATTGATGGTCATTCTGTGGTCAGCCGCGGAGGGAACAAAGGACTGAATGGCGGTGTTGATGGAATCGGTGATGTTGCCCACCTGCACCGCATTGCCGATACCGAAGGAAGCCAGGCCGCCAAACACACCAAAGACGACGCCCAGCCACTTCCAGTTCTTGCCAAGACCATTCTTGATATAGTACATGGGGCCGCCGACCCAGTCGCCGTTGGCGTTCTTCTCACGGAACTTGACGCTCAGCAGCACCTCGGAGTACTTGGTGGCCATGCCCAGCAGGGCGGAAATCCACAGCCAGAAGATGGAGCCCGCGCCGCCCAGGGTGACGGCGGTGGTGATGCCGGCGATGTTGCCGGTGCCCACGGTGGCGGCCAGGGCGGTGGTCAGGGCCTGGAAGGGCGTAATCTCGCCCTCCTTGGCCTCGTGCTTGTCAAACATTTTGCCGATGGTGTTCTTCATGGCGTAGCCAAACTTCCTGAACTGGAAGCCCTTGAGGCCCACAGTGAGGATGATGCCCGCGCCCATGAGCAGCACCAGTGCGGGGATACCCCATACGATGCCGTTCAGCCAACCGTTACCGGCCGCAATTGCGCTCATAATCTGATCCATACTCTCTCTCCTTAACAAATTATTTACACACCAGAAGTAAAAAAACGGAGAGGCACACAGCCTCTCCCCATCCGGGCAAAAGAAAACACTCCTCCCCTAATCCAAGGGGACCGGCCCCTGGATTTGGTATAAAAGCATTCTGTCCTTTTGCCTGAGAGATTACGGGGATGAGCCGTTTGCACCTTCGGCACCCGCATACGCGGGCTTCTCCAGAGTTTCGTCCGCCCGCAGTCCCGCCTTTCGGCACCTGTGCGAGTTGCGCCATCGGTGGGGAGCTCCTCCCTTTCCAAGGGGCCCCCGCTCTCCTGCGGACATCTTCCGATATGTAGTTGATAACAATATCTTAACAGATATCCGATGTATATGCAAGTATTTTTTACAGTTTCTTTACAATTTTTCCCTTGACTTGCCGGACGATTCACATAAGAATAGAAAATAACAGGAAAATACAGCAGCCGGCCCGCCTCTGGGGGCCGGGGATTAGGAGGAGCCATGACCCTGTTGGACGCCGTATCTGTCCGTTCTTCCCTGCGGGCGTACCAGCCCGCGCCGCTCACGCCCCTGCAGCAGGCTCAGCTGGAGAAAACCGTCAGCCAGTGCAATGCCCGCGCGGGCCTGCATATCCGCCTGCTCTGCGGCCGGCCGGAGCCCTTTGCCGCGTTCAAAGAGGGCGGAAGGATCCGGGGCGCGCAAAACTGCCTGCTGTTCGCCGGCCCTGCCGGCGACCCGAATCTGGAGGAGAAATGCGGCTACTGCGGGGAGGAGCTGATCCTCACCGCCGCCGCCATGGGCCTTGGGACCTGCTGGGTGGGCGGAACCTACGACAGGGAGCGCTGCCTGTGCTGCCTGGAGGAGGGGGACGAGCTGGTCTGCGCGGCCGCCGTGGGCCTGCCGCCGGAGGGAAGACCGGCCGGAGCCCCGCGGGCGCTCAAGCCGCCGGCACAGCTGGCACCGGACGCCGGAGGGGCCCCGGCGTGGTTCCGCGGCGGCGTGGAGGCCGTCCGGCGGGCGCCCTCGGCCATGAACCGGCAGGGCTACCGGTTTGAGTACGCCGGAGATCCGGCCCCGGACGGTGGAATGGCCCGAGTGCGCCTGGTCGGGTCCGGCTCCTTCGCCCTGGTGGATCTGGGCATCGCCAAGCTCCACTTCGAGCTGGGGGCCCACGGCGGCGCCTGGACCTGGGGCGACGGCGGCGTATTCCGCAAGGCCGCAGAGGAGAAGTCCTGCGGCGCGGTGGTCTGGCGGACCGCTCCCGGCGGACGGCAGTACCTGCTGGCGCGCCACAACGGCGGCCATTGGAGTTTTCCCAAGGGCCACGTGGAGGGGGCGGAGACGGAGCGGGAGACGGCCGCCCGGGAGATCCGGGAGGAGACGGGGCTGACGGCGGAAATCGACACCGGCTTCCGCCAGGTGGTCACCTATTCGCCCAAACCCGGCGTTGTCAAGGATGTCGTCTTCTTCACCGCCGTCCCCACCGGCGGGCAGGAGCACGCCCAGGAGTCCGAGATCGCACAGCTGGGCTGGTTTTCCCTCCGGGAGGCCGCCGCTCTGGTCACCTATGCCGCGGACGAGGAGATCCTTCTGGCGGCGGAGTCCTACCTGGAAAAGAGCCGCCCCGCAGACTCCGCGGAGGAGGCGGAGTAGCACTTCCCCGGGAGGGGCGTTTCCAGCGCGGAGGGCGCGGCCGCAAACTCGAAAGAGATTTCGCGAATGAGTTCTTGCATTGGGCGATTTTTATGGTATAATAGGTGAGAGCAGAACGCAGAGAAAGGACGAATCGCCATGCCAGAAGAAGTAAAAGAGACCGCTCCCTCCCCTCAGCCGGAGCAGGCTGCCCAGCCGGAGAAGGCTCCGGACGCGGAGCCGGCGCCCGCTGCGGAGACTCCCCAGTCTGATGAGGTCGATCCCTTCAAAAACGAGAAACGCCTGGCCGCCGTACTGACTGTGCTGCTGGCTGTTCTCTGCGTGTTCGAGTTGGGGATGTTCTCCTTCATCGGCCTGAATGTCTATCGCAACATCCGCGCGAACCGGATAATCGCGGAGCGCAACGCCGCCATTGTCCAGGCCCGTGAGACAGCGGGGCAGTCGAAGATCCAGTACAGCGGCCCCGGGCGCAGGATTGTGGACGGTGTCCTGGTCAGCGAACAGGGCGGCAAAAGCGCGGGGAGCGCGGGCTATGTGCTGAATACGGATACCCATGTTTTCCACACCCCCTCCTGCAGCGAAGTGGCCGCGATCTCTCCGGAGGATTACGACACCTCCAGTGACGGCCGCGATACTGTCGTCTCCCAGGGGTATACCGCCTGCGAGTACTGCAACCCCTGACGGGGCCTTTGAGCGCTGTCTCTCCGGTCCCCTTGGCAGCAGCGCTCAGGTCCATAAATTGATCCGCTGGAGGCGGCGCGGGCCAAACCGGTCCGCGCCGCCTTTTCCCGTCTTTGCTGCACACCTCCGCAGCCGCAAACGCATAGGATAAAGAGCGGATACCCCGCCTACGGGGCGGCAGGGTGTCCCATACGGCGCTCACGCGCCGTACCACTGTGATACAGGGAGGCAATGATCCCTATGCGATACAACTGTTACGAGAACGACCCCTGCTCCAGCAAACATTCCTGCTGCGACAGCGTGTGCTGTGTTCCTGGCCCCATGGGCCCCCGCGGCCCTAGAGGTCTGCCTGGCCCTATCGGGCCTGTAGGTCCTATGGGCCCCATTGGGCCTGTCGGGCCGCTCGGTCCCACCGGGCCCATGGGGCCTGCCGGTGCAGCCGGTGCTGCGGGCGCCACGGGTGCGCCCGGGCCTGTCGGACCCGCTGGTCCCACCGGGCCCATGGGGCCTGCCGGCGCAGCCGGTGCTACGGGCGCCACGGGTGCGCCCGGGCCTGTCGGACCTGCTGGTCCCACTGGTCCTATGGGGCCTGCCGGTACAGCCGGTGCTGCGGGCGCCACGGGTGCACCCGGGCCTGTCGGACCTGCTG
>CAJUQS010000193.1 GCA_910588365.1 uncultured Oscillospiraceae bacterium | reverse complement strand
TCTTAAAGGGGTAGAGTCAGCAGCGGGGATCGCTCCGAATAAACTTGCACCGCATCGATGTGCCACAGCAGGGGCCCCCGTTAGAACCTGTGGATAGACGCAGAAGGGCGGCAGACGAAGGGTAAGCACCCTCGGTAGAATCTGCCCAGCTACAGCAAAGGGCAAATAAACAAAAAATGGAGTATCGCCCTCCGGGCGATGCCGGGGGGACCGGGGGAACTCCCCCGGCGGCCTTTTGGTACCTTTTCCGCCGAAGGAAAAGGTACCCCGGAGTCCGGGGCGGGGTAAGCCCCGGGGTTATCGGAAGAAAAATCTATCTCCCGCGCCGGCAGGCGCGGGGAAGGCGAGGGAAACCATGGATCTTGCAATCAAACTCATCTTACTTATTATATTCTTCGGTGTGATGATCGGCATCGGCCTCTACTGCCGCCGCCACGCCACCGACGTCAGCGGCTTCGTCCTGGGCGGACGGAGCGTGGGCCCCTGGCTCACCGCGTTCGCCTACGGCACCAGCTACTTCTCCGCCGTGGTCTTTGTGGGCTACGCCGGACAGTTCGGCTGGAAATACGGCATCGCCGCCACCTGGGCGGGCCTGGGCAACGCCTTCCTGGGCTCCCTGCTGGCCTGGGTGGTCCTGGGCCGCAGGACCCGGGTCATGACCCAGCACCTGGACAGCGCCACCATGCCCGAGTTCTTCGGCAAGCGCTTTGACAGCCAGGCGCTGAAGCTGGCCGCCTCGGTGATTATCTTCATCTTCCTCATCCCCTACACCGCCTCCCTGTACAACGGCCTCAGCCGCCTGTTCGGCATGGCCTTTGACATCGACTACTCCGTGTGCGTCATCGTCATGGCGGTGCTCACCGCTGTCTACGTCATCGCCGGCGGTTACATGGCCACGGCCATCAACGACTTCATCCAGGGTATCATCATGCTGGCGGGCATCGTGGCGGTCATTCTGGCGGTGCTGCACAGCCAGGGTGGATTTTTATCCGCTCTGGAGAAACTGGCCCAGGTCCAGGGGGACTCCGACATCCCCGGCGTGTACGCCTCCTTCTTCGGCCCCGACCCTGTCAACCTGCTGGGTGTGGTGATCCTCACCAGCCTGGGCACCTGGGGCCTGCCCCAGATGGTCCAGAAGTTCTACGCCATCAAGAGCGAGGCCGCCATCAGCAAGGGCACCATCATCTCCACCTTCTTCGCCCTGGTGGTGGCCGGCGGGTGCTACTTCCTGGGGGGCTTCGGGCGGCTGTTTGCCGATCAGATGCAGTTCAACGCCGACGGCAGCATTGTGGGGGGCTTTGACTCCGTGATTCCCACCATGCTCTCCGGTCTGCCCGCCATCCTCATCGCCATAGTGGTCATTCTGGTACTCTCCGCCTCCATGTCCACCCTCTCGTCCCTGGTGCTGGCCTCCAGTTCCACCCTGACGCTGGACTTCATCAAGGGCACTGTCATCAAGGAGATGGACGAGAAGCGGCAGGTGCGGTGGATGCAGGGGCTGGTGGTGGTGTTCATCACCATCTCCGTTGTACTGGCACTCATCCAGTACAAGTCCAGCGTCACCTTCATCGCCCAGCTCATGGGCGTGAGCTGGGGCGCGCTGGCCGGGGCGTTCCTGGCGCCCTTCCTGTACGGACTCTACTGGCGGCGGACCACCAAGGCCGCCTGCTGGGTCAGCTTTTTGTTCTCCACGGCGGTCATGCTGGCCAACATCTTTGTCAAGTCCAGCTTCCCCGCCCTGCTCCAGTCCCCCATCAACGCCGGCGCGTTCTGCATGATTGCGGGTCTGGTGCTCGTACCGGCTGTGAGCCTGGTCACCCCCGCCCCCGACCGGGCGCGGCTGGACCGGGTGTTCTCCTGCTACGAGCGGCAGGTCACTGTCACGGTGAAGGACTCCATCGGGGAGCAGGACTAGCCCGGAAAACCGGCCCCGCCCCGAATCCCCGCCGTCGGAATGCCGTTGACATTCCGGCGGCGGTCTGATAGGATAGAGACGATCATTTGGGTTACATTTTATTATGTATCCCACACGACCGAAACACTTACTGCACATGTAGGCATCGACGTAGATCCCAGTGAATATGCCTACTTGATTGGAGATAAAGTGGTGACAAAGGAGGAATACGATGCGGCTTTCGCCCAGAACCGGCTCATAAAAGATCTGGAGGCTGAAGATTCGGAGAGTTCTGAAAAATACAATCAAGCCACTTATGACCAGCTCTATAAAATGGCTGGACAAGCGCCGCTCGAGACAGATGCGTAATCTGTTGAGGGGATTGTTCAATAAGCAAATGGCTATTTTAAAGACTTATGACATACATAAATTAAGGAGAAACAATCAACGATGAAAACACTGATGCTGGGCAACGAGGCCGTTGCCCGGGGATTGTACGAGGCAGGGTGTTCCTTTGTCTCCAGCTATCCCGGCACCCCCAGTACGGAGATCACCGAGGCCGCGGCCAAGTACCCCGAGATCTACGCCGAGTGGGCCCCCAATGAGAAGGTGGCCATGGAGGCGGCCTTCGGCGCGTCCCTGGCGGGGCGGCGCAGCTTCTGCGGCATGAAGCATGTGGGGCTCAACGTGGCCGCAGACCCCCTGTTCACCATCTCCTACACCGGCGTCAACGGCGGCATGATCATCGGCGTGGCCGATGACGCGGGGATGCACTCGTCCCAGAACGAGCAGGACTCCCGCCACTACGCCAAGGCCGCCAAGCTCCCCATGCTGGAGCCCGCCGACTCCGGAGAGGCTCTGGAGTTCACCAGGCTGGCCTATGAGCTCAGCGAGACCTTCGACACGCCGGTGATTATGAAAATGTGTACCCGCATCTCCCACTCCCAGAGCGTGGTGGAGACCGGCGAGCGGGAGGAACCGGCGCCCAAGCCCTATGAGAAGAACGGCGCCAAGTACATCATGATGCCCGGCAACGCCAAGCGCCGCCACCCCGTGGTGGAGGAGCGGCTGCGGAAGATCGCCGAGTGGGCGGAGCACGCCTCCGTCAACCGCATTGAGGCCGGCCAGGACTACAAGATGGGCATCATCACCTCCTCCACCAGCTATCAGTATGTGAAGGAGGCCTGCGGCAATACATACCCGGTGCTGAAGCTGGGCATGATCTGGCCCCTGCCGGAGAAGAAGATCCGCGACTTCGCCAAGAGCGTGAGCGTGCTGGTGGTGGTGGAGGAGCTGGACGGCTTCATTGAGGACCACTGCCGGAATCTGGGCCTGGCCTGCGCCGGGAAGGCCAGCTTCCCCGCCCTGGACGAGCTGAGCCAGAATCTGGTTTCCGCCCAGCTGATGCGGGAGGCCCCCGCCAGCGCCGGCACCGGTCTGGAGGAGAGCATCCCTCCCCGGCCCCCGGTCATGTGCGCCGGGTGCCCCCACCGGGGACTGTTCTATACCCTGAAGAAGAACAACCTCACCGTCATGGGGGACATCGGCTGCTACACCTTAGGCGCGGTAGCGCCCCTGGGCGCCATGGACACCACCATCTGCATGGGCGCGTCCATCTCCTCCATCCACGGCTTCAACAAGGCGGTTGGCGGGGAGAGCGAGGGCAGGACCGTGGCCGTCATCGGCGACTCCACTTTCATGCACTCCGGCGTGACGGGGCTCATCAACATGGCCTACAACGAGTCCAACTCCACGGTCATCATCCTGGACAACTCCATCACCGGCATGACCGGCCACCAGCAGAACCCCACCACCGGCTTCAACCTCAAGGGGGACCCCTGCACCAAGATTGACCTGGAGAGCCTGTGCCGCGCCGTGGGGATCAGCCGGGTGCGGGTGGTGGACCCCTACGATCTGGCCGCCTGCGACGCGGCGGTGAAGGAGGAGCTGGCGGCGAAGGAGCCGTCGGTGATCATCTCCCGCCGCCCCTGCGCCCTGCTGAAATACGTCAAGCACCCCGGCCCCATCTCCGCAAACCCGGACAAGTGCGTGGGCTGCAAGTCCTGCATGAAGATCGGCTGCCCGGCCATCAGCGTGGTGGACGGCAAGGCGGTCATCGACAGTACCCTGTGCACCGGCTGCGGCGTGTGCGGCCAGCTGTGCAGATTTGACGCCCTTGGCACTGCTTTTTCTTGAAAGAAAATGTAGGCCAAAAGAACTTGAATGCGCCCCTTTCTCCCTGCTTTTCCGGGATTTCCGCCCGGTCACGGGAGATGGAGCTTTATTGGAGAAGATGAATATGGAAACAAAAAATATCATGATTGTCGGCGTGGGCGGCCAGGGCACCCTGCTGGCCAGCAAGCTGCTGGGCCGTCTGCTGCTGGGCAAGGGCTTTGACGTGAAGGTCAGCGAGGTCCACGGCATGAGCCAGCGGGGCGGCAGCGTGGTCACCTATGTCCGCTGGGGGGAGAAGGTGTACTCCCCCATCATCGACAAGGGGCAGGCGGACGTGATCCTATCCTTCGAGCTGCTGGAGGCGGCCCGCTGGCTGGAGTTCCTGAAGCCGGGCGGGCGGATCATCACCAACACCCAGCAGATCAACCCCATGCCCGTCATCACCGGCGCGGCCGCGTACCCGGAGAATCTGGCGGAGAAAATCCGCGCCACGGGAATTGATCTGGATGCCATTGACGCGCTGGCTCTGGCCGAAGAAGCCGGCAGCAGCAAAGCGGTGAACATCGTGCTCATGGGCCGGCTCTCCAAGTGGTTCGACTTCACGGAGGACGAGTGGCTGGCGGCCATCGAGCAGAGCGTCCCGCCCAGGTTCCTGGAGATGAATAAGAAAGCGTTCTCCCTGGGCAGGAGCTGCTGACATAAATAAATTTCCGGCTGGGGGACTGATCCCCTCGCCGGAAATTTGCTGTCTATTCTTCTGTGAGGCTTCGCTCCCTCCACTCCACGCGCAGGCCCCCGGCCAGCAGCAGGGTCAGCAGCCCCGCCAAAAAGAGCAGGTGGCGGCTGTCCTCACCGACCTGGGACCCCATGCGGGCCGCCGTCAGACAGCCCAGGATCGTGCCCAGGTCGTACCAGCCCCAGCCGCGGATGAAGGAGTGCCTCCGGTCCCGCTGCCGATAGGCAAACCAAACCACCAGCGCGGCAAACGCCGCCCCCAACAGGAAACGCAGGAGAGTCCCCCACGCCCGCGGGATATCGATGTTTGAGAGGAGGAGTTGGATGACCCGCTCTAAAAACATGACTGACAGCATCCCGCAGAAGGTATACAGAAACGAATATTGCAGCCTGGGGTCAAAGGGGCGTTTCAGCCAGGAGAAGTTGTTCATGGTAATGCTCCTTTCCTCCGCCGGAGCGGGCTGTTATCAGGCAAATTCTACTTTTATATATAGTATACCACGTCGTGTAATATTTGTCAATTGAATCCCAATTTGGAAAGGAGCCTCGCTATGCTTTTGGAAAATAACCGTCTCCAGCTGATGCCTGCCGCACCTGCTCTATCAGAGCAGGTATGTGATTACTACTGCCGCAACCGGGAGTTCCTCACCCCCTACGACCCCCTCAGGGAGGCCATCTTCTTTACAGAGGACTACCACCGCCTCCTGCTGTCCCAGGATGAGGCCATGGCCCAGTGCGGACGCGGGTACCGGTTTTATATCCGTTTGGCAGAGGCTCCAGACCGGGTGGTTGGGACTATAGCCTTGAGCAATATCGTCATGGGGGCTTTCCGGTCCTGTTTTCTGGGCTATAAGTTGGACAAGGACCTGCTGGACCAGGGGTATATGACCGAGGCTATAGGCATGGTGACGGAGTACGCCTTCCAGGAACTCCAGCTCCACCGTATTGAGGCCAACGTCATGCCCTGGAACGGGGCCTCCCTGCGGGTGCTGGAAAAAAACGGCTACGAGCGGGAGGGGATTTCCCGGGAATATCTGTACATCAACGGAAAGTGGGAGGACCACGTCCATATGGTGAGGCTCAACCGGGATCTGCGGCTGTAGTTCCGGCCGGTCAGATAAAATGCGAGAGAACCGCCCTCCCCCCTGGGAGGAGTCGCGTTCTCTCGCATTGGTCTGTCCGTACTTCTATGCAAATTTTGTCCAAAATCTCCCTTGACAAACGGGGAGCAAAATGGTAAACTGAGGTGCTATGACTTTAGAGGGCAGTTCAGATACTGCTCCAGCATCGTATTCAGTATAGCAGTTTCCCACAGAAAAGGCAAGAGGAAGTTCCAACAAAAGTATCAACGCATCCAAGCGTATCAGAGACGCGGGGAAAATATGGCGGCCCGGACCGCCGAGCGGGTCAAGGCGGGGCCGGGAGTGCAGAAAGGCAGATGAGTATTACAGATGGCCAAGGACAAGTATTACGGCAAAACGCTTCGTAAAAACTTCGCCCGGCATGAGGAGATCATGCCCATGCCCAACCTGCTGGAGATTCAGAAGAACTCCTACCAGTGGTTTCTGGACACCGGACTGCGGGAGGTGTTCGCGGACGTTGGGGTAATCGGCGACTACGCCGGCACCCTGGAGCTGAGCTTCATCGACTACACCATGGACGAGCCGCCCAAGTACGACGTGGAGGAGTGCAAGGCCCGGGACGTGAACTACGCCGCCCCCCTGAAGGTCAGCGTGCGCCTGCGCAACAAGGAGACCGAGGAGATCAAGGAGCAGGAGATCTTCATGGGCGACTTCCCCCTGATGACCAAGTCCGGCACCTTCATCGTCAACGGCGCCGAGCGCGTCGTGGTCTCCCAGATCGTCCGCTCCCCCGGCATCTACTACGGCAAGGAGACGGACGTCAAGACCGACCTGCCCATCCTCACCTCCCAGATCATCCCCTACCGGGGCGCCTGGCTGGAGTATGAGACGGACACCAACGAGCTGTTCTGGGTCCGCATCGACAAAAACCGGAAGCTGCCCATCACCTGCCTCATCCGCGCCATCGGCCTGAAGACGGACGGGGAGATTCTGGAGTACTTCGGCGACGACCCCACCGTCGTGGCCACCCTGGAGAAGGACGCCTGCAAGAGCTACGAGGAGTCCCTGCTGGAGATCTACCGCAAGCTGCGCCCCGGCGAGCCCCCCACGGTGGACTCCGCCGAGACCCTCATCAACAACCTGTTCTTTGACCCCCGCCGCTACGATTTGAGCACCGTGGGCCGCTACAAGTTCAACAAGAAGCTGGCTCTGTGGGTCCGGGCCGCGGAGCGCACCCTGGTGGAGCCGGTGGTCCACCCCGCCACCGGCGAGATCCTCCACGAGCCCGGCCACGTCCTCACCAGAGGCGAGGCGCGGGAGCTGGACGCCGTGGGCGTCAACGAGGTGATCGTGGATGTGGACGGCAAGCCCATGAAGCTCTTCTCCAACCACATGTGCGATCTGGCCAGCTATGTGGACTTCGATCCCCAGGCCGAGTGCGGCATCAAGGAGCGTGTCCGCTTCAGCGTCCTGCAGGAGCTGCTGGAGCAGTACTCCGGCGAGGAGCTCAAGGACGCCATCCGCCGCCGGGTGGACGATCTGATCCCCAAGCACATCATCGTGGACGACATCCTGGCCTCCATCAACTATATGAACGCCCTGAGCCGGGGGCTGGCCGTCAAGGACGACATCGACCACCTGGGCAACCGCCGCCTGCGGTGCGTGGGCGAGCTGCTGCAAAACCAGTTCCGCATCGGCTTTTCCCGCATGGAGCGGGTCATCCGCGAGCGCATGACCATCCAGGATCTGGACATCGTCACCCCCCAGAGCCTCATCAACATCCGCCCCGTCACCGCCGCCATCAAGGAGTTCTTCGGCTCCAGCCCCCTCAGCCAGTTCATGGACCAGACCAACCCCCTGGCCGAGCTGACCCACAAGCGCCGCCTCTCCGCCCTGGGCCCCGGCGGCCTGTCCAGAGAGCGGGCCAGCATGGACGTGCGTGACGTACACTACAGCCACTACGGCCGCATGTGCCCCATTGAGACGCCGGAAGGTCCCAACATCGGCCTGATCAACTACCTGTCCACCTACGCCCGGATCAACGAGTACGGCTTCATCGAGGCCCCCTTCCGGAAGGTGGACCACGCCACGTGCCGGGTCACCGACGAGGTGGTCTATATGACCGCCGATGTGGAGGACCAGTATATCGTGGCCCAGGCCGCCGAGCCCACCGACGAGGAGGGGCACTTCCTCAACGAGCGCATCACCTGCCGCCACCGCGACGAGATCATCGGCGTGGAGAAGGAGAAGGTGGACTTCGTGGACATCAGCCCCCGCATGATGGTGTCCATCGCCACGGCCATGATCCCCTTCCTCCCCAACGATGACGCCAACCGCGCCCTCATGGGCGCCAACATGCAGCGTCAGGCGGTGCCCCTGCTCAAGCCCGAGGCCCCTGTCATCGGCACCGGCATGGAGCACAAGATTTGCATGGATTCCGAGATCGTGGTCCTGGCCGAGGGCGACGGCGAGGTGGTCAAGGTGGACGCCACCTCCATCTCCGTCAAATACGACACCGGCATCACCAAGGACTACAAGCTCATCAAGTACCTGCGCTCCAACCACACCACCTGCATCAACCAGCGCCCCATTGTCAACGTGGGCGAGCGGGTCCACGGCGCGGATCCGGCCAACGGCATCTCCCCCACGGTCCTGGCCGACGGCCCCGCCACCGATCAGGGCGAGATCGCCCTGGGCCGGAACATCCTGGTCGGCTTTATGACCTGGGAGGGCTACAACTACGAGGACGCGGTGCTCCTCAACGAGCGCATGGTCCGCGAGGACGTGTACACCTCCATCCACATCGAGGAGTACGAGATTGACGCCCGGGACACCAAGCTGGGCCCCGAGGAGATCACCCGGGACATCCCCAACGTGGGCGAGGACGCCCTGAAGGACCTGGACGAGCGGGGCATCATCCGCGTGGGCGCGGAGGTGCGGGCCGGCGACTACCTGGTGGGCAAGGTCACTCCCAAGGGCGAGACGGAGATGACCGCCGAGGAGCGGCTGCTCCGGGCCATCTTTGG
>CAJUQS010000192.1 GCA_910588365.1 uncultured Oscillospiraceae bacterium | reverse complement strand
CGTCAGCGATGAGGAGTTCCTCGCGGCGCAAATCCAGCGGGAGGACAAAACTGACTACACGCCCTGCCCCGCTGAGCTGAATCCTATTCGGGAAAAAGCTGTGTGCGCGGTATGCGGAAGCAGAATCGTGCGGGACACCAAGTCCCATGGCCGGCCCCGCTGGGTATGCGCCAACCCAGACTGCGGAGCTATCGTCCGCGCCAGCGATGAGGAGGTGCAGAAACGGGTATCCCAGCGGCTCCGTCAGCTGGCAAACACCCCTGACCTGCTGACACTGCCTCCCGCACCGGAGGCTGCCCCCTCCGCAGACGCTCTGCGCATCCAGAATGAGCTGAACGTGTGCTTCAACCGCTCGGATATCAACTTCGACTACATGAAGACGCTGATCTTCGCCGCCGCCGCGGAGCAGTACACTGTCCTGCCGGATCTCACGCCGGTTCATGATATGGAGACGCTTCGGGAACGGCTGGAAACCGGCCCCGCCAATGACAGCGACATACAAGAGCTTCTGGCAAAGGCGGTAAAGGCCGTCCGCATTGGCGGACAGGACTACATAGAACTGGAACTGAACAACGGAACGATGATAGGAAAGGAGCAAACCACATGACTACACAACAGACTCCCCAGAAGCGGCGGATCACCTTCATCCCCCCTGACCCCAAGCTCACAGAGCGGGACATCCGCAAGAAGCATCTCCGGGTGGCCCCCTACTGCCGGGTATCCACCGACAGCGAGGAACAGCTCAACAGCTACAACGCCCAGATCGCCTATTACACTGAGAAGATCGCCGCCATGCCGGAGTGGACCATGGTCCGCCTGTACGCTGACGAGGGCATCACCGGCACGTCCATGAAGCGGCGCAAGGAGTTTTTGAAGATGCTCCGGGACTGCGACCGGGGCAGGATCGACCTTATCATCACCAAATCGGTATCCCGCTTCGGGCGCAACACTCTGGACGGTCTGGACACCGTCCGGAAGCTGAAGCGGAAGGAAATCGGCGTCTTCTTCGAGAAAGAAAATGTCAACACCCTCTACATGGACAACGAGATGATCCTCACCTTCATGATGAGCCAGGCCCAGGCGGAGAGCGAGTCCCTCAGCGGCAACGTGAAGTGGGGCCACCGGAGGAACTTCAAGGACGGCAAGGTTTACTACCACTACGCCAGCTTCCTTGGCTACCGCAAGGGGCCGGACGGCCTGCCGGAGATCGACCCCGATGAGGCCGCCATCGTCCGCAGGATCTTCTCCCGGTACCTGCTGGGCCAGAGCGTCCACCAGATCTGCCGGGACCTGATGTCGGACGGCGTCAAAACCGCTCAGGGAAGTGATTCCTGGCACGACAGTGTGGTGAGGAAGATGCTGCAAAATGAAAAATACATCGGGGACGCCTTGCTCCAGAAGACCTTCATGGCGGATCTCTTCACCCACGAGCAGAGAAAGAACATGGGGGAGCTGCCCCAATACTACGTCCACGAGTGCCACCCCGCCATCATTGACCGGGACACCTTCCAGCGGGT
>CAJUQS010000191.1 GCA_910588365.1 uncultured Oscillospiraceae bacterium | reverse complement strand
AGGCCCGGGAGAAGCTGGCCGCGGTCCGCCCCCTGAACCTGGGCC
Source organism: uncultured Oscillospiraceae bacterium (assembly GCA_910588365.1). GTDB lineage: Bacteria > Bacillota > Clostridia > Oscillospirales > Oscillospiraceae > Pelethomonas. The sequence continues at coordinate 10,800 of CAJUQS010000191.1, read as the reverse complement.
AGGCCGGGCGCATCATCTCCGCGTGCTCCAGGCCGGCGATGGTGCGGAGCATCTGGAGCTGGACATCCTCGGGCATGGCGGAGGAAAAGCCCTGGACGTACAGCTCCTCGGTGTCCAGGCCCATGGGCTCAATAAACAGCTGGTGGCGGGGCTTGTCCGCAAAACGGGTCACCTTGACCTCGATGGAGGGGCAGTACCGGGGCCCCACCCCCTCGATGACGCCGCTGTGCATGGGGGAGCGGTCCAGGTTCTCACGGATGATCCGGTGGGTCTCCTCGTTGGTGTACGTCAGCCAGCACACCGCCCGGTTCACCGGGGCCCGCCCGGTCTCAAAGGAGAAGGGCATGGTCCGCTCGTCGCCCTCCTGCCGCTCCATCCTGGAGAAATCCACGCTGCGGGCGTTGATCCGGGGCGGTGTGCCGGTCTTGAAGCGGCGCAGGCGCAGCCCCATTTCCTCCAGGCAGGGCGTCAGCCGGCTGGCGGCGAACATGCCGTCGGGGCCGCCCTCCTGGACGCACTCCCCCACGATGGTCCTGCCGTTGAGATAGGTCCCGGAGCAGATGATGGCGGAGCGCACCTCGAACACGGCCCCGGTGTGGAGCACCACATGGCTCACCCTCCCCTCCGTCAGCCGGATCCCGGTGATCTCCCCCTGGCGGAGGGTGAGGTTCTCCTGGCGCTCCAGGGTGTGCTTCATGACCTCCTGGTAACGGCGGCGGTCCGCCTGGGCCCGGAGGCTGTGGACGGCGGGGCCCTTGCCCCGGTTGAGGAGGCGGTACTGGATGCAGGCGGCGTCGGCGGCCCGGGCCATCTCGCCCCCCAGGGCGTCCAGCTCCCGGACCAGGTGGCCCTTGCCGGTGCCGCCCACGGCGGGGTTGCAGGGCATGTTGCCCACCGCGTCCAGGTTGATGGCAAAGCAGATGGTCCTCAGGCCCAGCCGGGCCGCGGCCAGGGCGGCCTCGATGCCGGCGTGGCCGGCGCCAATCACCGCGATATCGTATTTTCCGGCAGAGAATTCTTTCATGGTTCCTCTGTTTTTCCGCCGCCCTCCGGGCGGCCCAGGTTGTTTCTTGTCCTTCTTTACGGGGGCTGCGGTTACTTTTTGGGCGTCCAAAAAGTAACCCAAAAGACGCTCAAGGGGTCCCCCCTTGAGAATCCCAAATGTTTGTTTATTTGCCCTTTGCTGCAGCTGGGCTGATTCTACCAGTGGTGCACACCCTTTGTCTGCCGGTGCCTATCGTCTACCCACTGGTTCTATCAGAGGCGAAGCAGCGGGGGGAGTGCGGTGCGTTCTTACTGCGCAGCGATTCGGAGGGATCCCCCTTGCAGACTCTGTCCCTTTAAGAGGCCGGCAGGTGTGCAGTGGCCTACGGCCACTAGCAACCCTAAGCCGCCTGTGGCGGCCCACGGGCGGAGTCGGTTGACTGCCAGACCACCAGATCAGAACCCCGTAGGAAACTTTCGTTCACGGGGCAGGGCAGCTCTTCATTTGGGAGCGTGTTCGTAAATCCCCCGCCGAGGTGGACGCCCCAGGCTCGCGTCATTCGGCAAAGCCGAACGACTGCTCGGGCGGCGCAAGCGCCGCCTTGGGCCGCGAAGCCCCCACAAGCCATCGAAAAGAAAAAGAAAGAGGCATCACAATGAGCAACTGGTTCACCATCGACCGCATCGATGAAACAACAACGATCCTCAGTGAGTACCGCCACTGGGAGGAAACCCACAGCTATCTCCTGGAGGGAACAGAAAAAGCCCTGCTTATCGACACAGGGCTGGGCATCTGCGACATCAGCGCGGAGGTCCGGAAGCTGACGGACAAGCCCGTGGCGGCGGTGGCCACCCACATCCACTGGGACCACGTGGGCGGGCACAGATATTACCCGGAGTTCTACGCCCACGCCGCGGAGCTGGACTGGCTCAACGGGGCCTTCCCCCTGAGCCGGGAGACTGTCCAGGGCATGGTCCTGGACCGGTGCGACCCGCCGGAGGACTTCCATGTGGAGGACTACGAGATATTCCAGGGTACGCCCACCCGCCTCCTGGCGGACGGGGACGTCATCGACCTGGGCGGACGGCGGCTGGAGGCGCTCCACACCCCCGGCCACTCCCCCGGCCATATGTGCTTCTTCGAGCGGGAAACCGGGTATCTCTTCACCGGGGATCTGGTGTACAAGGACGTGCTCTTCGCCTACTACCCCTCCACGGACCCGGAGGCGTATCTGGCCTCCATGGAGCGGGCGGCGGCGCTGCCGGTCAGGCGGGTGTTCCCCGGCCACCACAGCCTGGACATCCAGCCGGAGATTTTGACCAGGATCCGGGACGCCTTCCGCCGTTTGAAGGAGGAGGGGAAGCTCCGCCACGGCGGCGGCCAGTTCGACTGCGGGGATTTCGGAATCTGGGTATGATATGAAATGATGCAATATCTGCGCAAAAACTATCGGTTTGGCCTGGACAAGTGGGGAGCGGCCTTGTTCCCGGCGGTGATCCTCGCCCTGGCAGGCTTTCCCTGCGCGGCCTTCCTCCTCTATGAAGCCAGCCGTAAAAACGGGATTGCCCTGGTCCCTACCGCAATCTTTACAATTTGCCACTTGATTTCCAGTGCAACCAATTTTATCATCTAACAAAAGCGGGGGCTGTGCGCCCACGAACCCCCGGCGGCTTTTTGTAATGCCGCCCCCAGACGGGTCCGGGGCGGCGCAAGCCCCGGGCTATCAAACAGGAAAATCTCACCCTGCCGCCCGCAGGCGGCAGCGAAGGAGGCGCTAAAAATAATGCCCCATATTCAGCAGCTTCCCCCTCATCTGGCGGACCTCATCGCCGCCGGCGAGGTGGTGGAGCGCCCCGCCAGCGTGGTCAAGGAGCTGGTCGAGAACGCCATTGACGCCGGCGCCTCCGCCGTGGTGGTGGAGATCCAGAACGGCGGCATGTCCCTCATCCGGGTCACCGACAACGGCTGCGGCATCGCCCCCCAGGAGCTGCCCGCCGCCTTCCTCCGCCATGCCACCAGCAAGCTGCGGAAGCCGGAGGACCTGGCCGCCATCGGCACCCTGGGCTTCCGGGGGGAGGCCCTGGCCGCCATAGCCGCCGTCAGCCGCCTGGACGTGCTCTCCCGGCAGAAGGGGGCCCCGCTGGGGGCCTCCCTGTCCCTGGAGGGCGGCGTCCCGGGACCGGTGGAGGAGGCCGGGTGCCCGGAGGGCACCACCTTCCTGGTGCGGGAGCTGTTCTACAACACCCCCGCCCGGCTGAAATTCATGAAGTCCGACAGCGCCGAGGCGTCCGCCGTGGGGGCCCTGGCGGGCCAGATCGCCCTGAGCCACCCCGAGGTCTCCCTCCAGTACATCCGGGACGGCCGGGAGGAGCTCCACACCCCCGGCGACGGCAGGCTCCTCTCCGCCATCTACGCCGTGCGGGGCCGGGACTTCGCCCGGAGCCTGACGCCGGTGGAGGGCGGCGGCGAGGGCGTCCGCGTGCGGGGCTTTGTCACCGAGCCCCTGGCGGGCCGGGGCACCCGGGCCATGCAGACCTTCTTCTGCTGCGGGCGGATGATCAAGTCCTCCCTGCTTACCGCCGCCCTGGAGGAGGCCTACGCCAACCGGCAGATGAAGGGGAAGTTCCCCGGCTGCGTCCTCCACGTGGACCTGCCCCTCCGGGAGGTGGACGTGAACGTCCACCCCGCCAAGACGGTGGTGAAATTCGCCGCCGAGCGGGCGGTGTTCTCCGCCGTCCACCACACCGTCCGGGACGCCTTGGACCGGGCGGGCCAGGCGGACCAGGGGGACGCCCCGGCGGCACCACCGCCCCTCCCCGCCAGCGCCCCGGCGGCCCCTGCCCCAAGCGGCCGGACCGCCCCCCGGGGGGACTTCTACCGGACCATGGACGCAAAAACCTTCCGGGAGCGGGTCCAGACCCCCCATCCGGCCGGCGGAACGCGCCTGGACCCGGAGCAGGGCCGCCGGCAGGCGGTCTTCCGGGACGCGGACCGGCCGGCCCCCATCCCCCGGCGGGAGCAGCGCCCGGCCCCGGCGGCGGAGGAGACCGTCCCCGGCCCCACCGTCCCGCCGCCCCCCGCGCCGGAGGCGCACCCCGCCCAAACAGCAGAAGCGCACCCCGCGCCGGAGCCGGAGGAGCAGACCACCCTGACGCCCGCGCCGGCCCCCTGGCGCTTTGCCGGGGAGGTGCTGAACACCTACATCATCGCCGAGGACGGGGAGGACGTGTGGCTCATCGACAAGCACGCCGCCCACGAGCGCATCAACTTCGATCGCATGAGGTCCAGTACGGAGCCGGTCATGCGCCAGCAGCTCCTCTCCGGCGCAGCGGTGGACCTGTCCCAGGAGCAGTACGGCGTGCTGCTGGAGAACCTGCCGCTGCTGGAGGCCTTCGGCTTTGAGGCAGAGGATTTTGGGGCGGGGTGCCTGATGGTGCGGGCCGTCCCGTCGGATCTGGACACGGGGCTCATCCGGGAGACGCTGGAGATGCTCGCGGACAGGCTGCTCACCGCCGGCAGCGCCGACCCGGCGGCGGCCCGGGACGCCATGCTCCACACCATGGCCTGCAAGGCGTCCATCAAGGGCGGCTGGCGGAGCGACCCGGCGGAGCTGCGGGCCCTGCTGGAGAAGGTGCAGAGCGGGGAGGTGCAGTTCTGCCCCCACGGCCGGCCGGTGAAGGTGAAGCTGAGCAGGTATGAAATCGAGAAAATGTTCAAGCGGGCATGACGCATTTTAGGACATGTATTCACAAACTCTATAATTTCTTATTGCATTTTGTATAATTTAAGGGTATATTAACAGAGAGGCTCTTTATATTCTTCAATCAAGAACCTGTCAAGGTGTTTTATGTTTTCAAAAGAGTTATTTGGAAAACGGATTGCAGAAGTCAGAAAATTGAATCATGAGACGCAGAGTGATTTGGGAAAAATCATTGGTACGGGAAAGTCCACCATCAGCGAGATGGAGCACGGAGCGAAGACTACGACCGCAGAGAAAATTACCCTGATCTGACGCATTACAAGGTCTCCGCGGACTGCCTGCTGGGGATGAGCGACGAGCCGGCGATGCCGGACTGACCCTTTACGGGGGTTCCACCCCCGGACCCCGGGGACGCCTTGTTACTTTTCCCCCGCAGGAAAAGTAACCAAAAGTGCGCTCAAGGGGCAAGGCCCCTTGAGAATCCCCAATTTGTTGTTTATTTGCCCTCTGCTGTACCTGGTTTGATTCTACCGGCGGTGCCTGCCCTTCGTCTGCCGCTGCCTATCGTCTACCCACGGGTTCTATCGGAGGCGAAGCAGCGGGGGAGTGCGGTGCGGTTTTACTGCGCAGCGATTCGGAGGGCCCCTTTGCAGGCTCTGTCCTTTTAAGAGGCCCACGGGCGGAGTCGGATAACCGCCAGACCACCAGATCAGAACCCCGTAGGAAACTTTCGTTCACGGGGCGCCGCAGCTCTTCATTTGGGAGCGTGTTCGCAAATCCCCCGCCGAGGCAGGCCGTCCGGCAGCGCAAGCGCTGCCTGGGGCGGCCCCGAGAGGGGGCCCGGGGTCTCCCCGGCGCATTTTTGGGTACTTTTTGTGCGCACAAAAAGTACCCGCAGGGTCCGGGGCTGCGTAAGCCCCGGGCTATCGAAAAGAAGAATGAAGCCCTGCGCCGCGCGGCGGCGCAGAGCAGAAAGGACTCCCATGCCGGCCCCTGAAAAACTCATTTGTGTTGTGGGCCCCACGGCCTGCGGCAAAACCACCCTGGGCGTTCAAATCGCGAAAAGGTACAACGGCGAGGTGGTCAGCATCGACTCGATGCAGATCTACCGGGGGATGACCATCGGCACCGCCGCCCCCACGGAGGCGGAGACGGAGGGGGTCCCCCACCATATGGTGGGCGTGGCCGGGCCGGAGGAGAACTGGTCCGCGGCCCGGTTCGTCCAGGCGGCGGACGCCTGTATCCAGGACATCCTGGGGCGGGGCCGGCGCCCGGTGCTGGTGGGGGGCACCGGCCTCTATCTGGACGCGGTGCTGGCCGGGCGCGCCTTCGCCCCCGGCGAGGCCGGCGGGGCCGTCCGCCGGGAGCTGGAGGACCGGCTGGAGCGGGAGGGGGCCGCCCCCCTCCTGGCGGAGCTGGAGCGGGTGGACCCGGAGTCCGCCGCCCGGCTCCACAGCGGGGACCACAAGCGCATCCTCCGGGCCCTGGAGGTCTACCGGGAGACCGGGAAGCCCCTCTCCCAGCACCACCGGGAGGACCGGCAGCGGCCGGGGAAGTACGGCTCCGTGTGCATCGGCCTGGCCTTCCGGGACCGGGAGGACATGAAGCGCCTCATCGACCGGCGGGTGGACGGGATGATGGCCGCGGGGCTGCTGGAGGAGGTCCGCGCCCTGGCGGAGGCCGGCGTGCCCCGGCGCTCCACCGCCATGCAGGCCATCGGGTACAAGGAGCTGCTGGGTGTCCTGGACGGGACCGCCACGGCGGAGGAGGCGGCCGCCATGGTGAAGCTCCGCTCCCGGCAGTACGCCAAGCGGCAGCTGACCTGGCTGCGGAGAAACGCGGACATCCACTGGATTTATTGGGAAAAAGAGCGTGATTTTGCCTATGCTCTCCAAATTGCGACAGAAATCCTCACCGCCCAGGGGATACAATAGCACCGGGCGGACAAGCTCCTGCCTCCGCCCCACTACAAATGACAGAGAGGTAGACAACATGGCAAAATCACCCAACCTCCAGGACGTGTTCCTGGCTTCCGCCCGGCGGACGGAGATCCCCGTGACCGTCTTCATGGTCAACGGCTTCCAGATGCGGGGCACCATCACAGGCTTCGACACCTTTACCGTGGTGCTCACCACGGAGGGGCGGCAGAACCTGATCTACAAGCACGCCATCTCCACCGTCAGCCCCGCCCGCGGCGTGGACCTGTCGGAGTGGGAGGACACCCTGTAGGGCCGGGGCAGCCCCCGGCGCATTTCGTCTGATCCAAGGAGAATTCTGTACATATGAAAACCGGCAACCTGGCCACAAGGCTGATGATGGCCGCCATCTTCCTGACCGTGCTGATCTATTTCGCCGTCAACCTGGCCGCGTACTTCATGGACCCCTATACCACCACCGTGGCCTATGGCTACACCGGCGAGAACGCGGTGACCGTCTCCGGCTACGTGGTCCGGGAGGAGGAGGTCCTCCCCGGCGGCGGCGAGCTGGTCTACTCCTCCCGGGGCGAGGGGGAGCGGGTCAGCGCCGGCGGAACGGTGGCCCAGATCTACCAGAGCGCCCAGGCGCTCCAGGACGCCAATACCCAGCGCTCCCTGGAGGGGCAGCTCGAGCAGCTGCTCTACGCCCGCTCCCTGGCCACGGACGGCCTGACCGGCGTGCGGCTGGACGAGGAGATCACCGGCTCGCTCATCTCCTTCCGCTCCGCCCTGGCCGGGGGCAGCATGGCGGCCGCCGCGGAGCAGGGGGACGGCCTGCGGGCCGCCGCCCTCAAGCGCAGCTACGCCCTCTCCGGCACCGGGGATCTGGAGGGGGCCATCGCCTCCCTCCAGGCGCAGATCAGCTCCATGTCCGCCGCCGCGGACCCGGGCACCACCCGGGTGACCGCCCCCAGGGCGGGGATCTTCTCCGGCCTGGTGGACGGATACGAGACGGTGCTGACCCCGGAGGGCATCCTGGAGCTGACCCCCGCCGGCTACCGCACCATCGCCCCCGCCGCCGCCCCCGCCGGCGTGGGGAAGATGATCTACGGCAGCAGCTGGTCCTTTCTGACCATGATGCGCAGCGAGGACCTGTCCAGGGTCCAGGAGGGGGACCGGGTCACCCTCCGGTTCCAGAAGGGGCTGGACCGGGACATGGAGATGCGGGTGGCCTACATCTCCGGCCAGGAGGACGGACGGCGGGTGGTGGTGTTCACCTCCCAGCGGTACCTGAGCCTGACAACCCTGCTGCGGCTGCAGAACGCCCAGGTGATCTTCGACAGCTTCGAGGGCGTGCGGGTGCCCCGCAGCGCCGTCCGGGTGGGCAGCCAGCCGCTGACCGACGAGGACGGCAAGCCGCTCCTGGACGCCCAGGGCAGCCCCAGGACCCAGAGCGTCACCGGCGTCTACTGCCTGTGGGGCAACACGGCCCGCATCAAGCCGGTGAAGGTGCTGTGGCAGGAGGAGGAGTACATCCTGGCGGCGCCGGACGAGGAGGCGCTGGCGGCCTTCACCACGGAGCAGGCCCGGGAGAGCCGCCGGCTGCGGGCCGGGGACCAGGTGATTACCGCGGCGGCGGAGCTTTATGACGGAAAGGTGATCAGATGACAAGCATTGCGGAAAACATTCACAGCATCCGCCGCCGCATGGCGGCCGCGGCGGAGCGGGCCGGCCGGAGGCCGGAGGACATCCTCCTGGTGGGCGCCAGCAAGATGAACGACGCGGCGGCCTGCCGCGCCGCCATTGCCGCGGGCATCGACGCGCTGGGGGAGAACCGGGTCCAGGAGATGGCGGAGAAGAGCGCCCTCCACGCCTACGACGGCGCGCCCCTCCACTTTATCGGGCACCTCCAGCGCAACAAGGTCCGGCAGGTGGTGGGACAGGCCGCCCTCATCCACTCCGCCGGTTCTGTGGAGCTGCTGCGGGAGATTGACCGGCAGGCGGAGAAGCGCTCGCTGGTCCAGGACGTGCTGCTGGAGGTGAACATCGGCGGGGAGCAGAGCAAGAGCGGCTTCGCCCCGGACGCGCTGTACGACGCGGCGGCCAGGGCCCGGGAGCTCCCCCACGTGCGGGTCCTGGGGCTCATGACCATCCCCCCGCCGGCGCGGGAGCCCCGGGGAAATTTGCCGTATTTTACAAAAGTGGCCAGCCTTTATGTTGACATCAGCCGGGATTTGTACGATAATAGATTCAAATATCTGTCCATGGGCATGAGCGACGATTTCGAGGACGCCATTGCCGCCGGGGCCACCGTGGTCCGGGTGGGCTCCGCCATTTTTGGCCATCGGCAGTACCAGTAAACGATTGGAGGATTCCACCATGAGCTTGTTCGATAATATCAAGAGGCTGATCAATCCGCTCAGCGATGAGGACGACGACTACGACGAGATCTTTGACGACCAGGACTCCCCGTTCCTGGACGAGCGCCCCAGAGGGTCGGATCGCGGCGTCGTGGACAGCCGGCGGGGCAAGGTGGTGAACATCCATGCCACCACGCAGCTGAAGGTGGTGCTGGTCAAGCCGGAGCGGTTCGAGAACGCCAGCGAGATTGCCGACCACCTCAAGGAGAAGCGCACCGTGGTGGTGAACCTGGAGTCCACCCACAAGGATATCTCCCGCCGCCTTGTCGATTTTCTCTCCGGCGTGGCCTACGCGGGGGAGGGCAAAATCAAGAAGGTGGCCGCCAATACATACATCATCACCCCCTACTCCGTGGACATCCAGGGGGATCTGATTGACGAGCTGGAAAACAACGGCCTATACTTATAACGCGCATCTGCCCCGGGCAGATGAAGACAGGGAGGGAAGCACGCAATGATGACCCCGCAGGATGTTGCCAACTGCACCTTTGCCAAGTCGATGATGGGCGGCTACAATATGGCCTCCGTGGACGACTTTCTGGATAAGCTGACGGAGGACTATACCGCGCTTTTTAAAGAGAACGCCGCGCTGAAGGCCAAGCTGAAGGTCACGGTGGACAAGATGTCGGAGTACCGGGAGTCCGAGGACGCCATCCGTACCACCCTGCTCACGGCCCAGAAGATGGCCACCGCCCTGGTCAGCGAGGCGGAGCAGAAGCGGGACGCCATGATCGCCGACACGTCCCGGGCGGCCAAGGCCCGGCTGGCGGAAATCAAGCAGGAGGTGGCCATGGAGGAGAAGCGCCTGGCGGACGTGCGATCGCGGGTGAGCCGGGAGCTGGAGGCGGAGCGCAGGCGCCTGTCCACGGGCCAGGAGCAGCTGCGCAGCTTCATCCGGGACGTGACCAACGTCTGCAACGAGCAGCTGGCCATGCTGGAGCTGCTGCCGGAGCTGCCGCCGGAGAGCGCGGCGCCGCCCCCGCCGGTGCTGCCCGCCGTGCCGGCCGTGCCCTCCGTACCCTCCGTACCCGCGGAGCCCGGGCAGGCCGCGGCGGCGTCCGCCGCCGTCCGGCCGGAGGCGGCCCCCGCGCAGGAGCCGGAGGTCAGCGAGGAGGAGGCGGAGGAGGTCCGGCGCAATCTGCAGGCCACGCTGAGCGTCTTTGCCCCCGCCAGGGAGCGGGAGGAGCCGCCGGCCGCCCCCGTGGGAGATCCCTTCGCGGAGGACGCGCTCCCCGCCGGGGGGGATATGGACGACACCAGGGTGCTGAACCTGGACGACCTGCAGTTCGGGCGCAACTATTCAAAGGACTGAGAACGGGGAGGCGGCCGAAAAGCCGCCTCCCGGGTTCTCCGAAAATTCGCGCCGGAAAATGAAAAAAGGGGCTTGACAAATCGGAAATTTTGCGTATAATAAATCATGTTCTTAACACAGCGGGATTGTGTAAAGGTAGCACAGCGGACTCTGACTCCGTATGTGAGGGTTCGAATCCTTCTCCCGCTGCCATGAAAAAGGCTCCGCGCCGGATGTGCGCGGGGCTTTTTCTGTTCCCATTTTGGAGCGATTGCTTTACGGATTCAACATCCTGCCCGCGATGATTTGTTCCCCGCGTCTTGCGCACGATTGGCCGTTGTGCTATACTATAGTCGACGCACTTGAAAATCGGTAAAGATCGGCGGTCAAAATGATACGGGGCGGCGTTGTCGTCTTTGGCGGGCGTCAGCCCGCCTGCATCCTCCGCCTTGCCCCGCGTCATTTTTCCTCCCCTCCTTTTTACCTCT
>CAJUQS010000190.1 GCA_910588365.1 uncultured Oscillospiraceae bacterium | reverse complement strand
TCTGACTGCACCTCTGGCAATGTCCCTCTGACTCTCCTGTAGCTCCTGTACCGTAGTCAGGTCTTTACCCTCATATCTGGATTCGATAATGGTAAATTCTGTATAGGTTCCATCTTCGAGTATCCATACGGAGGTCACATCCTCTGGATTGTAGGCCACGGTAACTTCACCGCCAGACAGGTATTGTTCAGTGAACCCCTCGCAGTGATACCGCAGCTTATTTACCTTCAACCCTGACCGACTGAACTTACCTGTAGTCCTCGGTAGCAATGTCAGCATCAGCTCTCTTTTCCCAATTTCAATGAGATTGGCCCCGATTTGGGATTTTCCCCAATTCCAGATTTGGGAGGCATAGGGCTTCACCTGAGCAGCAATCATGTCCTCGGTGTAGGGGAAGTTCTCAATGATTCTCTGAGAGTTGTAATAGATAATGCAATGAAGGATGATCTTCTCAAAGTCTGTCATGGTCAGACAGGCATCCTTCCGGTAGTCATGCGCTCCCCGCTCCTGATAGTCAGGTTCGATGACACCTTTGCCCTTCAGGTGCTTCTTGTAACTTTCCTGTACCAGATCGAAGAATTTCTCTATCAAACCCTTCAACTCTGGACGATAGGAAGGAAGATTGACAACCTTAACCCCCAGCTCTGCAATCTGCTCAAAGTTCTCCGACGTGTACTCGCTGCCCATGTCGGTGATGAACGAAGCCGGAAGCATGTCACAGTCCCAATCCTCTTTCTGGATAGAGATACCGAACTTCTGACACCAGCTAACCTTGTCAGATATGATGTTGAGCATCAGCCCTCGGAGGCTATAGACACCACCTTCCCACGATAACGAGTACCCACAACACAGGCCACTATAGGCATCAATACAGGCCGTCAGGATAGGTCTGCCAACCAGACTGCCAGCCTCATTGACAAGGTAAATGTCACACACAGTAGCATCAAACATCCCCGTACCAACAGCAGGTGCAAACTCTTGTACCCCGTTACCAGTGAGAGGTCGATTGTTCCTCTGGTAGTTCTTCAATCCGTCACGGGAGATATAGAAGTTCTGTAGGTTCCTGGTCTTACGATAGAAGTACCTGAACTGATAGAAGGACGGGTATTCCTCTGCCAGCACTCCTAACCCATCACAATACTTCTCTTTGAGCATCATCGTGTAGGCTGTCATCAGAGATTGCTTCTTTGTGGTGTAGAAGAATTTATTTAACGCCCACCGCATACACTTCTCGTCCTGAGTCAACGCTCGTTCATCCTCCCGACGTTTGGGAGCAAGAGCAGTCACGTCCATGTAGGCCAAGTATAGACAGAGGTAGCTTCTAACGGTTTGCGTTGACACCCGATGTTCCTCAGCCACAGAGCAGATCAGCCGGGAACGCATCCGGGCATCAGCTACGAAAGGCAGGATAGGAGCTATCATCGTGTACCTCTCATACATGGTTTTCCTCTGGTCAGCATCCAGATCGTCAACACCCACCACGACAATCCCAGTGACCTCGGACAGATCACTGTTGGTACACTCGGAGTAGGATTCCAGAGCATCCAGCCCTACCCACACAGGTATCGTCCTTTTGATGCAGTCGATCACCAGAACTCTGCCACCCTGCACTTCCAGTACCCGGATAATGGTATCACCAGACCGGAGCAGGTCATACTTCTTCATCAATGACCACCCCCCAGTCAGTGACACCATGCCTGAGCCAGTAGTCCCTCGAAGCATCCAACAGCTTCACTGTCAGGGGCTTCATCAGGAACTTACGGTAGACACACTCCCTGACCATCATGTCGCCATCAGCCTTAGTGCATACGAAATCAGATGTGTACTCACCGATGCCCAGCCCGTCCAGCGGGACGTTGCACCTGATCTCCTTGATTTCTTCCGATGCTTGCAGCAGATCGGCATAGGCGTACTGGATAGCATCATACGTCCGACAGACCTCGGTACACTTGCCAAGCACTCGCTTCTCACATCGTCCCTTGAAATTCTTCTTTCTCATGTTGGTAGTCCTCCCCTGTGGGAACATCCCGCATCAATCCCCAAAAGCAGTCCCCAAAATGATGGCAGCTCAATTTTGGGGAATTGGAGCTTGTGCTTTTGGGAAAGCTGATTGGCTCAAAGCCCCTGTTTGCAAGGCTTTCAAGCATATTGCTATTTCCCCAAAAACGCACTCATCAAATATCACCATGTCGTAGGGCAATGTGATTTATTCTGTTAGGGGCAAAGTCGTTTATCCACCCCGGCCCCCAGGCCGGACGCCCCTACTCCATGGTGATATAGCGTAGAATGTTCCGAAAATCCTTGTATTAGGCAGGGAAAGGATAGTCCGAAGGACAAAAAATGACCCTGCACCGGATGGGTGCAAGGTCATTTTTTCTATGTCGGAGGCTAAGTGTTATTGCCCTGAACAGGATAAATCACGTTGCCCTACGACAATTTCTTACTTCTTCCGCGGGCTCTTGATTGCCGCCTGGGCCGCGGCCAGCCGGGCAATGGGCACCCGGAAGGGGGAGCAGGAGACGTAGGTCAGTCCCACGTTGTGGCAGAAGTCCACGGTGGAGGGATCGCCGCCCTGCTCGCCGCAGATGCCCAGCTTGATGTCGGGGCGGGTCTCACGGCCCAGCTCGCAGGCCATCTTCACCAGACGGCCCACGCCCACCTGGTCCAGGCGGGAGAACGGATCGGCCTCGTAGATCTTCCGGTCGTAGTAGCTGGCCAGGAACTTGCCCGCGTCGTCGCGGCTGAAGCCGAAGGTCATCTGGGTCAGATCGTTGGTGCCGAAGGAGAAGAACTCCGCCTCCTTGGCGATGTCGTCGGCGGTGAGGGCCGCCCGGGGAATCTCGATCATGGTGCCGACCTTGTAGGTCATGTCGCTGCCCGCCTCGCGGATGAGCTTCTGCGCCACCTTGTCAATGGTGCGCTTGACATAGGCCAGCTCCTTGGCCTCGCCAACCAGGGGGACCATGATCTCCGGGATGATTCTCCAGGCCGGACGGCGGGCGCGGACGGCCAGAGCGGCCTTGATGATGGCGGCGGTCTGCATCTTGGCAATCTCCGGGTAGGTGATGTCCAGACGGCAGCCGCGGTGGCCCATCATGGGGTTGAACTCGTGGAGGCTGGCGATGGTCTCCCGCAGGCGCTCCTCGGTGATGCCCATCTCCGCGGCCAGGGCCTTGATATCCCCATCGTCGGTGGGCAGGAACTCGTGCAGCGGCGGGTCGAGGAGGCGGATGGTCACGGGCTTGCCCATCATGGCCTCGTAGATCTCCTCGAAGTCCTTCTGCTGCATGGGCTCGATCTTGGCCAGGGCCCGCTCGCGCTGCTCCACGTTCTCGGAGACGATCATCTCCCGGATGGCGGCGATGCGCTCGGGGTCAAAGAACATGTGCTCCGTGCGGCACAGGCCGATGCCCTCGGCGCCGAAGTTCTTGGCCTGCCGGGCGTCCTTGGGGGTGTCGGCGTTGGTGCGGACCTCCAGGGCGCGGAACTTGTCGGCCCAGTTCATAATCCGCTCGAACTCGCCGCCGATCTTGGCCTCGGCGGTGTGGAGCCGCTCGCCGTAGATGTTGCCGGTGGAGCCGTCCAGGCTGATCCAGTCGCCCTCCTTGTAGGTCTTGCCGCCCAGGGTGAACTGCTTGTTTGCCTCGTCCATGACGATCTCGCCGCAGCCGGAGACGCAGCAGGTGCCCATGCCGCGGGCCACCACGGCGGCGTGGCTGGTCATGCCGCCGCGGACCGTCAGGATGCCGCGGGCAAAGTGCATGCCCTCGATGTCCTCGGGGCTGGTCTCCAGGCGGACCAGGATGACCTTGTGGCCCTTGTCCACCCACTCCACCACGTCGTCAGCGGTGAACACCACCTGGCCGGCGGCGGCGCCGGGGGAGGCGGCCAGGCCCTGGCCGATGGGCGCCACCCGGTCCAGCTCCTCCTTGGGGAAGGTGGGGTGGAGCATGGAGTCCAGGCTCTTGGGGTCGATCATGCTGACGGCCTCTTCCTCGGTGATCATGCCCTCGTCCACCAGATCGCAGGCGATCTTCAAAGCGGCGGCGGCGGTGCGCTTGCCGTTGCGGGTCTGGAGCATGAACAGCTTCTTGTTCTCAATGGTGAACTCCATGTCCTGCATGTCCCGGTAGTGGTACTCCAGGCGGCTGGAGATGTTCACGAACTGCTGGTAGGCGTCGGGCATCACCTCGGCCAGCTGCTCAATGCTCTGGGGGGTGCGCACGCCGGCCACCACGTCCTCGCCCTGGGCGTTCATGAGGAACTCGCCGAACAGCTTCCTCTCGCCGGTGGCGGGGTTGCGGGTGAAGGCCACGCCGGTGCCGGAGGTGTCGCCCATGTTGCCGAAGACCATCATCTGCACGTTGACGGCGGTGCCCCAGGAGGAGGGAATGTCGTTCATACGGCGGTAGTAGATGGCGCGGGGGTTGTCCCAGGAGCGGAACACGGCCCGGACGGCGCCCATGAGCTGATCCCGGGCGTTCTGAGGGAACTCCTCGCCGATCTTCTCCCGGTACTCGGCCTTGAACAGCTCGGCCAGCTCCTTGAGGTCCTTGGCGGTCAGCTCGGTGTCCAGCTTCACGTTCCGCTTGGCCTTCATCTCGTCGATGAGCTCCTCGAAGTACTTCTTGCCCACCTCCATGACCACGTCGGAGTACATCTGGATGAACCGGCGGTAGCTGTCGTAGGCAAAGCGGGGATTCTTGGTCTTCCGGGCAAAGGCCTCCACCACCTCGTCGTTGAGCCCCAGGTTCAGGATGGTGTCCATCATGCCGGGCATGGAGGCCCGGGCGCCGGAGCGGACGGAAACCAGCAGGGGGTTGTTCATATCCCCGAACTTCTTGCCGGTCAGGTCCTCCAGCTTGGCCATGTAGGCCATGATCTCATCCTGGATCTCGGCGTTGATGGTGCGCCCGTCCTCGTAGTACTGGGTGCAGGCCTCGGTGGTGATGGTGAAGCCCTGGGGGACGGGCATCCCCAGGTTGGTCATCTCGGCCAGATTGGCGCCCTTGCCGCCCAGCAGCTCCCGCATGGAGCCGTTGCCCTCGGAGAACAGATACACAAATTTTTTGTCCACTTGTTTCAATTCCTCCTGTCATTATCATTCGCGTGGTTCCCTGTATTCTGTAGAGGCTTATATTATAGAAGGGAAAACCGCTCTTTGCAAGTGCATTCTTCCCATTATTTGGATAAAAAATAAACAGCTGCGCCGGTCCGGACGGTTTCCCCCGGGTTTTTTGCGTCAGATATTGATTTTACGCTCCCATCTGTGCTAAAATAAAAATGATTTCGCAATTTGCCCCGCCCTCGGGCGGGACGGAGGAGGTGGAGGAGGGGCCATGACGGAGCAGCTGACCATCCCTGGGGAGCCCCGGCTGTCCGGCCGCATCCGGGAGGCCGCCGGGCGGGACGCCCTGGGCCACGCGGTAATCCTCAGCGGCCATGGGGATCTGGCCGCGGCCGCCCGGTTCACCGCCGCGGCCATGGAGTGCGAGGGCGGGGATCGCCCCTGCGGGGCCTGCGCCCCCTGCCGGAAGGTGCTGCGGGGCATCCACCCGGACGTGGCGGCCGTGGAGGACCCGGACCACAAGAACATCGCCGTGGACGTGCTGCGGGGGGTGGTGGCGGACGCCTATATCCTGCCCAACGAGGGGCGGCGGAAGATCTACCTCTTTCCCGACTGCGATCTGCTGGACCCCAAGGCCCAGAATGTGCTGCTGAAGGTCCTGGAGGACGGCCCGCCCCACGCGGCCTTCCTCTTCTGCGCCCGCAACAGCGCGGTGCTGCTGCCCACCATCCGGTCCCGGGCGGCGGAGTGGAAGCTGTCCCCGCCGGACGGCGGGGCCGCGGCGGACGGCGGGGCGCGGCAGCTGTGCCAGCTGCTGTGCCGGCGTCAGGCGGAGGGGATCATCGCCTTCTGCACGGACCTGGAAAACGGCAAGACGGGGCGGGAGGAGCTGAAATCCCTCCTCTCGGACGCCCGGGACCTGCTGGCGGCCGGCCTGGCCGCCAGCTATGGATCGGGGGATGACCCGCTGAGCCGCCAGCTGGCCGGACAGCTGGGCCGGAGGGGGATCGCCGCCGCCGCGGAGGTCCTGGATCGGTTCATCCGCCAGTGTAATTTCAACATCGGCGTGGGGCATCTGACGGGGGCTCTGGCGGTGGAGCTGGTCACTTTTTGTACGGACAAAAAGTGACCAGCCGTCCGGGCGCGGGAGCCCGGGCTATCAAATAGAAACAACTATCCTTGCCGCCCTCAGGGCGGCAGAGAAACGAGGAAAACATGGCAGAAGTCATCAGCGTCCGCTTTCGCGGCGGCGCGAAAAACTATTACTTTGACCCCCGGGGGCTCCAGGTGGAGCCCGGCACCTACGTGGTGGTGGAGACCGCCCAGGGCATGGAGTACGCCCGCTGCGTGGAGGCCAACCACGAGGTCCCGGACCAGAGCGTGGTGCAGCCCCTGCGCGCCGTGGTGCGCATCGCCACGGAAAACGACCACAAGGCCGCCGCTTACAACCGCAAGCGGGAGAAGGAGGCCCTCGGCATCTGCGAGAAGAAGATCGCCGCCCACAACCTGGAGATGAAGCTGGTCAACGTGGAGTGCAATTTCGAGGGCAACAAGATCATCTTCTTTTTCACTGCCGAGGGGCGCGTGGACTTCCGGGAGCTGGTGAAGGACCTGGCCAGCGTCTTCCGCGCCCGGATCGAGCTGCGGCAGATCGGCGTCCGGGACGAGGCGAAGATGCTGGGGGGCCTGGGCATCTGCGGCCGGCCCCTGTGCTGCAGCCAGTTCCTGGACGAGTTCATCCCCGTGTCTATCAAGATGGCCAAGACCCAGAACCTGAGCCTGAACCCCACCAAGATCTCCGGCACCTGCGGGCGGCTGATGTGCTGCCTCAAATACGAGCAGGCCGCCTACGAGGACGCCTCCAAGCGGATGCCCAAGAACGAGAGCTTCGTGGACACCCCCGACGGCATCGGGAACGTCAGCGGCGTGGACTTCCTCCGGGAGCAGGTCCAGGTCCGCCTGGACAGCGCCCCCGAGTCGCCGAAGCGCTACAAGGCCAGCGAGATCCGCGTCCTCCGCAGCGGCAAGGGCAGCCGGGAGGGCATTGAGATCCCCGCCGAGCGGCCGCCCCGCGCCCCGGCGCCCGAGGCGGAGGAGGCCCAGCCCGCCCGGTTCTCCCGCCGTCCCGGACGGGACCCCATCCCCGTCTCCTCCGTCCTGGCCGGGGACAGCCGGAGCGGCGGTGAGGAGGAGCGCCGCTCCCGCCGCCGCCCCAACAGCCGGGGCAAGGGCGGCCCGAAGCCCTGCCAGGCCGCGGAGAAGCCCCAGACACCCCGCCAGGAGAAGCCCCAGCGTCCGGAGGGCGGGCGCCCCCAGCGCGCGGAGCGGCCCCCCGCCCGGGGGGAGAAGCCGCCCCGGGGCGAGAAGGGGCCCGTCCGGGTGGACAAGGTGGAGAAGCTCCCCGTCCGCGCCGCCACCGACACCACCGCCGAGAAGAAGGCCGCGGCCGATCGCGCCGCCCGCCAGCAGGGCGGCGGACAGGAGGCCAAGCCCGGCGGCGGCAGTCCCCACCGCAGGCCCCGCAGGCGGCCCAGGGGAAAGGGCGAGGGATAGGCAGACATTCTTTTTTCTTGAAAGAAAAAAGAATCAAAAAAGAACTTTATTGGCTGTGCCGCAAGAAACGACCGGGATGGATACTCCATCCCGGTTGCTTTTTTTTCAGTTTGGGGGTAGAATAAGGAAAACCGTTTGCGAGGAGGCTTCTTATCTATGAAGGATGGTTTTATTTGCGTGGCCGCCGGGACGCCGAAGATCCGGGTGGCCGACTGCCGCTACAACGCGGAACAGATCTTTACCATGATGCGGGAGGCGGACAAGCAGGGCGTCAGGATCCTGGCCCTGCCGGAGCTGTGTCTGACGGGCTACACCTGCGGGGATCTCTTCCTCCATGACACCCTGCTCAACGGGGCAGAGGAGGGCCTGCGGACCATCCTGGAGGCCACGAAGAACCTGGAGGTCCTCACGGCCGTGGGCCTGCCCGTGCGGAACCCCTGGGACGGCAAGCTGTATAACTGCGCCGCCGTCATACAAAAGGGGGAGATCCTGCGCCTGATCCCCAAGACCTGGATCCCCAACTACGGGGAATTCTACGAGCAGCGCTGGTTCGCCTCCGGGAAGGATGTGGACGTGCTGGTGGATTTGGCCGGGGAGCGCGGCGTCCACATGGCCTCCAATGTCATCCTGGCGTGCGAGACCATGCCCAACCTGGTGGTGGGCGTGGAGATCTGCGAGGACCTCTGGGCCCCGGAGCCCCCCTCCACGGCCCTGGCCCGGGCGGGCGCGACGCTGATTCTGAACCTCTCCGCCTCCAACGAGGTGGTGGGCAAGGCCGCCTACCGCCGCCAGCTGGTGGCGGGGCAGTCCGGCCGGCTCTGCTGCGGCTATGTCTATGCCGACGCCGGGGAGGGGGAGTCCACCACGGACGTGGTCTTCACCGGGCACAACATGATCGCCGAGAACGGGGCGATGCTGGCGGAGCGGCGCTTCGCCGCCGGGCTGACCATCACCGAAATCGACGTGGACCGCCTGATCTACGACCGCCGGCGGATGAACACCTTCACCCCCCCCGCCAGCACCCCCATGGAGAGCGCCCACGCCCTGGGCGTTGGGCGGGCCGCCTTCACCCTGGAGCGCACCGTCACCAAGCTCCGCCGTTACGTCTCCCCCACCCCCTTCATCCCGGAGAACGACGCCGACCGGGCCAACCGCTGCGAGGAGATCCTGACCATCGCCGCCCTGGGGCTCAAAAAGCGGCTGGAGCACACCAGCGCCAGGACCGCCGTGGTGGGCCTCTCCGGCGGGCTGGACAGCACCCTGGCGCTGCTGATCACCGTGCTCGCCATGGGGATGCTGCACCGGCCCGCCAGCGATGTCATCGCCGTCACCATGCCCTGCTTCGGCACCACGGACCGGACCAAAAACAACGCCGTCCTCCTGGCCCGGCGCATGGGCGCCACCCTGCAGACCGTCCCCATCGGGGACACGGTCCGCAGCCATTTCCGGGACATCGGCCACAGCCCGGAGGACCGGGATGTGACGTATGAAAACGCCCAGGCCCGGGAGCGGACCCAGGTGCTCATGGACGTGGCCAACCAGACCGGCGGGCTGGTCATCGGCACCGGGGATCTCAGCGAGCTGGCCCTGGGCTGGTGCACCTACAACGGGGACCACATGAGCATGTACGCCGTCAACGCCTCCATCCCCAAGACCCTGGTGCGCCACCTCGTGGACTATGTGGCCCGGGACAACCTGGGCAAGGACGAGGAGCTGACCCGCGTACTGGAGGACATCCTGGACACCCCGGTTTCCCCGGAGCTGCTCCCGGCGGTCCAGGGGGAGATCAGCCAGCGGACCGAGGATCTGGTGGGGCCCTACGAGCTGCACGACTTCTTCCTCTACCACATCGTCCGCTGGGGCTTCGGCCCCCGGAAGGTTTTGCGCCTGGCGGAGCTGGCAATGGGCCGGACCTACAGCCGGGACGTGATTCTCAAGTGGCTCCACAGCTTCTGCCGCCGCTTCTTCTCCCAGCAGTTCAAGCGCTCCTGTATGCCCGACGGGCCCAAGGTGGGCTCCGTGGCGCTCTCCCCCAGGGGCGACTGGCGGATGCCCAGCGATGCCGCGGCCCGGCTCTGGCTGGAGGAGCTGGACGGCCTCTCCAGCGGGGAGTAAAGCGCCGCCGGGGCCCGGCGGACAGGAAAATTTTCCCTGCCGACAGGATTTTCTCCATTTCTTGGCGGACAAGCCGTAGAATGGAGAAAACCAGTGGAAGGGGGATTTCCCATGGACATCAGGCGCGACGGCTTGCTCCAGTCCAGCAGGATTTACCAGATCCCAATTGACAAAATCATCCCAAATCCCCGCCAGCCCCGGCGGCACTTCGCCGAGCAGCCCCTGCGGGAGCTGGCGGACTCCATCCGGCAGCACGGCGTCCTCCAGCCGCTGAGCGTGCAGAAGGCGCCCAGCGGCTACGTGCTGGTGGCGGGGGAGCGGCGGCTGCGGGCCGCGGGCCTGGCGGGGCTGGCCCGGGTGCCCTGCATCCTGGTCAGGGTCTCCCCCAGGGACAGCGCCCTGCTGGCGCTGGTGGAGAATCTCCAGCGCTGCGATCTCCACTACATGGAGGAGGCGGCGGCCATCGCCAAGCTGATCTCCACCTACGAGATGAGCCAGGAGGAGGCCGCCAGGAGCCTGGGCCGGTCCCAGTCGGCGGTGGCAAACAAGCTGCGCCTGCTGCGTCTGAGTCCCGCCTGCGTGGAGCTGCTGCGGCAGCACGATCTGACCGAGCGCCACGCCCGGGCCCTGCTGCGGCTGGAGGGGGAGGCGGCCCAGCTGGCGGCCCTCCGGCACATCGGGGAGAAGAAGCTGAACGTGGCCGCCAGCGAGGAGTACATAGAGTCCGTCCTCCAGAAGAAGCAGAAGGGCTCCGGCAAGCGGCAGGTGTACATCATCAAGGACGTGCGCCTCTTCCTCAACAGCGTCAACAGGGGGATGGAGACCATCCGCCGGGCGGGCGTGGACGCCCGCTGCGACAGGCAGGAGAGCGAGGAGGAGATCACCATCACCATCCAGATCCCCAAGCGAAAAGCGACCTCGGCCTGAGAGGCGGTCATGGCAGACATACTTTTCTTTGTGAACCATTCGCCGCCGTTGGCGGCTTGGGCTGCTAGTGCCCGCTTCGCGGTCACTGCACGGAAAAGTATCAAAAGAAACTTTTGCGCGAAACTGCGTTTCGCTTACAGATCTTCAAAACATGACAGCCGCCCTGGTTTATCTCCAGGGCGGCTGTATGGCATTATCTGACGTTCCCGCATGGCAAAGCCATAAGCAAAGCACAGCTTTGCGTCAAAAGTTCTTTTTGCCTACTTTTTCTTTCAAGAAAAAGTAGGGCCCGTCCGGAAGGACACGATTACTTGATCACTTCGCCTCTGGCCTTCTTCTCCTCGATCTCCCGCAGGGCGTCCTTGTGGGAGAGGTTCACGCGGCCCTTCTCGTCGATCTCGGTGACCTTGACCCACATCATGTCGCCAATCTTGCACACGTCCTCCACCTTCTCCACCCGGCGGTTGGCCAGCTTGGAGATGTGGACCAGGCCGTCCTTGCCGGGGGCCAGCTCCACAAAGGCGCCGAACTGCATCAGCCGGACCACCCGGCCGTAGTACAAAGAGCCCACCTCGGGCACGAATACAATCTGGTCAATGGCGTGCTTGGCCGCCTCGGCGGACTCGGCGTTGGGGGAGGCGATGCGGATGGTGCCGTCGTCCTCAATGTCGATCTTCGCGCCGGTGTCGGCCACGATCTTCTGGATGACGGAGCCGCCCTTGCCGATGACGTCCCGGATGTTGTCGGGATCGATGTGCATGGTGATCATCTTGGGGGCCCACTTGCTCACCTCGGCGCGGGGCGCGGCGATGCAGGGCAGCATGATCTGGTCAAGAATCTCGCACCGGGCGTCGTAGGTGATGTCCAGGGCGTTTTTGATGATCTCCATGGTCAGGCCGTCGTTTTTCAGATCCATCTGAATGGCGGTGATGCCCTTCTTGGTGCCGCCCACCTTGAAGTCCATCTCGCCGTGGAAGTCCTCCACGCCCTGGATGTCGATGAAGGTGGTGAAGGAGCCGTCGTCGTCCTGGATGAGGCCGCAGGAGATGCCGGCCACGGGGGCCTTGATGGGCACGCCGGCGTCCATGAGGGCCAGGGTGGAGCCGCAGATGGAGCCCTGGGAGGTGGAGCCGTTGGAGGAGACTACCTCGCTGACTACCCGGATGGCGTAGGGGAACTCGTCCTCGCTGGGCAGGACGGGCAGCAGGGCCCGCTCGGCCAGCGCGCCGTGGCCGATCTCCCGGCGGCCGGGGGAGCGGGAGGGCTTGGCCTCGCCCACGCTGTAGCCGGGGAAGTTGTAGTGGTGCATATACCGCTTGGACTCCTCGGGCCAGATGGTGTCCAGCTTCTGGGCGGCGGAGAGGTTGTCCAGGGTACACACGGAGAGGACCTGGGTCTGGCCGCGGGTGAAGAGGCCGGAGCCGTGGACCCGGGGCAGGACGCCCACCTCGGCCCCCAGGGGCCGGATCTCGTTCTTCGCCCGGCCGTCCACCCGGTGGCCCTCCAGGAGCCACGCCTTGACAATCTTCTTCTGGAACTTGTAGGTGAACTCCTCCAGGTACTTGTCCATCTCGGGGTACTGCTCCAGGTAGCGCTCGTGCCAGCGGTCGATCATGGCGTTCCACCGGGCCTCCCGGACGTTCTTGTCGTCGGTGTCCATGGCGGCCTTGGCCTCGTCCATAAAGTTGGCGACGATATCGTCAAAGAGCTCCTGGTTGAAGTCAGCGTGGGGGTAGTCGAACTTCTCCTTGCCGATCTCGGCCACCATCTGGTTGATGAGGGCCACCTGCTTCTGGTTCTCATTGTGGGCGGTCTGGATGGCCTCGAACATGACGTCGTTGGGGATCTCGTTGGCCCCGGCCTCAATCATGACCACCTTCTTGCCGGTGGACACCACGGTCACGTCCATGTCGGAGACCTCGGCCTGCTCCCGGGTGGGGTTCACCACCAGCTTGCCGTCCACACAGCCCATCTTCACCGCGCCCACGGGCCCGTTCCAGGGGATGTCGGAGATGGCCAGGGCGGCGCTGGTGCCGATGAGGGCGGCAACCTCGGGGGAACAGTCGTGATCCACGCTCATGACCGTGGCCATGATGGACACGTCGTTGCGGAAGTCGCCGGGGAACAGGGGGCGGATGGGCCGGTCAATGACCCGGCTGGTCAGGATGCCCTTCTCGCCGGGGCGGCCCTCCCGGCGCATGAAGGAGCCGGGGATGCGGCCCACGGCGTACATCTTCTCCTCAAAGTCCACGCTGAGGGGGAAGAAGTCGATGCCGTCCCGAGGCCGGGCGGAGGCGGTGGCGGTACAGAGAACGGTGGTCTCGCCGTAGGTGACCAGGACCGCGGCGTTGGCCAGCTCGGCCAGCTTGCCGGTCTCCAGGGTGAGGGGGCGTCCCGCCAGGTCCATGGTGTATTTGCGGTAGTTGGGGAACTGCTTTTTGGTGATGATGGTTGACATAGCGTACTCCTTTTCTGATTCTTTGGTGGGTGAGAGCCGCCTTTTAGCACTTGATCTCATCTCCGACCCGTCAGGGACAAGATCAACTGCTAAAATAGCGGCCTTCCCGGCATACCGGGGGCTGCCGGGGAATGGAAAGACGGGGAGAAGGGCACACCCTTCCCCCCGCTATGCGCTTACTTTCTGATCCCCAGCTTGGCGATGAGGGCGCGGTAACGCTCGATATCCTTCCGGGCCAGGTAGTCCAGAAGGCTGCGGCGCTTACCAATCATCTTGTACAGGCCGCGGCGGCTGTGGTTGTCATGGATATGGATCTTCAGGTGCTCGGTGAGCTGGTTGATCCGCTCGGTGAGGATGGCGACCTGAACCTCCGGGGAGCCGGTGTCAGTCTCGTGGGTGCGGTTGGACTGGATAATCGAGGTCTTCTGATCTTTCTGCATCATAGCTGTGTTTCCACCTTTTCATTAAATTCTCCGCAGGCTGCGCCGGGGCAGGTGCCGCCGCCGGCGAGGCCAGGGAACGCGTCAGACGCTGGCCGCGTACCCTGTTACTATAGCACAGTTATCTCCTATTGTAAAGAGAATTTCCAGAATTATTCACCGTGGAAAGTTTTCCCCGGCCGGAGCCTCCCCGTGTGACCTGCATCAAGTGGTCCAGAGTAAAGCAAACCATTGCGGCACAAGGGTGTTTACTCTCGACCACCTGGTCCAGAGTAAAAGAAAACTCACTGGCTCAACGTTTACTCTGGACCACCCTGTCCAGAGTAAAAGCCCTTGCGCCGCAACGGTTTGCGTTACTCTCGATCACTTAGCGCCTCCCTGACGGGAAAACATCCTTCTATACTTTTTCCTTCATACTTTTTCTTGAAAGAAAAAGTATCAAAAAGAACTTTACTCCGCTCTTCAGTTTGCTGCTCTCCCAAGTCCTCCACACGGTAACGAAACATCTTCATCCCGTCAGTCCTTTTTCTCCAATTCAATCGGCCCGTTTTTCTTTTCAAAGGCGTTGACCCTCCCGCGAATCATGCGCTCCAACTCCTTGTTTTTTGTCCTGTCGTTGTACTCCGCGATATAGCCCAGCTTGTCCAGGAGCTCTTGTGAAAGACGCAAAGTAAAGCGGGACATTTCCGGCCGTTCCATAAAAAGACTCCTTTCGACGTTCATGTGACTCAATTATAACGTCATTTCGGCTATTTGTGGTATTTTGACGCTATAATGACGCATAAGGAAAGGAGGAAAGATTTATGGAAAAGTATCAACGGGCATACGCGTATCTGTTTGGGCAGATGGATGAAGCGCTGTCGCTGATGGAGCACGGGAATCTTCTGAACTTCGGGCGGGTCAAATCCATATTGCAGAACGCGCTGCTGAAGGTGGAGGAGGACATGATAACGGAGCCCGAAATGGACCCAGCGGAGAATCTGCGGCTGGAGGTGGAGCTGCTCGGCCACAAGCTGCGCAAGCTTGACGCGGGCGCATTCATGCGCAATGTCCTCGTTCTGTTTGACTATAACATGAGATGACCGGAAAAAGAGTGGGAGCGCCGCGGAGGGATTCCGCGGCGCTCCCATACGCTCTCCCGATTTCAACTGCTTTGACAGTAAAGTTCTTTTTGATACTTTTTCTTTCAAGAAAAAGTATGACTGCCTGTACCAAGCATTCAGTTCAGCGCGTCCCCGCC
Organism: uncultured Oscillospiraceae bacterium; assembly: GCA_910588365.1. Lineage (GTDB taxonomy): Bacteria > Bacillota > Clostridia > Oscillospirales > Oscillospiraceae > Pelethomonas. Next base: position 21,012 of record CAJUQS010000190.1, on the reverse strand, counting down.
CGCTGCGAAGAGCTCTTCCACCCGCTGGGCGGTGAGGGGGTGGTCTTTCAGCGCCGGGTCCGCGGCCAGGAGGGCCTCCGCGGCCTCCTGGGCCTCCTTCAGCAGCGCCGCGTCGCAGCTCAGGTCCGCCGTCTTCAGAGCGGGGAGGCCGTGCTGGCGCTGGCCGAAGAAGTCCCCGGGCCCCCGCAGGCGCAGGTCCTCCTCCGCGATACGGAAGCCGTCCCCGGTGGCTGTCATGACCTTCAGCCGCGCCCGGGCCTCCTCGCTGCGGTTGTCGGAGACGAGGATGCAGAAGGATTTGTGCGCCCCGCGGCCCACCCGGCCCCGGAGCTGGTGGAGCTGGCTGAGGCCGAAGCGGTCCGCGTCCTCCACCACCATCACGGTGGCGTTGGGCACGTCCACGCCCACCTCCACCACCGTGGTGGAAACCAAAATGTGGACCTCCCCGGCGGCAAAGGCGCTCATTGCCGCCTCCTTCTCCCTGGGCTTCATCCGCCCGTGGACGCAGGCCACCCGCAGAGCCGGGAACACCTGCTCCTGGAGGGTTTTGGCGTACTCCGTGACCGCCTTCCGGTCGTCGGGCGGGGCGTCGCCCTCCCCCACCATGGAACAGATGATGTACGCCTGCCGCCCGGCGGCAATCTCCTTTTCCAGAAAGCGGTAGATCCGCTGGCGGTAGGAGCCGGGGACGGCGAAGGTGTCGATCTTCTGCCGGCCGGGGGGCAGCTGGTCAATGACGGACACGTCCAGATCCCCGTAAATGATGAGTGCCAGGGTGCGGGGGATGGGGGTGGCGGACATGACCAGCAGGTGGGGGTGCTCCCCCTTGGCGGAGAGGGCGGAGCGCTGGGCCACGCCGAAGCGGTGCTGCTCGTCCGTGACCACCAGGCCCAGGCTGTGAAAAGCCGCGCCCTCGCTGAGGAGGGCGTGGGTGCCGATGGCCGCCCGGGCCTCCCCCGACGCCAGGCGGGCGAGGGTCTCCCGCCTGGCTTTGGCGGGCATCCCGCCGGTGAGCAGGGCGCAGGGAACCCCCAGCCCCTCCAGCAGGGGCGAGAGCCCCCTGTAGTGCTGTTCCGCCAGGATCTCCGTGGGGGCCATGAGGGCGCTCTGCTTTCCGTTCCGGGCGGCGCAGACCATGGCGGCGGCGGCCACCATGGTCTTGCCGGAGCCCACGTCCCCCTGGACCAGCCGGTTCATGGGCCGTCCGGCGGAGAAGTCGGCCAGAATTTCCTCAATGGACCGCCGCTGGGCCCCGGTGAGGGCGAAGGGGAGCTTCTCGTAAAAGTCCGCCAGCTCCGTGTCCGGCCAGGGGGCGCAGGAGAGCGCGTCCCGCCGGCGGCGCAGCCGCTTCATGCCGATGGCCAGCAGGAACAGCTCCTCGAAGGCCAGCCGCCGCCGGGCGATGGCCAGCTCCTCCTCGCTGGCGGGGAAGTGGATCTGGTCGTAGGCGTAGCCGGTGTGGCAGAGGTGGTGGGCGCGGCGGACCTCGTCGGGCAGGGGGTCTGGCAGCAGGTCCCGGCAGGCGGCCAGCCCCTGGGCCACGGCCCTGGCCAGCGTCAGCTGGCCGATGCCCGCGGTGAGGGGGTAGACGGGCATCAGGCGTCCGGTGACCTCCCGCTCCCCCTCCCGCTCCACCACGGGGTTGGTCATGAACTTTTTCCGGCCCGCCCCCTCGGCCTTGCCGAAGAAGGTGTAGGTCTCGCCGGCCCGGATGCTGTTTTGCCGGTAGGGCTGGTTGAAAAAGGTGAGCTCCAGGGCCCCCGTCTCGTCCACAACCCGCACCTTCACCAGCTCCATGCCCTTCCGCACGCGGCTGAGGGTGGGGGCCCCGGCGGCCATGGCCTCCACGCAGGCGGTCTCCCCGTCGGCGAGCTCCCCGATCTTCCGGAAGGAGCGCCGGTCGTCATAGGACCTGGGGAAGTAGGAGATGAGGTCCCGCAGCGTATGGATATTCAGTTTGTTCAGGCTCCTGGCCCGCTGCTCTCCGATCCCCTTGATGTAGCGGACGTCGGTCAGTAAATCCGGCATGGCAGGTCGTTTCTCCGGTCCGCCTGGCTCCGATGGCCGGACGCCGGCGGGACGGCGGGGGCGGAGTTGACGAAGTCGATGAACTGGAAGGAGAGGCCCCCCTCGGTGCGGACCGCCTCCCGGCGGACGGCCCGCCACTGCTCCAGCCGGTCCAGATCCGGGAAAAACGCGTCGCAGGGGGGGGCGGCGAACACCCGGGTGAGGCGGCAGGCCCGGCAGAAGGGGAGCAGGAGGGCGTACACCTCCCCGCCGCCGCACAGCCAGACCCGGTCCGGGTCCTCCCCGGCGGTGAGGGCGAGGGCCTCCTCCGGCGACCGGGCCGTCTCCACGCCGGGGCGGTCGAAGGCGGGGTCCCGGGTGAGGATCACGCACCTGCGCCCCGGCAGGGGCCGCCCGCCGGGCAGGGAGTCCAGGGTCTTCCGGCCCATCACCAGGGTGCCGCCGGCGGTGAGGGCGCGAAAGCGCCTGAGATCCTCGGATATGTGAAAAAGCAGACGGTTGTCCAGGCCGATGCCCCAGTTGGCCGCCGCGGCCGCGACAGCGTTCATACCGCCACCTCGATTCTCCCGTCAAAGGGCCAGGGGTCGTACCCCTCCAGCCGGAAGCTGTCGGGGGTGAAGGCGTAGAAGTCGGTGACATCCGGGTCGATGGACAGCCGGGGGGCCGGGCGGGGCTCCCGGGCGATGAGCGCCTCCGCCAGGGGCACGTGGCGGTCGTAGATGTGGCAGTCGGCGATGACGTGGATCAGCTCCCCCGCCTCCAGGCCGGAGGCCCTGGCGAACATGTGGAGCAGGACCGCGTACTGGCACACGTTCCAGTTGCTGGCGGTGAGCATGTCCTGGCTGCGCTGGTTGAGGATGGCGCTGAGGGTTTTCCCGCTGACGTTGAAGGTCATGGACCAGGCGCAGGGGGCCAGCCCCATCTCGCTCAGATCGTGGTGGTTGAAGAGGCTTGTGACCATCCGGCGGCTGGCGGGGTTCTCCCTGAGGTCCTTGAGCACCCGGTCCACCTGGTCGAACCAGCCGTCGCTGTAGCGGTGCTTCACCCCCAGCTGGTAGCCGTAGGCCTTGCCGATGGTGCCGCGCTCGTCCGCCCAGGCGTCCCAGATGCGGGTGGAGAGCCGGCGGACGTCGTTGGACTTCTTCTGCCAGATCCACAGCAGCTCGTCCACGCAGCTTTTGAAGGCCGTGCGCCGCAGGGTCATGATGGGGAACTCCCGGCGCAGGTCGTAGCGGTTCACCACGCCGAATTTCTTGACCGTGTGGGCGGGCGTGCCGTCGGCCCAGCGGGGCCGGACGGCCAGCTCCGTGTCCCACACGCCGTTTTCCAGGATGTCCCGGCAGGTCCTTATGAATACCTGGTCCGCGTAGCTCACCGTGGACCGCCTCCTCTCTCCTCCGGGGCCGTCATGGCCCCCAGGACCCCCAGCAGGGGCTCAAAATCGACGCCCTCCCGGCGGGGGATGTCCTGCTCCGCCGTGCGCCGCGCGGCCAGGGCGGTGAAATCCGCGGCCAGCCGGGCCGCCTCCGGGAGGGAGATCCCCTTCACCAGCGCGCCGGTGAGCACGCTGGCGAAGAGATCCCCGGTGCCGTGGAACTGGCCGGGAGCCAGGGGGGCGGAGACGAAGTCCGCGCGCCCCGTCTCCCGGTCAAGGCAGACCGCGCCCACCCGTCCCGGCTCCAGGGAGACGCCCTTGAGCACCACGCTCCGCCGCCTGTCCAGGCTCAGCAGCCCGGCCCAGTGGCGGCAGAGGTCCGCATCGTCCAGCCGCACCGCCTCATAGGGCCACCCCAGCAGCAGGGCCGCCTCGGTGCGGTTGGGGGTGATGACGTCCGCCAGCTCCGCCAGCTCCCCCATGCCGCGGCACATCTCGGGGGTGCAGGTGCGGTAGGCCCTGCCGTGGTCCCCCAGCACCGGGTCCACCACGGCGATGGTCCCCTCCCGGCGGAAGGCGCGGATGAACTCCCCGCTGAGGGCGATTTGCTCCCGGCTGCCCATGAAGCCGGTGTAGATCGCGTCAAAGCGCAGTCCCAGGGACTGCCAGTGGGCGGAAACCGGGGCCATCTGGTCGGTCATGTCCAGAAAGGTGTTGCCCTCGAACCCGCCGGTGTGGGTGGAGAGGTAGGCCGTGGGCAGGGGGCAGCACTGGATCCCCATGGCGGACAGGGCGGGGATGACGATGGTCAGCGAACAGCGGCCGAAGCCGCTCAGATCATGTATGGCGGCGACGCGGGGCGCGGGCATGGCGCTTCCTCCTTTACTTGTGCAGCTTCATGGGGGTCAGTGCCAGGTAGTCGTCCAGCGTGCCGTCATTGAGGCAGCAGCGGATGATGTCCCGGCCCAGGGGGTCCAGCTCGTCGGTGTCGAACTGGACAATCTCCTCCTTGAAGAAGTCGGTGAGAATTTTCGCCCCCGCGTCGTAGCCCCGCTCCCCCAGCTTCGACTGGGTCTCGGGCCGCAGGAAGGTGGGGCGGATGAACTGGCCGTCCAGCTTCATGTCCAGCAGGGCGTAGCCGAACAGGGGGCACCGGGCGGGGGTGAGGTGCTTGGCCTTCACCTCCGCGTTGTGGCGGCACAGGTACTCCCGGCTGACCCACTCGCTCATGAAGCCCACGTTGTAGGCGCCGATGTGCTGGTTGGGGATGAGCACGTTGAGGGTGTTGGGGCAGGCCATGATCTGCCGCAGCAGCAGGTTGGCCTGGGTCACCTTCTTGCCGGTGGCGAAGGGCCAGTAGGAGCCCACGCCCTCGCTGGTCATCCGGCTGCCGCCGTCCACGATGCTGGGGTTCTTGAAGCCCCTGGGCGCCACCAGCCGCCACAGCCAGGCCAGGGCGGGGGGGATGATGTGGAGCATGCCCATGATGCCGTAGTTGGGCTCCGCGGCGGTGGAGGGGGGCATCCGCACGCCGAAGGAGCGCACGGACACCTCCTGGGGTTCCCGGGGGGTGATGTTTTCAATCATGTCCCTGGGGATGATGACCCGGGGGTTGGGGCAGGGCTGGCCGTTGGAGTCGGTCACATGCTCCCAGATGAGGCAGGTCGCCCCGGGCACGCCGTCCATGTTGAAAAAGAGCAGGGGGCGGGTGGGGTGGATGGACGCCTTCTCATAGACGGGGTTGTTGCCGTAGGCGTGGAGGCTGTCCATGCGCAGAAACCAGCCCGCCTCCGCGTCCACAATCATCAGCTTGCCCGCCTCCGGGTCCTGATACCCCTTGTGGGCCAGGGCCATGTCGTCGGAGATGGGGTAGATGGTGCTGGACTCCCGCAGATCCAGGTAGTAGCGCTCGCCGGTGGTGATGTGGGTGCCCAGCAGCAGGCGTCTGTCATCCTCCCGCTTGAAGTCCTCCAGCATCTCGCTCTTGCCGCCGCCGGAGGCCCCCTCGTGCATGAAGACGATCTCGTTCTCATAGGGGGTCTCCACCAGGGCCGCCGAGGCGTGGCAGCAGATCCAGTCCTCCTGCTCGCCGATGTCCAGCAGCACGGAGTACACGCCCTTCTTGGCCGAGGGGCCGGGGTAGAGGTTGTAGGCGAAGACCTCGTGGAGGTCCTGGCTGCGGTTATGGACCACCACCTGTTTGCCATCGAAATGGGTGTGGCGGAAGGGGGGAGCCACGTAGATGATGGCGCGGGGGGTGTAGTAGTCGGGGATGTCGTTGATGGAGACGAATCCCTGCATGTTGGCCAGTGCCAGGGCGAAGAAGGCGGCGTTGGCGGGGCAGATCATGAGGCTGTCATAGCCGTGGGTGCTGTCCCCGGCCTTGAAGGGCAGCATGATGACCCGCTGGGTGGTGAACCAGTCCATGGTCTCCCGGCGCAGGGAGGAGAACTCGTAGCCGAAGCGGTCGGCAAAGCGGGGCTTGTCGGTGGGGCGGCCGTCGCTGATGACCATGGAGTTGGGGTCCCGGCGGCGCATGTAGTCCTCCATGAAGTTGACCAGCGCGCCGTTCTTGCAGCGGATGACCTCCGCCTCCTTGACCCGCCCCCGGCCGGCGATGGTGTAGACCACGTCGTACTGGGAGGTGTGGGTGGGGCCGAAGACCAGCTCGTCCAGCTCCTCCTGATTTTCGAGGTAGGCGATGGACTGGCATTTGACCAGTGCCTCCCGCAGATCATCGGGCAGGACGAACTTGTTGAAATAACTGTCAGAAAACATCGCATGCTCCTCCATTTATGATAGTCGATGCAGTGGAAAATCGGCAAAGTTCGGCGGTGAAAACAGGGCGTGGACTTCGTTGTCGTCCTTGGCGGGCGACAGCCCGCCTGCGTCCTCCGCCTCGCCACGACCGGTTTTTCCTCGCCTCCTTTTTACCGATTCTCAACCGCATCGACTATAAAGATGCTCCCATTCTACCATACCTGCGAAAAAATAGCAAACAGAAAGATGGGTGGGAACGGGCAAGGTCCCGCCTCCCCGGGGGGAAGCGGGACCTTGCGCCGTTTTGTGAAGAGTGAGTGAGTGTTTATCAGAAGCTCTCAATGAGCGCTCTGTCCATCCGCTGGAGGATTTCGCACGCCAGCTTCACGCCGTTGTCAAAGTCAGCGTAGGCGGACACGCCGTAGTGGGTGTGGGCGTAGCGCACGGGCACGCCGATGACGATGACGGGCACGCCGCTGCCGGTGAGATGGATGGCCGCGCCGTTGGTGGAGCCGGCGGAGCGGACCGCCTCCTGCACCGGGATGTTCAGCTGTGCCGCCAGATCCAGGGCGTAGCGCTGGTACCGGGGGTTGGTGATCATCCTCGCGTCGACGTGGCGGAGCATGGGGCCCCGCTTGATGGCCGTCTGGACCATGTAGGGCTCCACGCAGGTGTCGTCCGCCGGGCAGCCCTCGAAGACGATGGCGATGTCCGGGCGGATGACCTGGGCGGTCACCGTGGCGCCGCGGACGCCGACCTCCTCCTGGGCGGCGCAGGCGCCCGTGATGTCCACGTTCAGCGCCTGCCCCTTCAGCACGTCCAGGGTCTTGACAATGGACGCGCAGCCCAGGCGGCAGTCAAAGCTCTTGCCCACCATGAGATCGCTCTTCTCGGAGTAGGTGAAGGTCACATCGGGCACCACCGGCTCGCCGATGCGCACACCGAAGACCTCCACGGCCTCCTCCCGGGACGTGGCGCCCACGTCCACGGTGATGCTGCTGATCTCCAGGGGGGCGCTGCGCTCCTGGGCGGTCATGAAGTGGGGGGGCTTGCTGGCGGTGAGGCCGGGGATATAGGCCCCCTCCCGGTTGCGCACCCACATCTTGTGGGCGGGGACGTTGTGGCTGACCCAGCCGCCCAGGGGGATGATGCGCAGGGTGCCGTTGGGGCAGATGGCCTGGACCATGAAGCCCACCTCGTCGCTGTGGGCGTCCAGCTGCACCACCGGGCGATCGCCGGTGTTCTCCCGGCGGCGGATGAACAGGTTGCGCATCCGGTCCACCTGGGTCTCCCCCAGCTCCCTGGCATAGGGCAGGATGGCGGCGACAACGTCGTCCTCGAACCCCGGGGCCCCGTTGGCGTTGGAGATGGCGGCGATCATCTCAAGGGTCTGTTTCTTATCCATCATATGGCGCGTTCCTCCTTCTCGCACTGTCTCTCAGCAGGCAGATTTCGTCCGTTGCCGGGTGGAAATCTACGATTTACAGCAGTTTTGAGAGCGCATTAAAGTTCTTTTTGGTACTTTTTCTTTCAGGAAAAAGTATCAGCCCAGCTTGACCTTCTTGAATTCCTCCATGAAGTCCACAATGTAGTCCGCCGTGGTCTGGAGCATCTCGCGGCCCCACTCCTCGGTGGCGGTGTTGGGGTGGTCGGGCCCGATCCAGCCGCTGTCGGTGACATGGGGTGTGCTGCGGATGATGTCCACGGACACGCCCTTGTACTCCACAGAGCGGAAGCCGGTGGCCTTCAGGTTCTCGGTCAGATTGAACAGCTTCAGATCCCCGCCGATCTCGCTCCTGTCCACCAGGGACGGGTCGATGCCCAGGATGGCGGCCGTCTCCTCGCCGCCGCCGTGGCCGCCCTTCCAGGCCGGGTTCATGTCCCAGGCCATGAGCCACCAGTTCAGGCACGCCACCAGGCAGCCCCGCTTCTCGTACTCCAGGCCCAGCCGGGTAAAGATGCCGATGTTGCCGCCGTGGCCGTTGAGGACCACGAACTTCCGGGCGCCGTGGGCATACAGGCTCTCAAAAATCTGCCTGCAGAACTGGTAGAGGATCTCCTGGTCGATGTCGATGGTGCCGGGGAAGGGCGCCAGGCTCTGGCAGGCGCCGAAGGGGATGGTGGGGGCGATGAGCACATCGCTCTTTTTCTCAATCTTCTCCAGCAGGTGCTCGGGGATGATGGTGTCCGTGCCCAGGGGCATATGGCGGCCGTGGCTCTCGATGCTGCCGATGCTCAGCAGCACCATGTCGCTTCCCTTGAAATAGGTCTCCACCTGGGGCCAGGTCATGTGGGAAAGTCTCATAATAATCAATCTCCTCCATCAAGATAGGGCTGCTGGCTCTCCGCCAGCAGCCCGAAAAATGAAACTGGGTTACTGGGCGACCTTTACATTCTCCATGTGGTGATAGCCGTTCACATCCATGATAAAGCCCTCTACGTTCTTGCTGGCGCCCGTGTTCATGGCGCTATACAGGATGGGCAGGTTGTTGTTGTACTCAGCCAGCTTGATGGCCAGCTCCTTGTAGAGCTCCTCGCGGGCGGCTTCGTCGCTGCTGGAGCGGGCCTCCTCAATGATCCTATCCACATCGGGGTCATTGATGAAGCTGCGGTTGCCGGGTGCGCCCTGCTGGCTGGAGTGCTCCAGGGAGTAGTAGGTGTAGTCCGCGTCGCCGCTGGAGGTGGTCCAGCCGAAGCAGGCGATATCGTGCTCGCCGGCGCTGGTGCTGCTGATGAAGCTGCCGAACTCCGAGGTTTTCAGCTCGCAGTCGATGCCCACATCCATCAGCATGGCCATGATAGCCGAGCAGAGTTCAATGCTGCCCTGGTTGTCGTTGACCCACAGGGTGGTGGAGAAGCCGTCAGCATAGCCGGCCTCGGCCAGCAGCTCCCTGGCACGCTCGGGGTTGTACTCGGGCACGCCGGTGGAGTAGTAGCCGAAGACGTCGGGGGCGATGATGGCGTCGGCAGGCTGGCCCACGCCGCTCTTGATGGTGTCCACAAGGGCCTGGCGGTCAATGGCGACGCTGATGGCCTCGCGGACCTTGGGGTTGTCAAAGGGGGCCTTGTTGAGGTTGAAGGAGAGGTAGGTGCAGCTGAGGGAGGAGATGACGTTGGCCACCAGATCCGGGTTCTCCTCCACCTTGGGGATGTCGTTGACGGACAGGTCGTAGGACACGTCCACCTCGCCGGTCTCCAGGGCGATGGAGCGCTGGGCGGCCTCGGGGACCACCTTCATGATCAGGTTCTCGGTGGCGGCCTTGCCGGCGTAATAGTCGTCAAAGGCCTTCATGGTAACGTGGTCGCCCTGCTTCCACTCCACGAACTGGTAGGGGCCGGAGCCCACGGGGTTGAGGATGAAGTTCGCCTCGTCGGCCTCCACCAGGGCCTTGGGCACGATGGCGGCAAAGGGGATGGCCAGGTTGCGCAGGGCGGGGCCATAGGGGGCCTTGGTCTTGATGGTGACGGTGCCGTCGCCGTTGTCGGTGACGCTCTCAATGAAGTCCACGATATAGGACACGGCCGCGGAGTTGATGGCCCGGTCCAGGGAGAACTTCACGTCGGCGGTGGTAACCTCGCTGCCGTCGTGGAACTTCACGCCCTCGCGGATCTTGAAGACATAGGTCAGATCGTCGGTCTGCTCCCAGCTCTCGGCGATCTGGGGCTCCAGCTCCTTGGTCTCGGGGTTGACCTGGAGCAGGGTGTCAAAAATCTGGCAGGTGACCTGGACAGCGGGGGTCTCCTTGCCCTGGTGGGGGTCAAGGCTGGTCACGTCGGAGCCCTGGCACCAGGTCAGGGTGTCCTTGTAGCTGCCGGATCCGCCGCTGCTGTCGCTGGGGGCATTCGCGTCGCCGGGGGTGCTGGTATCGTTGCCGGGGGTGCTGGTATCGTTGCCGGGCTTGCTGTTGTTGCTGCCCTTGTTGTCCCCGCCGCAGGCGGCCAGGGAGAGGACCATCAGCATGGCCAGCATCGATGCAAGGATGCGCGTAAGACGCTTTTTCATGTTCTTTCCTCCGTTTTCTGAGTTGTTTTGGTGTGCTCTATCATGACTACAGGCGCAGGCACCCGTAACCGTGAACCATTAAATCTCGCCCCTCTGCAGGCGCAGGCAGGTGACGAAGTGGCCGGGCTCCTGCTCCGTGAGGACCATGTCCTGCTGGGTGCAGGCCTCGGTGGCGTAGGGGCAGCGCTTGGCGAAGCGGCAGCCCTTCTCCGGGTTCACCGGGGAGGTGATCTCCCCCTTCATGGTGATGCGGCTCATGGGCCGGTCCGGGTCCGGCACCGGGATGGCGGAGAGCAGGGCCTGGGTGTAGGGGTGCATGGGCTTGGAGAACAGCTTGTCCGAGGGGGCCTTCTCCACCATCTGCCCCAGGTACATGACCAGGATGTCGTTGGAGATATACTTGACCACGGAGAGGTCGTGGGTGATGAACAGGTAGGTGAGCCCCAGCTCGTCCTGGAGATCCTGCATGAGGTTGAGGATCTGGGCCTGGATGGACACGTCCAGGGCGGAGACGGGCTCGTCGCAGACCACGAACTTGGGATTCAGCGCCAGGGCCCGGGCGATGCCGATGCGCTGGCGGCGGCCGCCGTCCAGCTCGTGGGGGTAGGTGTTGATAAGCCGCTGGGCCAGACCGGCCATGTCCATGATCTCCTTCACCCGCCTGGTGATGCCCGCCTTGTCCCGGCGGTCGTAGATCTTCTGGACAAGCAGGGGGGCGGCGATGGCCTCGCTGACGGTCATGCGGGGGTTGAGGGAGGCGAAGGGGTCCTGGAAGATGATCTGCATCTCCCGGCGCAGGTTCTTCATCTCCTGGGCGTTCATGGCCAGCACGTCCCGGTCCTGGAAGAACACCTTTCCGCCGGTGGGCTCGTGGAGGCGCAGGATAGCCCGGCCCATGGTGGACTTGCCGCAGCCCGACTCGCCCACCACGCCCAGGGTGTTGCCCGAGTCGATGGTGAAGCTGATGTCGTCCACCGCGTGGAGCATCCCGTTGGGCACGGGGAAGTATTTTTGTAGATGTTCAACGCGCAGAATCTCAGCCATTGCCGTTCACCTCCCCGGATTCATGGCGGAAGCAGCGGACCTTGTGGCCGTCGGCCATCTCCATCAGGCGGGGGACCTCCCCGCGGCAGCGATCCGTTGCGTACTTGCAGCGGTCCACGAACTTGCAGCCCTTGGGCAGGTCGGTGGGGTCGGGCATCATGCCGTCAATGGCGGCCAGCCGCCGGGCGTTGGACTCCAGGCTGGGCACGGAGCCGAACAGGCCCTCGGTGTAGGGGTGCAGGACGTTCTTGTACACCTGGCGCAGGGTGCCGTACTCCACGATCTCCCCGGCGTAGATGATGGCCACGCTGTCGCAGTTCTGGGCCACCACGCCCAGATCGTGGGTGATGAGCAGCATGGCGGTGTTGCTCTTGCGCTTGAGGGCGTGGATCATCTCCAGCACCTGGGCCTGGATGGTCACGTCCAGGGCCGTGGTGGGCTCGTCGGCGATGAGCAGGCGGGGCTCCCCGGCCAGGGCGATGGCGATGACCACCCGCTGCTTCATGCCGCCGGAGAACTGGTGGGGGTAGTCGTTGTACCGGGTGGCGGTGATGCCCACCATCTCCAGCATGTCCTCCGCGTGCTTGCGGGCATCCTGGCGGGACATCTCCGGGTGGTGGGTGACGATCACCTCGCGGATCTGGTCGCCCACGGTCATGACCGGGTTGAGGCTGGTCATGGGGTCCTGGAAGATCATGGAGATCTGGCTGCCGCGGTACTTGCGCATCTCCTTGATGGAGAGGCGCAGCAGATCCTTTTCCTCGAAAAGGATCTCGCCGGAGACGATCTTTCCCGGCGGGTCGGGAATCAGGCGCATGATGCCCCGGGCCAGGGTGGTCTTGCCCGCGCCGGTCTCCCCCACCAGCCCCAGGGTCTCCCCCTGGCGCAGGGTGAGATTGGCGTTGGTCAGCGCCTGGACCACGCCGTCCTCCGTGGCGTAGACGATGCTTAAATCCTTGATTTGCAGCAGAATATCTGACATATTGAAGCGGTCCCTCCTTTACGTTAAAATCAGTCCTTCAGTCTGGGATCCAGCGCGTCCCGCAGGCCGTCGCCCATCAGGTTTAGCGCCAGGATGGTCAGCATGATGCCCAAGCCCGGGATGACCGTGACGTGCCAGGCATCGCGGATATACTGTCTGGCGTTGGAGAGCATGGCGCCCCACTCCGGGGTGGGCGGCTGGATGCCCAGGCCCAGGAAGGACAGCCCGGCGATGGAGAGGATGGCACCCGCCAGGCCCATGGTGGCCTGGACGATGATGGGCGCCATGGCGTTGGGGATAATGTACTTGAAGATAATCTCCCCGTCGTGGCAGCCGATGGCCCGGGCCGCCTCGATGAACTCCTGGTCCTTCACCGTCAGCACCGCGGCCCGCACCGTCCGGGCGAAGGAGGGGATATACGATATGGCGATGGCCAGCAGTACGTTGAACAGGCTGGTGCCCAGGGCCGCCACAATGGCGGTGGCCAGCAGCATGGAGGGGATGGCCAGCAGGATGTCCATGGCCCGCATGATGACCGCGTCCACGGTCTTGCCGTAGTACCCGGACATGGCGCCCAGGACGCCGCCGCAGACCATGCCGATAATGACAGCGGCGCTTCCCATGAACAGGGAGTAGCGCACCGCCCAGATCATCCGCAGAAGCATGTCCCGCCCGAACTCATCCTGTCCGAAGAGGTGTTCTTTGCTGGGGCCCTGCAGGCGGCCGAACAGATCCTGGTTGATGACGTTGTTGCGGTAGAACTCGTTGCCTGTCGCCAGGTCGATGACCAGAGTGGTGATAGCGATGGCGATCAGAAACAGAAAAAAGGCCAGCCCAATCATGGCGGTCCTGTTCTTCTTGAAACGCCTCCACGCGTCTTGCCAGAGGGATCTCTGCTTCTTCGCTGTTTGCTCCTTCATCCGGCTCACCTTCCTTTCTTATAGAGAGACTTGATGCGGGGATCCACAAAGGCGTAGATCAGATCCACCACCAGGTTGACGATGGTGAACATGGTGGCCAGGAAGACCACGCAGCCCAGAACCATGGGGATGTCCTTGGACTTGATGTTCTCCACCATCAGCCGGCCGAGGCCCGGCCAGGAGAACACCGTCTCCGTCAGCATCGCGCCGCCCAGCAGGCTGCCGAACTGGAGGCCCACGGAGGTGATGATGGGTATGAGGGCGTTGCGGAGCATGTGCTGGAAGGTGACCGTCCGCTCGTCCACGCCCTTGGCCCGGGCGGTGGAGATGTAGTCCTGGCGGATGACCTCCAGCATGGAAGAGCGGGTCATGCGGGCGATGGAGCCCGCCGATCCGGTGCCCAGGGTCAGCGCCGGCAGAATCAGACTGAGAAGCAGAGGCACGAAGCCCTCGCCCATTCCCTGGGAGGGCAGCCACCCCAGCTTCAGGGCGAAGAGCATCACCACCAGCAGTCCGAACCAGAAGTTGGGCATGGACACGCCGATGAGGGACAGGACCATGGAGATGTTGTCGATGATCGTGTTCTGCTTCTTGGCGGACAGGATTCCCAATGGCAGGCCGATGAGCAGCGCCACCAGGATGCCCGCGATGGCCAGCACCACCGTGTTGGGGAAGCGGTCGGTCACTTGTTCCCAGACGGAGATGCTGTTGCGGTAGGACACGCCCATGTCGCCGTGGAGCAGGTCCTTCATGTAGTTGAAGTAGCGGACCAGAATCGGGTCGTTGAGCCCCAGCTCCTCCCGCTTCATCTCTATCGCCTCCGCCGTGGCCTGCTCGCCCAGAATCATGGCCGCCGGGTCGCCGGGCGACAGATTCAGGATGAAGAACACGATGAACGTGACGCCCAAAATGACCGGGATGAGCATCAGCAGCCGCTTCAGGATATACTTGTGCATGTAGTTTCCTCCCTTTTCCTCCTTATTCAGACCGGGTTTGGTCAAATCGCCGCATGTCACCCCGTCATTCACGCAGCAAATTTAGTGCTATTATACTCTTACCCCCTCAAATTGTCAACAATTTTACATTTTTGTAAACAGACAAATTTTTTCTCTTGTTTTTGTTGACATTGTACTATATTGGGAATACAATTGAGGGCGGCAATGTCCGCCCACGGCGCAAATTATTTGAGAGGGGAATATAAATATGAAGAAAATTGGTGGATCCTTCCAAGAGGAGCCTACACTTTCAGCAGAGAATGGATATTTTGAGGAAATTTGCCCCCCGGGCGGTGATCTGCGGCTGATGATGTCCGGCCGGTGCGGCATCTATTACTGTCTGGAGGACATCGCGCGGACGGACACCAAAAAGGTGGCCTACGTCCCCCGCTATACCTGCGAGACGGTGCTGGCGCCCTTCGCCAAGGCGGGCTACCAGCTGCGCTTTTACGGGATTGACCGGGACATGCGCAGCGTATTCGACCCCGCCGTCCTGGAGGAGATCAGCGTGCTGTCCCTGTGCGGCTACTTCGGCTTTCTCAACTATGACCGGGACTTCGTCCGGGCCTGCCGGGAGCGGGGCGTCGTGATTTTCGAGGACGTGACCCACTCCCTCCTCTCCGACGGGGGGATCGACCCCCTGTGCGACTACGCGGCAGGCAGCTTCCGCAAGTGGATGGGCGTGAGCTGCGGCGGCTTCGCCCTGAAGCGGGGCGGCGCCTTCGCCAAAGAGCCCCTGCCGGTCCACCGGCGGCACCTGGAGCTGCGCCAGGCCCTGCTGGGCCCGGCGGGCAGCGACGTGTTCTGGGAGGGGGAGATGCTCCTGCGCCGGATCTTCGACAGCTGCGAGGGGGACCCCCGCTCGGAGTACGTCATGCGCCACGCGGATCTGGACCATATCCGGCGGCAGCGGCGGGAGAACTACGCCGCCCTCCTGAGCCGCCTCCCGGCGGAGCCCGCCGGCTTCCGCCCGGTGTTCCCCGTCCTGCCGGAGGGGATCGTGCCCTGCAACTTCACCGTCTATGCCGATGACCGGCAGCACTTCCAGACCTGTCTGGCGGACAGCGGCATCCGCACCACCGCCTTCTGGCCCCTGGGGCCCCTGGTGGATCTGGCGGGCTGCCCGGATGAGCAGTACATCTACGACCACGTGCTCTCCATCCCCTGCGACCAGCGGCGGGACGAGTCGGACATGGCGTATACGGCCCAGGTCCTGGCGGACTATGTCCCGCCGCGGGAGGCTGTCTGACGGCGCGGCGGGGTTGAACATGAAGCAGAAAGCAGATGAAGGGACCCGGCAGAGCTACTCCCAGAAGGCCCTGGTCTATCTCCGGGAGCAGATCATCAACGGGAACCTCCCTCCCCAGGAGAAGCTGGTGGAGAACGACATTGCCAGCGCCCTGGGCATCAGCCGGGGCCCCGTGCGGGACGCCCTCAAGCAGCTGGCCATCGAGGGGCTGGTGGACTACCAGCCCAACAAGGGTTGCACCGTGGCGCTGCTCTCCCCCAAGGACGCCTACGAGGTGTTCTTCCTCCGGGGCAACCTGGAGAAGCTGGCGCTCCAGAAGGGGGGGTGCCACATCAACGACCAGGGGATTTTCATAATGGAGACCGCCCTGGAGGAGATGCAGGCCCTGGCCGGGACCGGCAACACCCTCAAGGAGGTCAACGCGGACGAGCGCTTCCACAGGCAGATCATCCTCTCCGGCCAGATTGACCGGCTGATCCAGATGTGGGAGCTGCTCAGCCCCCTCAACGGCGCCATGTTCCTGACCGTCCAGGCCACCAACCGGAAGATCCCGGGCCACATCCGGGATCTGGCCTCCCCCCACAGGCGGATGCTGGAGTCCATCCGGCAGGGGGATCTGGCGGCCGCCTGCCAGGCCCTGGACGATCACTACGTCCGCACCGGCGAGAACATCTACCGCATGTCCCTGATGGGGGATCTGAGCGGCATATAGCCGGCGGACGGGCCCGCCGGCCCGGAAAATGGCGAAAATAAAGCCGGAATGCCCTTGACAAGGGCGAAAAAGGCTGGTATAGTAGAGACGCGAAAAACAAAGCAGGCCGGATGCATCCGCCTCACCCCCAGCGAAGCGAAGGGGTTCACAGGACTTTTCAGCGCCCTCCATGTGCGGGGCGCGTGTGTTCGTGCGGATGCGGTTGCATCCGCACGTCTTGTTTTGTGTCGCGTCTATTTGGGCAAAATGTTGAAGGAGGTGTCCTGGTATTAGCACTGTAACGCATCAACTGAATGAGGACATTCGCGACAAGGAACTGCGTCTGATCGGCAGCGGCGGCGAGCAGCTGGGTATCATGTCCGCAGACGAGGCTCTGCGGATTGCCGACGAGAAGGGCATGGACCTGGTGAAGATCTCTCCCCAGGCCAATCCCCCGGTGTGCAAGCTGATGGACTACGGAAAATTCCGGTTCGAGCAGGGCAAGCGCGAAAAAGAGGCCCGTAAGAACCAGCACGTGGTGGAGATCAAGGAGATCCGCATGTCCCCCGGCATTGACGTGGGCGATTTCAACGTGAAGCTGAAAAACGCACAGAAGTTCCTTACCGAAGGCAACCGGGTGAAGGTTTCCGTCCGTTTCCGCGGGCGCGAGATGGCCCACACCGATATTGGCAGGAAGCTTTTGGACAAGTTCGCGGAGCAGTGCGCCGGGATTGCCAACGTCGATAAGGGAGCCAAGCTGGAGGGCCGTAACATGTCCATGTTCCTCTCCCCCAAGAAGTGAGCGGAGAGGGTTTTCCCGCGCGAAAGCGGAAACAAACGGAAGGAGTTTTAGAATTATGCCGAAACTGAAGAGCCACAGCGGTGCCAAGAAGAGATTCAGCCTGACCAAGAACGGGAAGGTCAAACGGGCCAAGGCCTTTAAGAGCCACATCCTCACCAAGAAGGATACCAAGCGTACCCGTCGTCTGCGGGCGGGCGGCTATGCCGACGTGACCAACGAATCCGCGATCCGCAAGATGATCCCTTACAAATAAGATACGATACGCTTAGAATAGGAGGCTTTTACAATGGCAAGAGTTAAGGGCGCGATGATGTCCCGCAAGAGAAGGAACAAGGTCCTGAAGATGGCCAAGGGCTACTGGGGCGCCAAGAGCAAGCATTTCAAGATGGCAAACCAGCAGGTGATGAAGTCCCTGACCTACGCGTATACGGGACGCCGCCTGAAGAAGAGAGATTTCCGCCGCCTGTGGATCACCCGAATCAGCGCCGCCTGCAAGCTCAACGGGATGAACTACTCCACCTTCATGCACGGACTGAAGAGCGCCGGTGTGGCCATCGACCGCAAGATGCTCTCCGAGCTGGCCGTGAACAACGCGGCCGCCTTCACCCAGCTGGTGGATATGGCAAAGAAGGCCATCGCGTAAACGATTCATCGGATACAGGACGCCCCGGTATCGAAGGATGCCGGGGCTCTGTTTGTCAAAGAAGATGCCGGGCACCTTTTTTGACAAACAGAGCCCCGCCTGCGCCCCGGTATCGAAGGATACCGTTTTTTTGCCCGCCGTTGAAAAATTTATGTATACTTTTTGAAAAAAGTGTGATATACTAAGAAAGATTAGGTGCGGGTCTCGCGGACAGACCCCCTGTTTTCTCTGTTTTTTACAGGCCGCCGCGGGCGGGCCTGTGATATGATCCGGCTGTTTTTCCTCGCCGCCGAAGGGCGGCGGCAGCCGAAAAGCATGGCATACGTTACTTCCTGCCTTTCCGTTTGGAAGTAATAAAAATATTGCGGTATGCGCCGTGAGCGGCAGACCGCGGGAAAAGCCATTCCGAACTACATAGCGGGCAGAGGCCCCCCGGCCACCCACGATTCCAGGTGCGGTTTCCGGGCGCCCTTCCCGTCTGTTTTTGTTGCGCTTTTCTCCCCTGAAATTTGACTGAATGAACAAAAAGGAGTGCAAAATTTTGGCAGAAAAAATGAAAATTATCCCTCTTGGCGGCCTCAACGAGGTCGGCAAGAATATGACCGTCTATGAACACGGCGGCGAGATCATCGTGGTGGACTGCGGCATGGGCTTCCCGGACGGGGACATGTACGGCATCGATCTGGTGATCCCCGACGCGACGTACCTGGTGAAAAACCGGGCCCGCATCCGGGGCCTGTTCATTACCCACGGACACGAGGACCACATCGGCGCCATCCCCTATATCCTGCGCCAGGTGAATATGCCCGTCTACTGCACCCGCCTGACCGCGGGGCTCATCAAGCTGAAGCTGGAGGAGCACGGCCTGCTCAAGCAGACCAAGCTCATCACCGTGGAGGCCGGCGAGATGATCCGGGTGGGCAAGTTCTACGTGGAGTTCATCCACGTCAACCACTCCATCGCCGACTCCGTGGCCTTCGCCATCCACACCAGCATGGGCGTCATCGTCCACACCGGCGACTTCAAGATCGACTCCACCCCCATCGACGGGGAGGTCATCGACCTGGGCCGCTTCGGCGAGCTGGGCCGGGAGGGGGTGCTGGCCCTGCTGGCGGACTCCACCAACGTGGAGCGCCCGGGCTACACCATGAGCGAGCGCATCGTGGGCAAGACCTTTGACCGGCTCTTTACCGGCTGCAAGCAGCGCATCATCGTCACCACCTTCGCCTCCAACGTCCACCGCATCCAGCAGGTCATTGACGCCGCCGCCGCCTGCGGGCGGAAGGTGGCGGTCTCCGGCCGGAGCATGGAGAACATCATGCGGGTGTCCACGGAGCTGGGCTATATGAAGCTGCCTAAAAACACGGTGGTGGACCTCAACAAGATCAAATCCATGCCCCTGGACAAGCAGGTCCTGGTGACCACCGGCAGCCAGGGCGAGGCCATGAGCGCCCTGTACCGCATGGCCTTCTCCCAGCACCGGCAGATCGACGTGGGCCCCGGCGACCGGGTCATCATCTCCGCCAGCGCCATCCCCGGCAACGAGAAGACCATCGGCCGCGTGATCAACGAGCTCTTCCGCAAGGACGTGGAGGTCATCTACGATAAGAGCGACCCCCTCCACGTCTCCGGCCACGCCTGCCAGGAGGAGCTGAAGATCATCCACGCCCTCACCCGGCCCAAGTTCTTCGTGCCCCTCCACGGGGAGCAGAAGATGCTCCGCCGGCACATGAAGCTGGCCATGGAGATGGGCATGGACCGCAAGAACATCGTCCTGCCGGACATCGGCAGCGTTATTGAGCTGACCACCAAGACCATCAAGATCGCCGACAACCCCGCCCCCTCCGGCTCCGTGCTGGTGGACGGCAGCGGCGTGGGCGACGTGGGCGCGGTGGTGCTCAGGGATCGGAAGATCCTGGCAGAGGACGGTATGGTGGTGGTTATCCTCAACCTCCAGCACGGCCAGATCCTGGGGGACCCGGAGATCATCACCCGGGGCTTCATCTACGTCAAGGAGTCCGAGGAGCTGATGCGGGAGCTGCGGGAGGTGGCCGGCTCCGCTGCCCTGGCCGCCATCGGCAAGAAGAGCCGGGACATGAACGAGCTGCGGGGCGCGGTGAAGTCCGCCGTCAGCGGCTACCTCTTCAAGCACACCAAGCGCAGTCCCATGGTCATCCCCGTGGTCAACCGCATTTCATAGAAGCTGTACCAAAACGCCGGGGGATCTCCCCCGGCCCCTTTTTGCCGGGAGGAGCCCCCATTGGCGCAAAAAGAAGGGGCGGGATCCCTTGCGTCCCGGAGCGCTTTGGTATAGAATAGGGAAAAACGCCGGCCCGGCGGCCGGCGGGGAGGTCTGCTATGAAAATTGTGGTACTGGACGGATACTGCCTCAACCCCGGCGATCTGAGCTGGAGCGGCATGGAGGCGCAGGGGGCGCTGACGGTCTACGACCGCACGCCCCTGGACGGCGAGGACGAGATTGTCCGGCGGATTGGGGACAGCGAAATCGTGCTGACCAACAAGACGCCCATCTCCCGCCGGACCCTGGAGCGGTGCCCGGGGGTGAAGTACATCGGCATTCTGGCCACGGGGTACAATGTGGTGGACACGGAGGCCGCCCGGGAGCGGTCCATCCCCGTGTGCAACGTCCCCGGCTACGGCACCTGGTCCGTGGCGCAGGCGGCCATCGCCCTGCTGCTGGAGATCTGCCACCACGTGGGGCACCACGACCGGGCGGTCCACCAGGGGGCCTGGAGCCGCTGCGCGGACTACTGCTTCTGGGACTACCCCCTCATTGAGCTGGCGGGGAAGACCATGGGCATTGTGGGCTACGGCAGCATCGGCCGGGCGGTGGGGGAGATTGCCGCCGCTCTGGGCATGGAGGTCGTCGCCCACAGCCGCCGCAGCTGGCCGGACGGGAGCGCCGCCGCCCGGTATGTTCCCCTGGAGGAGCTGCTGGGCCGCAGCGACGTGGTCAGCCTCCACTGCCCCCTGTTCCCGGAGACCCGGGGCATCATCAACCGTGAGTCCATCGCCCGCATGAAGGATGGGGCCATCCTGCTCAACAACAGCCGGGGGCCCCTTATCGTGGAGCAGGACGTGGCGGAAGCCCTCAACAGCGGCAAGCTCTATGCCGCCGGCGTGGACGTGGCGGACGCGGAGCCCATTCCGGCGGACAGCCCCCTGCTCACGGCCAAAAACTGCGTCATCACCCCCCATATCAGCTGGGCCTCCCTGGAGGCCCGGCAGCGGCTGATGGACATTGCCGTGGAGAACCTGCGCGCTTTCCTGGCCGGAAAAACGGTGAACGCCGTCAATCTCTGACGGTATTTTTGCCCCCTCCTGCGGTACGATAACAGGCAAAACGAAGTTTTGCCTTGGGCGTGTTTGAAAAATGTCAAAACGCCCAAACAGCGGATCTTTTTCCGCCGGACTGCGTTAAAAAATCTTGAAATACACAAAGTATTCCTGCGATTTTTTGCCTTGTCTGGTGAAAAAATCTCTCGCTGCTGGTCATTCC
>CAJUQS010000189.1 GCA_910588365.1 uncultured Oscillospiraceae bacterium | reverse complement strand
CTCGTTCTTCCAGGTGATGCGGAAGAGGTTGAGGGGGTTCACGTCCCACAGACCCACGCCCTTCAGCTTCTCCTGGATGGCGCCGGGGATGCTCTCGGGGTTCTGCATCTGGGCGATGGTGGGGATGATGACGTTGTTCTCCCGCGCCTTCTCAACGTTCTTCGCCAGAATGTCCTTTTGGATGCTCAGATCGATCTTGCTCATGTCGCGTCTCCTTCTATCATAAAAAATTTGAATGTACAGACCTCTCGCCGGCCTCCCGGACCAGCAGGCGCTGCTGTCAAAGTGATATAATGAATTTAATGGCAGTATACAATATTTTGAGAGAATGTCAACCCCCTTTCCACCGGTTTCGGGGGGTGGACAGGGAAAAATTTTAGAACCCGGCTCAAACGCCGTTTAGATATAGTGATTTCCGCCAATTGATTTGCACGGTATTTGTAAAAAAGAGAGAAAGAACCCGGATTTGCCTTCCCCTATTGCAGAAATGAGAAAAAAGTGATAAATTGATATAATGATATAATCAATTCGCATTTCACATAGTAAGGAAGGAGTCAACTATGGAGCCGGTTTCCTTTTTTGTAAACGGCGAGGAGCGCACCGTCCTGGCTGAGGCCGACTGGACGCTTCTGTACATCCTGCGGGAAAAGCTGGGCCTGACAGGGGCCAAGTGCGGCTGTGACACCCACACCTGCGGCGCGTGCCGCGTGATTCTGGACGGACGGGCGGTCAACTCCTGTTCCGTCAAGGCGGCGTCTCTCCGGGGGAGGCGCGTGGAGACCATCGAGGGCCTCTCCAGCGGGCCGGTCCTGCACCCCATCCAGCAGGCCTTTATTGACGCGGGGGCCGTGCAGTGCGGCTTCTGTACGCCGGGTATGATTATGAGCGCCAAGGCCCTGCTGGACCAGAACCCGGACCCGGACGAGGAGGCCATCCGCCGGGCGCTCAGCGCCAACCTGTGCCGGTGTACCGGCTATGTGAAAATTGTTGAGGCTGTCCGCCTGGCGGCCGGCCGGATGAGGGGGGCGGCAGTATGAAGACATACAACGCGATCGGGGACAGTCTCCCCATCCGGGACGCGGAGCTGAAGGTGACGGGGCGCAAGCAGTACGTGGGGGACATGCGCGTCCCCGGGATGCTCCACGCGGCCCTGCTGTGCAGCCCCCTGCCCCACGCACGCATCAGGTCTATCTCCACAGACCGGGCCCGCGCACTGCCGGGCGTCCGGGACGTGGTGACCTATCGGGAGGACCCGGGCGTCCTCTTCAACAGCGCCACCCGCTTCTACGAGCATCAGATTCCAAACACGGAGCGCATCTTTGACAGCACCGTGCGCTATGTGGGCGACCGGGTGGCGGCGGTGGCCGCGGACACGCCGGAGATCGCCCAAAGAGCCCTGGAGCTCATCGACGTGGACTACGAGCCCCTGCCCTTCTATACCGACGTGGAGACGGCCGCCAGGGAGGGGGCGTACCCCATCCACGGCGAGAGCAACGTCATCACCACCATGGTCCACAACGCCGGGGACCTGGAGGCGGGCTTCGCCCGGGCGGACCGGATTTTCGAGGACCGATACTCCACCCCGCCCATCCACCACGGGGCCATTGAGCGCCACGTGGCCATCGCGGACTACGACTACACCGGCAAGCTGACGATCATCTCCCCCAACCAGAACGTCTTCGGCTACCGGATCATCCTCTCCCGCATCTTCGGCCTGCCCATGAGCAGGGTCCGGGTGTCCAGCCCGGCCATCGGCGGTTCCTTCGGCGGCAAGCTGGAGATGACCATTGAGCCGGTGGCGGCCCTGCTGTCCATGCGGACGGGGCGGCCGGTCCGGCTGGAACTGAGCCGGAAGCAGTGCATCAACGCCACCCGCACCCGCCACGGCTCCGTGGTCTACCTGCGCACCGGCGTGAAAAACGACGGCACCTTGGTGGCCCAGGACATCCGCATCATGACCAACACCGGCGCCTACGCCGGCAGCTGCATGAACGTACTGGGGGCCCTCAGCCACAAGGTCTTCAAGATGTACAAGTGCCCCAATATCCGCTTTACCGGACAGCCCGTCTACACCAACACCCCGGTGGGCGGCGCCATGCGGGGCTACGGCTCGCCCCAGGCCTTCTTCGGCCAGCAGCGCCAGCTCCAGAAGATCGCCAAGGCCTTACAGATCTCCCTGGCGGAGCTCCAGCTGAAAAATCTGGTGGAGCCGGACGCCCTGGACCCCATCGGCTTCTACTCCCTGGGCAACCCCAGGCCCCTGGACTGCCTGCGCCGGGGGCTGGAGCTGGCGGAGAACTGGGGGCCGCTGGATGACGAGGGCGGGAAATACGCCATCGGCGCCGGACTTGCCATGGGGGCCCACGGCAACGGCTGCTTCGGGGCCCACCGGGACCAGATCTGCCTGATGATAAAGATGAACGAGGACGGCACCTGCGTGCTGTACACGGGCAGCCACGACATGGGCAACGGCTCCGTCACCGCCCAGACCCAGATCATCTCCTCCATCCTCCACATCCCCACCGGCTGGATCACCGTGGTGGAGGCGGACAGCGACGCCTGCCCCTGGAACCTGGGGGATTACGCCAGCCACGGCATCTACGTGGCCGGCAGCGCCGCCAAGAAGGCGGCGGAGGCCGTGGCCCGGGAGCTTCAGAAGGAGGCCGCCGCCCTGCTGGGCGAGCCGGAAGAGGGGCTGACCCTGGAGGAGGGCGGGGTGCGCTCCGCCGCCACGGGGGAGCTCACCCCCCTGGACCAGGTGATGATCCACGCCCAGAACGTCTCCCACCGGGAGATCATCTGCCAGGAGACCTACGCCATGCCCGCCGGCCCCACCTCCTACGGGGCCCATCTGGCCCGGGTCAGGGTGGAGAAGGCCACGGGCAAGGTGGCGGTGACGGACTACGTGGCCGTCCACGACGTGGGGAAGGTGGTCAACCGCATGTCCATTGAGGGACAGCTCCACGGCGGCATCCACATGGGGATGGGCTACGCCCTGTGCGAGGGCCTCTCCTTCGATGAGGAGGGCCGCAGCTGCAACGACAGCTTTGTCACCAATCCCATTCTGCGCTCCCACCAGATGCCCCGCATCCAGGTGGACTTCATCGAGGAGACGGAGCCCACCGGCCCCTTCGGCGCCAAGAGCATCGGCGAGGCGGCGGTGGTGCCCGCCGCGCCGGCGGTGATCAACGCCATTGAGAACGCCCTGGGGGTGGAGATCAACGATCTGCCCTACCGCTTCGGCGGCGGCGCGCCCGCCCCGCGGGAAAAGGAGGAGACATGAAACTGCGCAAGGATGTTTTACCCAAGGTGACCGGCCGGGCCGTGTACGCCAATGATATTGTTCTGCCCGGGATGGTGTATGCCAAGGTGGTGCGCAGCACCATCCCCAGCGGGCGGATTCGCTCCATCGACGCCTCCGCCGCCCTGGAGATGCCCGGCGTGCTCCGGGTCTTCACCGCCGGCGACATCCCGGGAATTCCCTCCCAGCCCAGGGAGCGGCCGGTCCTCTGCCCGGACCGGGTGCGCTGCGTGGGCGACGGGGTGGCGCTGGTGGTGGCGGAGAGCCCGGAGGAGGCCGCGGCGGCCGCGGCGGCGGTCAGGGTGGACCTGGAGCCCCTGCCCGCCCTGCTGGACGCCGAGCGGGCCCTGGACGAGGACGCCCCCCTGGTCCACGAAACCGGAAACCGGATCGCCCGGTACGTGACGGTCCGGGGGGACGCGGAGACGGCCCTGGCCGCCGCCCCCCACGTGCTCCGCCGGCGCTACACCACCCCCCGGGTCCAGCACGTCTGCATTGAGACGGAGGCCGCCGTGGCCTCCTACGACCCCGGCACCGGCGAGACCCTGGTCCGCTGCCCGGTGAACAGCCCGTTCCCCATCCGCAAGGTGGTGTCGGAGACCCTGGGCTGTCCCATGACGGACGTGCGGGTGGTGCTCACCACCATCGGGGCCTCCTTTGGCGGGAAGAATTACGACATCGCCCTGGCCGCCAGCCGGGCCGCCATGGCCAGCCGCCTGCTCTGCCGGCCCTGCAAGGTGGTTTTGAACCGGGAGGAGTCCATCGAGGAGGGAACCAAGCGCCATCCCCTCTTCGCGGACTACACCGTGGGCTTTGACGGGGAGGGGAAGCTGCTGGCCATGAAGATCCGCCTGACATTGGACGGCGGCGCGTATACCAGCAAGACCTTCCCCGTGACCAGCCGCATGGCCATCGAGGGCACCGGTCCCTACCAGGTGCCCCATGTGGACACGGAGGCGGTCAGCGTCTACACGAATCAGGTATACTCCGACGCCCTGCGGGGCTTCGGCTCCCCCCAGGTGGATTTCTGCTCCGAGTCCCTGATGGACGAGATCGCCGCGTATCTGGGCAAGGACCCGGTGGCGGTGCGCCGGCTCAACATGCTGGAGGACGGAAAGCCCTCGGCCTTCGGCCAGATCATGGAGGACGTGACCCTGCCCCAGTGCCTGGAGGCCCTGGAGGAGGCGGTGGACTTCCCCGCCCGGCGGGAGCGGATCGCCGTCTACAACGCCAGCCACAGCCGCTCCAAGAAGGGCCTGGGCGTGGCGCTGCTCCACCGCGGCGAGTCCTTCGGCGCGGCGGGCCAGGGTATCGACACCGCCAGCGGTATGCTCTCCATCCAGCCCGACGGCAGCGTCTCCGTCTGCTCCAGCATCGCCGAGGTGGGCCAGGGGGGCAGCTCCATGGTGGCCCACGTGGTCCACGAGGCCCTGGGCATCAGCTGGGAGAAGATCCGCTACAGCGGGGTGGACACCACCTTCCTCACCGACGCGGGGCCCACGGTGGCCACCCGGGGGACCGTGTTCTCCGGCGGGGCCGTCTACCGTGCCGCCGGGCAGCTGCGGGAGAAGCTCACCGCCTACGCGGAGCCCTATCTCCACACGCGGGAGGTCACCTTTGAAGACGGGGAGATCTTCGAGAGCGGAAATCCGGGCAACCGCGTCCCCCTCCAGAAGGTCATCGGCGACGTGTTTGCCGCCAGCGACCACCTCAACGCCCTGGGCTACATGGCCGCGCCGCCGCTGCCCTACGACAAGAGCTGCGGCGTGGGCGACGCCTACCTCTCCTACGTCTACGGCGCGGCCGCGGCGGAGGTGACGGTGGACGTGCGCACAGGGGTTGTCAGCGTGGACGAGTATTTCGCCGTCCACGACGTGGGCCACGCCTTTGACAAGGCGGAGGCCGAGGGACAGATCCGCGGCGGCGTGTGCATGGGCGTCGGGTACGCCGTCATGGAGGAGCTGGAGATGTCGGAGGGGCGGATCCAGAACCACAATCTGGACAGCTACATCATTCCCACCGCCCTGGACATGCCGAAGACCACTCCCATCGTCCTGGAGATCCCGGGCAGATACGGGCCCTTCGGCGCCAAGGGGCTGGGGGAGCCGGCCACCTGCATTGTGGCACCCGCCATCGTCAACGCCGTGGCGGACGCCGCGGGGCGGCGCGTGCGGGATCTGCCCGCCAATCTGGAGCAGGTCGCCCTGGGACACAAGGTAAAGAAGAAGTAACGCAGATCCATGCGTTGAGAACATATGAAGGGAGTGCAAGAACTTGAGCCGCTTAGATATCAAGACCCCCGATCGGGCGCAGATGACGGTGGACCAGCTCTACCACGATATGGAGCGCCGCATTGCCGCGTCGCCTCCGGGCCTGTGCCCGGTGGACATGGCCATGAATTTCCTCAACCTCTGCCACGCCCAGACCTGCGGGAAGTGCGTACCCTGCCGGGTGGGCCTCGGACAGCTGTCAACCCTGCTGGGGGATGTGCTGGACGGACGGGCCAAGCCCCGGCACATGAAGATTATTGAGGAGACCGCCCAGTCCATCGCCTCCACCGCCGCCTGCGCCATCGGGCGGCACGCGGCCCAGCTGGTGCTGGACGGAATTCACGGCTTCGCGGACGACTACTGGGAGCACATCAACAACCACCGCTGCCTGGGCAATCTGGAGAACCCCGTGCCCTGCGTGGCGCTGTGTCCCGCCGGCATCGACATCCCCGGCTATATTGCGCTCATAGGCGCCGGCCGCTGCGAGGACGCCATCCGCCTCATCCGCAAGGACAATCCCTTCCCGGTGGCCTGCGCCTACATCTGCGAGCACCCCTGCGAGGCCCGCTGCCGCCGGAACATGATCGATGACGCCATGAACATCCGGGCCCTCAAGCGCTACGCGGTGGATACGGCGGGGGATGTGGCCCAGCCCCTGTGCGCCGCCCCCACCGGCAAGCGGGTGGCCGTTGTCGGCGGCGGCCCCGGCGGACTCTCCGCCGCCTACTACCTGGCGCTCATGGGCCATGAGGTGGACGTGTACGAGAAGCGCCGCCAGCTGGGGGGTATGCTGCGCTACGGCATCCCCAGCTACCGCTTCCCCCGGGAGCTGCTGGACCGGGAGATCGGCTCCATCCTCTCCCTGGGCATCACCGTCCACACCGAGGTGGACATCGGCACGGACATCTGGTTTGAGGATCTGCGCCGCCAGTACGACAGCGTCTATATCTCCATCGGCGCCCACACGGACAAGAAGACCGGCATCCCCGGTGAGGAGAGCGCCGGCGTGGTCAGCGCCGTGGAGATGCTCCGTGCCATCGGCGACAACGAGATGCCCGACTTCACCGGCAAGCGGGTGGTGGTCATCGGCGGCAACGTGGCTATGGACGTGACCCGCAGCGCCGTGCGCCTGGGCGCGGAGAAGGTCTCCTGCGTCTACCGCCGCCGCCAGGTGGATATGACCGCCCTGCCCGACGAGGTGGAGGGCGCGGTGGCCGAGGGCGTGGAGCTGCTGACGCTGATGGCGCCGGTGCGCATTGAGGCGGACGGGGACGGCCGGGCGGCCGCCCTGTGGGTCCAGCCCCAGATCCCCGGCAACATCCGCTCCGGCCGGCCCGTCCCCCAGAATGCCGAGCAGGAGGAG
This sequence comes from uncultured Oscillospiraceae bacterium, assembly GCA_910588365.1. GTDB lineage: Bacteria > Bacillota > Clostridia > Oscillospirales > Oscillospiraceae > Pelethomonas. The sequence goes on along the minus strand of CAJUQS010000189.1, from coordinate 13,370 downwards.
CTGCGCATCCCCGCCGACATCATCGTGGTAGCCATCGGCCAGGGCATTGAGACCATGGCCTTTGAGCACGCCGGCATTCCCATCCACCGTGGGACCATCGAGGCCCTCAGCGACGCCCAGCTGGCCAACACGGAGATGGACGGCGTCTTCGCCGGGGGCGACTGCGTCACCGGCCCCGCCTCCGCCATCCGGGCCATTGCCGCCGGAAAGGTGGCCGCCGCCAACATCGACGAGTACCTGGGCTTCCACCACGAGATCTCCGTGGACGTGGAGATCCCCGCCCCCGCGCTCCAGAACAAGGCCCCCCACGGCCGGGTCAACACCACGGAGCGGGAGGCCGGCGAGCGGAAAAACGATTTTCAGTGCATTGAGTGCGGCCTGACGGCCCAGGGCGCCATGGAGGAGAGCTCCCGGTGCCTGCGCTGCGACTGCTTCGGCTATGGAAACTTCAAAGGAGGGAGGAAACAGGCATGGTAAAGGTCACAATCAACGGCGTTGCCATTCAGGTCCAGGAGGGATCCACCATCATGGAGGCTGCCAAGCTGGCCGGTTCCCCTGTCCCCAGCCTCTGCTTCTGGAAGGGGCTCAACGAGATCGGCGCCTGCCGGGTGTGCGTGGTGGAGGTGGAGGGCGTGGACCGTCTGGTGACGGCCTGCGATGAGCCCGTCCACGACGGCATGGTGGTGTATACCAACTCCCCACGGGTCCGGGCGGCACGGCGGACCAACCTGCGCCTCATCCTCTCCCAGCACGACTGCCAGTGCGCCTTCTGCACCCGCAGCGGCAACTGCTCTTTGCAGAAGCTGGCCATGGACGCCAACCTGCTGTACATCCCGTACCCCATCAACATCCGCAAGGAGATCTGGGACCGGAGCACCCCCCTCATCCGCCAGGAGAGCAAGTGCATCAAGTGTATGCGCTGCATCCAGGTGTGCGACAAGATCCAGGGGCTGAACATCTGGGATCTGGCGGGCACCGGCTCCCGGGTGACGGTAAACGTCAGCCACAACCGGAAGATTCTGGACGCGGACTGCGCCTTCTGCGGCCAGTGCATCACCCACTGCCCCACCGCCGCCCTGCGGGAGCGGGACGACACGGAGCCCGTGCTGGATATTCTGGCGGACCCGTCCCTGACCACGGTGGTGCAGGTGGCGCCGGCGGTGCGGGTGGCCTGGGCCGAGGCGGTGGGCCTGGAGCCCGGCCCTGCGGCCACCCGGAAGATGGTGGCCGCCCTGAAGCGGCTGGGATTCCGCTATGTCTTTGACACCAACTTCACCGCCGATCTGACCATCATGGAGGAGGGCAGCGAGTTCGTGGAGCGCTTCACCCACCGGGAGGAGTACCCGTGGCCCATGTTCACCTCCTGCTGTCCCGGCTGGGTCCGGTTTGTCAAGTCCAACTACCCGGAGTTCACCGCCAATCTCTCCACCGCCAAGTCGCCCCAGCAGATGTTCGGCGCGGTGGCAAAGAGCTGCTTTGCCGGGAAGATGGGCCTGGATCCCCACAAGGTCCGGGTGGTGTCCATCATGCCCTGCGTGGCGAAGAAGGCGGAGGCGGCCCTGGAGCCCATGCGGGACGCCTGCGGCGACCCGGACGTGGACGTGGTGCTGACCACACGGGAGCTGCTGCGGATGGTCCGCGCGGACAAGATCCTCATTGAAAACCTGCCGGAGGAGGAGTTCGACAGCCCTCTGGGCACCGGCACCGGCGCGGCGGTGGTCTTCGGCGCCACGGGCGGCGTGATGGATGCGGCCCTGCGCAGCGCCTACTACCTGATCACCGGCCGGAATCCCAATGCGGATACCTTCCGGGCCGTGCGGGGCATGGACCGGGACGGCTGGAAGGAGGCCTCCTTCAATATTCCCGGGGCCGGCGTGGTCCGGGTGGCGGTGGTCAGCAGCCTGGGCCGGACCCGGAAGCTGCTGGAGGCCATCCGCCAGGGCGAGGTGAGCTACGACTTCGTGGAGGTAATGGCCTGTCCCGGCGGCTGTGCCGGCGGCGGCGGCCAGCCCATTGTGGACGGCGAGGAGCTGGCGGAGTACCGTGGGGACGCCCTGTGGGACATGGACGCCCACGAGAAGGTCCGCTTCAGCCACGAGAACGAGGACGTGCGCGCCCTCTACCGGGAGTTCCTGGAGAAGCCCTGCGGCGAGCGGTCCCACCACCTGCTGCATACGGACCACGGCGCATGGCGGATGCCTCCCGCGCCGGACAGAAAGAAGTAGAACGGCGAAAACGGGACGGGGCCGTCCAGCGGCTCCGCCCCGTTTTCCGTGGGGGCGGAATTTTTGGCGAAGAATAGCGCTTGCTTTTTGGCAAAATCAGGTCTATAATAAAAAGACTACTGTTTTTCAAGTTTAAGAGGTGACTCCATGGCCCGGACAAACTATAGCACCTACCTTGCCATCAAGCGGAGGATTCTGGACATCTTCCGCAGCGAAAAATTCGAGAATAACAAGCTGCCGCCGGAGAGCCAGCTGGCCAAGCGGCTGGGCATCAGCCTGGTGACCCTCCGGGAGGCCCTGCTGATGCTGGCGCTGGAGGGGTATATCACCAAACGCCATGGTTCCGGCAACTATATCCACCCCAGCGCCCTGGACTACGAAAACCGCAGCTATTATTTTATGGAGTGCCTGAAGCGGGACGGGTTCGAGCCCAGCCTGGAGATCCTGGAGCAGACCTACATCCCGGCGGACGAGCGTCTGGCGGGCTTTCTCCGGATCTCCCCCGGGGACCGGCTGCTGCGCAGCCGCCTGCTCTACCGGGCGGACGGAAAGCCGGCGATCCTCACCCTGTCCCACGTGCCCGCCGCCTACCTCACCCGTTCGGACATCGAGAACATGGATTTTCTCCAGCTGCACGTGCTGCTGGAGGACTTCTGCGGCCAGGATCTGGCCCACTCCCTGTGCGAGATCATGCCCCTCGGCCTGCCCGAGGGGATGGAGGGTCTGTTCGAGCTGCCGGCCGGAAGCCCCATTACCTACATGGAGCAGGTCTTCTACTCCACCCAGGACGTTCCCGTCCTGTGCAACATGCACTACATCTACCCGAACCGCTACAAGATCCGCACCCTGCAAAACTGGGCCCTGGGCAACTAGGGGTTGTCTGAAAAATATCAACATGCCCAAACGCCGGCCCGTTTGCCGCCGCTCAGGGCCTGTCCCCCAATGGCTGCGGGGGGACGGGCCCTTTCCCTTTTGTAGGGAATATCAAATTTTAACCCGAATTTTATGCAACCTCATAAAATACATTATATCTCTATAAGAATTTGACGTTTCTCCTTGACAACGCTTCGGATTATGAGTAATATAATGACATAGGGAACAGATACATATTTTGTGCTGTCAATGCGGGATGTTTGGCAACCTTTTACAAAGGCTGTCTGATCCCGCTCTTTTTGAATGGAGAGAAAAGATGCTGATTCAAGGAGGTACGCTGGTCCTGGAGGACGGCGTAAGGCAGGGGGATATCCGGCTGGAGGGGGAGCGGATCGTCCAGGTGGGCGGCAGCATCTCCCCTCTGCCCGGGGAGGACGTGGAGGACGCCCGGGGCTGCTGGGTGGTCCCCGGGGGCGTGGACGCACACACCCATTTCGACATGCCGGCGGGCGCGTTCCACACGGCGGATGACTTTGACACCGGGACCCGGGCGGCCCTCCTGGGCGGCACCACCACGGTGGCGGACTTCGCCGAGTGCGAGGGGGATGCGCCGCTGGAGACGGGGTTCTCCCGCTGGAGGGAAAAGGCGGACGGAAAAACCTGGTGCGACTATGCCCTCCACATGACCGTCTCCCACTGGGAGGAGAACATGGCGGAGCAGATGGCGGACATGGCGGCCCGGGGCGTCTCCGCCTTCAAGGTCTACACCGCCTATCAGGACGATATCGGGGTGGACGACCGGGCGCTGTACCAGATTTTCCGGGCCGCCGCGGCTCTGGGCGCCGTGGTCTGCGTCCACTGTGAGAACGGGCCGGTCCTGGAGCTCCTGCAAGGTGAGCTGGACCCTCAGGAGATGGCCAGCCACGCCGCCTCCCGGCCCAACCTGGTGGAGGCGGAGGCGGCTGCCAAGGTCCTCTGTTTTGCCGCCCTCACCGGCGCGCGGGCGTACATCGTCCACCTGAGCACCGCCCAGGGCCTCGCCGCGGTAAAGGCCGCCAGGGCAGAGGGCGTCCGGGTGACGGCGGAGACCTGCCCCCAGTACCTGCTGCTGGACGGCGCCCGCTATGGCGGGGAGGCGGCGGAGGCCGCCAAGTACATCCTGTCCCCTCCGCTGCGGAGCGGAGACGACCTGCGCGCGCTCTGGGACGGCCTGCTGGGCGGGGATATCCAGACCGTGGCCACGGACCACTGCGCTTTCACCCTGGCCCAGAAGCGGGCCCACCTGGAGGACTACCGGAGGATTCCCAACGGCATTCCCGGCGTGGAGCACCGCATGGGCCTGCTGTACACCTGCGGACGGCAGCGGGGGCTGGAGCTGCCCGGGATCGCGGCGCTGACCGCTACGAACCCCGCCCGGGCCCTGGGGCTCTATCCCCGGAAGGGGTGCCTGCGGGTGGGGAGCGACGGCGATATCGCCGTGCTGGAGCCGGGCGCGGCGCGGACCATCACCGCCGCCGGCCAGGTCCAGACGGTGGACTACACCCCCTACGAGGGGATGAGGACGGAGGTTTCCATCCGCTCGGTCTACCTGCGGGGCAAGCGGCTTGTCCGGGACGGACGGCTGGCGGCGGAGCGGCCCGGCGGCCGTTTTTTAAATTGCGAGATCAACAAGGAGGGAGAACTGCCATGGGAACGGTCATAAAGGGCGGATACGTGCTGACGCCGGAGGGCCTGCAAAAGGGCTGGGGTCTCCGGACGGAGGAGGGGCGCATCACGGAGATCGGGCCGTGGCCCGTCCTCACGGTGCGGGCGGACGACGAGGTGGTCGAGCTGCCCGGCCGCCTGCTGGCCCCCGGCTTTGTCAACGGGCACAACCACATGTACGGCTTTTTGTCCCACGGCATCACGGCGGAGGCCCTGGTGACGGAGTTTTCCAGCTTTCTGGAGGACTACTGGTGGCCCTATGTGGAGGACCGGCTGGACCACGAGCTGGTGGCCGCCACCACCGCCTGGGCCTGCGTGGAGATGATCGACAGCGGCGTCACCTCCTTTGCCGATATTCTGGAGGGCCCCCACGCCATTCCCGGGGCCCTGGAGGTGGAGCGGGAGATCGTGGAGAGGGCCGGACTGCGGGGTCTCCTGTCCTTCGAGGCCTGCCAGCGGGCGGGGGAGGAGATCGGCGCGCTGGGCCTGGAGGAGAACACGGGCTTCATCCGCGCCGCCCGGGAGAGGGGCGGACTGGTTCAGGGCTTCCTCAGCATACACACCCTCTTTACCTGTGACGAGAACTACGTGAAGCGGGCCAAGGCCCTGGCGGACGGCAGCCGCGCGCCGATGCACATGCACCTGTGCGAGAGCGTCTACGAGCCTGGCTGGTGCTGGGAGCGCTATGGGAAGCGCCCGGTGGAGCTATACGACGAGTGGGGCTGTCTGGACGGAAACGTGCTGGCCTCCCAGGTGGTCCAGGTGCCGGAGGAGGATCTGGACATCCTCGCCCAACGGGGCGTGCGGGCGGTGACCATGCCCCTCTCCAACTGCGAGGTGGGCGGCGGCGTGGCGCCGGTGACGGAGATGCTGGAGCGGGGCATGACCGTAGGTCTGGGAACCGACGGCTACGTCAACAATTTCTTCGAGGTGATGCGGGGGGCGTTCCTCATCCACAAGGCCCACCGCCAGGACCCCCAGGCCATGCCCGCCAAAACCGTCTACCGCATGGCCACCGAGATGGGCGCCAGGGCCCTGGGCCTGGAGGAGACGGGGACGCTGGAGGCGGGGAAGGCGGCGGATGTGATCGCCATCGCCCTGGATACCCCCACGCCCATCAACGAGCACAATGTCTACGACCAGCTGGTGCTCTTCCGCGGCCCGGCGGATGTGACGGACGTGATGGCCGCCGGCCGCTGGCTGAAGCGGGAGGGCAGGATACTGACCATTGACCCCTCCGCCGCCAGGGAGCGGCTGCGCGCGGCGGCGGAGAGCTTCTGGAATCCCCAGAGATAGAGGAGGAGCGTTATGCCACTTGTTGGAACAAAAATTGAGAAATTTGATGTCATCAACCGGTCCAAACCCCGGCTGGACGGAATTGAGAAGGTGACGGGCCGCGCCCGGTATGCGGCGGACATCTTTATGGACGGGATGCTGTACGCCGGCGTGCTGCGCAGCCCCTACAGCAGCGCGAGGGTGCTGAGGATCGACGCGGAGAAGGCCCGGACCGTACCCGGCGCGGCGGCGGTGGTCACCTGCTTTGACATGCCGAAGAAGCGCAGCTGGGCCTCCTACATGTATCTGACGGACGTGATCCGCTATGCCGGCGACTGCGTGGCCATGGCAGCCGCCGAGACCCGGGAGGCCCTGGAGGAGGCCCTGGAGGTCATTGAGGTGGAGTACGAGGAGCTCCCCGGGGTGTACACCATTGAGGAGGCCATGGCCGAGGATGCGCCGGTCATCCACCCGGAGCACCCGGGCAACATCTTCCAGGAGTCCAGGTACAGCATCCGCAAGGGGGACATCGACGCCGGCTTTGCCCAGGCGGACGTGGTCATCGAGCGGGAGTACCGGACCCAGTACATCGAGCATTCCTACATCGAACCCGAGGCGGTGGTGGCCTACCGCAACCCCAACGACGGCATCATGACCGTCCACGCCTCCGCCCAGAACCCCTTCTTCACCCGCCGCTACGTGGCCGACGTGCTGGGCGCACCCATGAACAAGGTGCGCATCGTCCAGGAGACCCTGGGCGGCTCCTTCGGCGGCAAGGAGGAGGGCGTGGGGCTGGTGGCCGCCCGGGCCGCCTACCTCTCCCAGCTGACGGGGAGGCCGGTGAAGCTGGTCTTCTCCCGGACGGACTCCTTCCTGGAGAGCGCCAAGCGCCATCCCTTCCGCCTGCGCTACAAGATCGGCGCGAAAAAGGACGGGCGGATCGTGGCCTTCTGGGGGGAGCAGGTGGACAACTCCGGGGCCTACAACAACCAGACCCAGTTCATGAACTGGCGGGCCAACCTCCACTCCTCCGGCCCCTATGAGATTGACAATATCTCCACCGATACCTTCGGCGTGTTTACCAACAACCTCCACTCCGGCGCCATGCGGGGCTACTCCTCGCCCTCCCTGATCTTCGCCCAGGAGCAGCTCATCGACGAGCTGGCCGAGGAGCTGGGCATGGACGAGGTGGAGCTGCGGCGCCTGAACTGCCTCAAGGACGGCTCCCTCACCGCCAGCAGCGCCCCGGTAAGCCACGTGGTTCTCCAGGAGATGATGGACTACACGGTGGAGCAGACCGACTACCAGCGCAAGCGGGCCGCCTACAGGAACCAGACCTCCCGGAAAAAGCGCAAGGGCATCGGCATGTCCATCTGCTACCGCAGCTGCGGCTTCGGCGCGGAGTCCCCGGACGCCTCCGGGTGCTTCATGATGGTCCACGAGGACGGATCGGTGAACATCAGCTCCGGCCTGGCGGAAAACGGCCAGGGCCTCAAGACCGCCTACGCCCAGATTGCCGCCGAGGCCGTCGGGTGCCCCTATGAGAGCATCTTCTTCCACGGCACGGACACCTTCTCCATCCCCGACTGCGGCATGACGGCCGCCTCCCGGGGGACGGTCATGGGCGCGCAGTCGGTGCGCAAGGCCGGGGAGCAGATGCACAGGCTCCTGCTGGAGGATACGCTGCAAATGCGCTCCCTCCCCCTGGAGGAGGTGGAGAAGCGCTACGGCCTGCCCGCCGGGACCCTCGGCTACGAGAAGCTGACCATAGAGGATCTGGACCTGAAGCAGGGGCGGATCTTCCTGAAGGACTACCCGGACGTGTCCGTAACCATTGCCGCCGTGGCCAACAGCGCCCTGTGGTCCGGCCTGCCCACCAGCACCTACGCCTGGTTCACGCCAGAGGCCTTCCACCAGGACCACGCCACCGGCCAGGGCAAGGCCGCGCCCACCTTCTCCTACGCCTGCCTGATTGCGGAGGTGGAGGTGGATATGCAGACCGGCTATGTGGATCTCAAGAAGGTCACCGCCAGCCACGACGTGGGCACGGCCGTGAACCCCGCCCTCATCCGGGGGCAGATCTACGGCGGCATCGTCATGGGCCAGGGCTACGGCATCACCGAGGAGGTGCAGGTCAGGAACGGACGGGTCAAGGACCTGAACTTCGACTCCTACATCCTGCCCACCGCCATGGACGCGCCGGAGATGCAGGTGAACATCTTCGAGTGCGGCGACGAGGTGGGCACCTACGGCGCCAAGAGCGTCGGCGAGCCGGCCACCGAGGCCGTGGCCGCGGCCATCGCCAACGCGGTCTGCAACGCCACCGGCCGCCGCATCCGTGAGAACCCCTGCACCCTGGAGTCCGTGCTCCTGGGCAAAAAACTGTAAAGGAGAAGGGCTATGTTTCAATTTGATTATATCCGTCCGGCCGCCGTGGACGAGGCCTGCGCCGCTCTGGCGGACGGCGGGAAGGCGAGCCGGGTTATCGCAGGCGGCACCGATCTGATGGTTCAGATTCACGAGAGGGATAAGCGCTGGAAGGACCTGGACCAGGTGGTGGACATCACCGGCCTGGCGGGCGAGCTGCGCTACGTGCGGGACGAGGGTGAACGGATTGCCATCGGCGCCCTCGCCACCCACACGGATCTGGAGTGTTCCCAGGTTATCAGGCAGTACCTGCCCTGCCTCTCCCAGGCGTGCGCCACCGTGGGCTCCACCCAGATCCGCAACCGGGGCACCATCGGCGGCAGCATCTGCAACGCCTCTCCGGCCTCCGATCCCCTGCCGGCCCTGATTCTGGCGGACGCCCAGGTGGAGATCCAGGGGCCCGGCGGCCGCCGGGAGCTGCCCCTGGCCAGTCTCTACAGGGACAAGGGCGCGCTGGATCTGGCTCCCGGCGAGCTGGTCCGGGGCTTCTGGTTCGCCAAGCTCCCCGAGGGCTCCCGCACGGCCTTTGTAAAGCTGGGCCGCCGGAAGGCCCTGGCAATCTCCCGCCTGAACGCCGCCGTCTCCCTCCTGCTGGACGGCGAGGGCGTCATCCGGGAGGCCCGGATCGCCCCGGGGTGCATCTTCCGGGTGCCTGCCCGCACCGCCACCGCCGAGGCCCTCCTGGTGGGCCAGGCTCCCACCCGCCAGCTCTTTGAGGCGGCGGGGGTGGAGGTCTCCGACGAGATGATCCGCCGCACCGGCGTGCGGTGGTCCACCGAATACAAGCAGCCCGCGGTCAGCGCCGTGGTGTGCGACGCCCTGACCGGAGCCATGGGCTGGGAGGAGGAGTAAGCGATGAAGAAGATCACAGTGAATTTTACCCTGAACGGACAGCCGGTTTCCGTTGAGACCACGCCCCACCGCCGCCTGCTGGATCTGCTGCGGGAGGACCTGCGGCTGACCGGCACCAAGGAGGGGTGCGCCGTGGGCGAGTGCGGGGCCTGTACGGTGATTCTGGACGGCAAGGCGGTGACCAGCTGTCTGGTGCTGGCCGCGTCCGTGGAGGGCAGCAGCGTCGTCACCATCGAGGGGGTGGGGGAAAACGGCAGACTGGATCCCATCCAGGAGGCCATCCTGCGCAACCACGCCCTCCAGTGCGGCTTCTGCACCCCCGGCTTTATCATGAGCGCCAAGGCCCTGCTGGAGGAAAACCCCGACGCCACGGTGGAGGAGATCCGCCGGGCCATCTCCGGCAACCTGTGCCGCTGCACCGGCTATGAGCAGCTGACGGTGGCCATCTACGAGGCGGCCCAGGAACTGAAGGCGGCGGGGAAGGGGATCGGCTGATGCGGCTCCCCTACTTTGACGCCCACTGCGACACCCTCAGCCGCTGCCTCCACACCGGGGAGAGCCTGCTGAAAAACAGCGGCCAGTGCGATCTGGAGCGGCTGGGCGCCTACCAGCCCGCGGGACAGATCTTCGCGATTTTCGCCGACAGCGCTGATATCCCCCCGGAGGAGCGCTTCGGGGAGTGCCGGCGGCAGGCGGAGCTCTTCGCCGGAAGCAGAGAGCGGTGGCCGGAGCGGATGAAAGGAGCGGTGCTCTCCATCGAGGGGGCCGAGCTGCTCGACTGCGATCCCGGCAGGCTGGAAACGGTCCGGGCCTGGGGCGTGCGGTGCGTGAACCTGACCTGGAACCACGCCAACGCCCTGTCCGGGTCCCACAGGGAGGAGCCGGAGCGGGGCCTCTCGGACAAGGGGATCGCCTTTGCCCGGCGGGCCTGGGAGCTGGGCATCCTGCCCGACGTGTCCCACCTGTCCGACGCCGGATTCTGGGATCTGGTCCGGGCGGCCCGGGGCCCCATCCTTGCCAGCCACTCCAACAGCCGCGCCGTGTGCGGCCACACTCGCAATCTGACGGACGACCAGTTCCTGGCTGTGCGGGACAGCGGCGGCGTGGTGGGCATCAACCTCTTCACCGCCTTTGTGGGCGGAGACGGGAGCATGGACGCCCTGCTGGCCCACTTCGAGCACTTCCTGGAGCTGGGCGGGGAGAAGACCCTGGCCCTGGGCTCCGACTGGGACGGGGACATCACCGGCGCCGGCGGCATCCGCGGCGCGGAGGATATGTGCCGCCTGGCGGAGGCCATGGAGCGCAAGAACTACGGAGAAGACCTCATCCGGGCCATTTTCTACGGCAATCTCGCCCGGCTGCTGCAAATATAATACAGAAAGGCAGGGCGGCATTCCGCCCTCTGGTGGCAGGCTATGCTAGATCGGAACAAACTGACCGGCGCGGACATCCAGATTGACTTCTGCGGACACCGGCTGCAAAGCCCCTTCATTCTGACCTCCGGGCCCCTGTGCTACGGCGCGGAGGGCATGATCCGCGGCCATCAGGCCGGCTGCGGCGCGGTGGTGACCAAGACCATCCGCCTGGGCGCGGCCATCAACCCCGTGCACCATATGAGCACCATCAACGGCGACTCCCTCATCAACTGCGAGAAGTGGGCGGACTCCGACCGCCTCCAGTGGTATGAGAAGGAGATCCCCGAGACCGTGGCCGCCGGCGCGGTGGTCATCGGCAGCGTGGGCCACACCCTGGCCGAGGCCAAGGCCATTGTGGCGGACGTGGAGAAGGCGGGGGCCCACATCATCGAGCTGGTGTCCTACACCGAGGACACCCTGCTGCCCATGCTGGACTACGCCAAGAGCCACGTGTCCATCCCCGTTATCTGCAAGCTCAGCGGCAACTGGCCGGACACCGTGGCCACCGCCCGCCGCTGTCTGGAGCACGGCGCGGACGGCCTGTGCGCCATCGACTCCATCGGCCCCACCCTGAAGATCGACATCCGCAGGGCCGCCCCCGTCATGCAGAGCGGCGACGGCTTCGGCTGGATGACCGGGTCCGCCATGCGGCCCATCTCCATGCGCATCAACGCCCAGATTGCCCGCAACCACCCCGGCCTGCGCAATCTCTATGCTTCCGGCGGCTGCATGAACGCCGAGCACGCCATCGAGTTCCTGATGGCCGGTGCCATGGGCGTGGGCGTGTGCACCGCCCCCATCCTCAAGGGCATCTCCTACGTGGAGGAGCTGTGCTATAGCCTCTCCGCCAAGCTGGCGGAGCTGGGCTACCACTCCATTGAGGAGGTCTTCCGGGCCGCCCAGCCCAACTTCCCCAAGAAGGAGCTGGTCTGCGGTCTGGACTTCCGCTTCGAGCCCTTCAAGGCCGACGGCAGCAAGAAGTGCGTCTCCTGCCGCCGGTGCGAGAAGGCCTGCTGCTACAAGGCCCGGACCCTGGACTTCCCGGAGATGCGGGTGGACCGGACGCTCTGCCGCAACTGCGGCCTGTGCGCGGACGTGTGCCCCACCGGGGCCCTGACCGCCGCCTTTGCCACCCAGACGGCCGAGGATCTCCAGCTGGAGCGGGACTCCAGCCGGTTCTATGACTACATCAATGAAATCAACGCGGAGGAGTAAACGACATGTTGAACGAGACACGCAAAGACCAGCTCATCTCCTTTTGCCGGAAGATGATTCAGGCCAAGAGCTACAGCGGCCAGGAGAATCTTGCGGCCGCTGAAATGGACGCCTACGCCAAGGCCAACGGCTTTACCGGCGTCCGCGTGGACAAGTACGGCAACTGCATCTGCCATATCAAGGGCAGCCGCCCGGGCCCCAAGATCCTCTTTGACGGCCATATGGACACGGTTCCCGTGCCGGACCCCTCCGTCTGGCACCACGACCCCTTTGGGGCGGAGATCGTGGATGGAAAGATGTACGGCCGGGGCACCTCGGACATGAAGGGGGCCCTGTCCGCCATGCTGGCGGCGGCGGGCTGGTTCGCTCAGGACTGCGGCGGTGATTTCGCCGGGGAGATCTACGTGGCCGGCGTGGTCCACGAGGAGTGCTTCGAGGGCGTGGCCGCCCGGGAGATCAGCGCCTGCGTCAAGCCCGACTATGTCATCATCGGCGAGGCCTCCCAGCTGAACATCAAGATCGGCCAGCGGGGCCGGGGGGAGATCGTGGTGGAGACCTTCGGCGTGCCCGCCCACTCCGCCAACCCGGAGAAGGGCGTCAACGCGGTCTACAGCATGTGCCGGGTCATCGAGGAGATCCGCAGGCTGGAGCCCACCCATCACGACGTCCTGGGCGACGGCATCCTGGAGCTGACGGACATCAAGTCCGATCCCTATCCCGGCGCCTCCGTGGTGCCCAGCCACTGCCGGGCCACCTATGACCGCCGCCTGCTCACCGGGGAGACCAAGGAGAGCGTCCTGGCGCCCCTCCAGGCCCTGGCGGACCGCCTGATGGCCGAGGACCCCAACATGAAGATCAAGGTCTCCTACGCCGTGGGCGAGGAGGTCTGCTACACCGGCGACACCATCCGCGGCGAGCGCTTCTTCCCTGGCTGGCTCTACAGCCGCGAGGAGGGCTTCGTCCAGGACGTTCTCTCTCAGCTGGAGTCCATGGGCTTCCAGCCGGAGATCACCCAGTACAACTTCTGCACCAACGGCAGCCACTACGCCGGGGAGGCGGGCATCCGCACCCTGGGCATCGGCCCCTCCCGGGAGAACCTGGCCCACACCATCGACGAGTACATCGAGCTGGAGCAGCTGGAAAAGGTGTCCCAGTGCTACTACGGCGTGATGCGCGCCCTGCTGAAGTAACGCGGCGGCGCGGGCCGTCTCCGCTGATATGCCGGAAGGAGCACCCGCGAACAAAGGGGCGGTGGCCGTAAAACAGTAAAAATGCAAGAAAGCTGAAAACGTAGTGTTTTCAAGGGACGGCGTGGCTTTGGTCACGCCGTTTCCTCTTTCATCAGCTCATCCAGAGGGATGAAGCCCAGGCCGTCATACTTGAT
>CAJUQS010000188.1 GCA_910588365.1 uncultured Oscillospiraceae bacterium | reverse complement strand
GCCTGCGGCGATGCCCTGCACCCCCAGCAGGAGCAGAGGAACCGACACGTCCCGCGCGCAGCGCCGGGCGGGCACGCCCAGGGCCCGGGCGATGGCGATCTCCTTCCGCCGCATCCGGTAGTAGACCACCGCCAGCAGGCAGAAAGTCACCAGCAGCAGCGCGGAGAAGATGACAGCATTCATCAGGGAGGAGCGGACCATGGGCTTGGCCGCCGCCTGGAAATTCTCCCAGTTATTTTCCAGCATGACCACCTTCCAGCCCATGGCCGCCAAGTCCTCGCGGGTTTCAGACAGGAACTGGCCGGACATATCCGGGGAGGTGAGGACAAAGCTGATGTCGCGGGGGTGCGGCAGGGCTTCATAGTTACCGCCAGCTTGTTCTATATAGCTGTCGAGGAGGTCCGGGCCCCATGCGGTCTCATCCAATAGTTCTGGAGTCGTCATTGCAAAGGAGTCCGGCACAGCAGAATCTGGGATGTAAGTAAAGTTGCTCAAATAGGTCACATTGTACTGGCTGATATACCCATAGATTCCCACGATCTCATAGGTATCTGTTTTTGTCTGTATACGCTCCAGGAATGCAGACGGGTATTCCAGCTGAGCCTTAAATACTCCGAAATGGCTCGGGACATCCCGCAGCTTCAGCGTGAGTGTATCCCCGACCTTCAGGCCGCGTCTGGAGGCTAGGTCCTCATTGATCACGCACACCGTCCTGCCCAGCTCATCATCTGCACTGTCCAGCCACCGGCCATCGGTCAGGTAGATGCCAGAGGCAGAGTCCTGTGCAATGGGCAGGGCGCTCATATCCTTTGTGGGAATGATATTCAGCGCACGTTGGTTGTCCCACTCAAGGAGGATGCCCTCTTCATACTGATGATCTTTCAAGCCAGACCAGTTTGCCTCACTCCCCTCTGGTACAGGGGTAAAAAAGAGGTCGTCCGATGGGCAGTTGACCCTTGCGTGCATCACACGGCTTGTGCCATCATCGGACTCAACTACTCTGCAGCTCGGGATATGGAGGTAGTAGTATCCCACCGCCAGATAACGCCCGCCCTTCTCAAGCTGTTCATAGGCGTACTCAACATCTTGTGGGTCATAGCCGTATTCTCTGAAAAGGACGATGGATCCCCCTTCCGAGATGTGTTCTGGGTAGCCGGCCAAAACCGTATCCACGGTAAAGTAGAAATTGGTCGTGTCCCAGTTTTGAAGCGTCCCATAAAAGGCCACACGGATCCCTTTGAGCGTGTTTTCCGTTCCGATATCCGCATTGTAGATATCATCCTGTATGACAGCAGAGGTATATTCAACCGTCTGCACCGTCTGGACACTGGCGTTCTCCTCCAGATAGGCCACGGCCTCAGTCGTATCCGCCCACTTGTTGCCGGTTGCAGATTGCAGCGTACCAATAGACCGGTAATAGCTCCCCAGCCGCTCCGTCTCCTGCCTCACCAGCAGGTACTCCGCGCCCTGGGAGACGAAGGCAAAGGTGATGAGTGCCATCACCGCCAGCAGCAGGGCTGTCTTCACCGGCTGGCGGAGGGTGGATTTGAGGAACACGTTGGGGCCGGCGTGCATGTTTTTCCAGCTTAACCTGATCCCCAGCCCCGTGTTCACTGCCAGAATGACGATCCGCTCCCCCTCGATCTCCGCGATCAGGCGGTACTCCCCGATGCAGTACCGCCACCGCCCACCGTCCCGGTCGCCGTCCCCCTGCCAGCGGGGATCCGCGCAGCCCTCCAGGTTCTTCGTGATCCAGCCGTACACCAGCGCCCGGGCAGGCCGGTCCAGGCTCTTCAGATCCGCCACCGCCCGGGGCGTGTACACCACCTGACAGCTCACGGCTTCACCTCCTCCAGCGCTCGCCCACCTCCTGGTGGGTGTAGATCTCCTGCCCGCCGCGGTACTGCTCCACAGCCTTCTTGTAGCTGTGCAGGTCCACCTCCGCGGCGATGCGGTCCAGCAGCGTCTGCCGGATGAGATCGGATACGGACATCCGCTTCATGGCCGCGTACTCCTTGATAAGCGCCGCGTCCGACTCCTCCAGCCGCAGGGATATGGTTGTCATTGGCATAGAATCGCCCCCTCTCTGTAATACATTATATTACAGAGAGGGGGCCCTGTCAAGGTGTGATTGGGGGCGCTAAAACCGGCTGCGCTCAAAGTTTGCCGACGAGGTGCTCTCGTCCTCGCTGAGCTCCGCCAGGAACCTGCGCACCCGGTCGTTGGAGTGGCGGCCGCTGAAGTCGGCCTTGAAGTCGATCTTGAAGCCGTCCCGCTTCTCCTCCACGTGGACGCTGGTGATAACGGCATCCGCCTCTTCCGCCAGACGGCTGATCGCGTCCAGGGTGACGGCCACCTTGGCGCAGTTGACGTAGAAGTGGAACAGGGCGTAGTGGTTGATCATCAGCCTGCGCTGGATCCACTCGAAGATAACCAGGGTGGTGAGCATCCCCAGCGCGCCGGTGACGGCCACAATGTAGTAGCCGCCGCCCACGGCGATGCCCAGGCAGGCCGTGGCCCAGATGCCCGCCGCCGTGGTCAGCCCTTTGATGGTGTGCCCCGCTTTGATAATGGTGCCCGCGCCCAGGAAGCCCATGCCGGTGATCACCTGGGCGCTCAGGCGGGCGGGGTCCGGGGCCGCGCCATAGGCCCGGTACTGGCAGAAGATCAGCTGGCTGGTGATCATCACCGCGCAGGCCCCCAGCGCCACCAGCATGTGGGTACGCATTCCGGCGGGCCGGTGGGTATACTCCCGCTCCGTGCCGATAACCGCGCCGATGAGCATGGCCAGCAGCATCCGCAGGGCAACATCCACCCAGCTCAGGGTCAGCCCGGACAGGTCAACGGCCTCCAATGCCGTCTGCATCGTCATTCCTCCTATCATTGATACGCGGCCGGCGGTCTGTCAGCCCTGCCAGGCCCAGGCGGTCCCGGCGGCCTCCACAGCCTGGGTTTCGTCCCACTGGTGGTCGTTCTGGCGCAGGAATTCGCTGGTCACGTTGAAGTAGCGGTGGGCCATTCTCTCCGACACCGGGCTGTTGGAGATGGGATCGTCCCATGTCACATCCACGCAGTACCACTCGCCGTCCAGCTCCACCAGGTTCCAGGCGTGCTCGTCAGTCCCGCCGTGACTCATGCCCTCCACGGTGACACACGGGATGCCGATGAGCTTCATGAACAGCTGGAAGGTGGAGGCATAGCCCCGGCAGATGCCCGTCTGACGGATGAGCAGTCCGTAGGGCGTCTCGAAATCCGGGTCCGTCCAATCCCCGGCGGCGTGGTCCAGGGAGTTGCGGTCGTACTCGGCCCAGTCGATCATCCAGTCGTGGACAGCCAGCTCCCGCTCGTAATCCGTCAGCTCCGGCCCGGCCGCCGAGTCGATGACCTCCCGGCACTTGTCGAGGATCTCCCGGTCCCGGTCCGCCAGATCGCTCCAGCCGCCCGCCTCCCAGGCCGCGAGCAGGCGGGCCTCGTCATAGCTCCAGGGCTCCTCCGTGTCCGGCGTGGACGCGGGCGGCTGGGCGGGCCTCTCCTCCGTATCCGCCCCCTCTGCGGGCGGCTCCTGGACGGCGGGCGGTGCCTCCTGGGCTGGTTCGGGATTGGCGGAGGGTTCCTCCTGGGGCGCGGGATCGGACGGCGGCGCGGAGGGCTCCGCCGGGGCCGGATCGATGGAGACGAGCTTTCCGCCGCTGGGCCAGGGGGCTGCGGCCGGGGGATTGCCGCCGGTGAAGCAGGCGTCAAAGGCGGCCTTGGCGGCCTGCTGGTCCGGGCAGATGAGCAGGGCGGCGTACCGCCCCCGGACAAGGGCTGTGGACTGCTCCAGGATGGCCGACTCCTCCGGCGCGTAGCCGGCAAAGGATCCGGCCCGGTCGTCTATGTAGTCCTGGAGGGCCTGCTCCGCCTCGCCGGTTCCGGCCCCGTCCGCCAGGCGCAGCACCGCCACCTCCAGGGCGGAGACGCCGCCGGCGTAGAACACGGCTCCCTCCTCCACCTGCCGGGAGTCCAGGTGGTAGTAGCCGGACAGGTAGGTCTGGAGGGGTGCGCCAGGGTCCGGGGCGTTCATCACCGGCACCTCCCCCTGGGAGGCCAGGATGGACCAGGCCATCTGCTGCACGGTCCAATCCGTCTCCGCCTGCTGCCCGCAGGCGGCCAGCAGGCCGCTCAGACAGAGAAGGGCGAGTATCCACAAGGTCGATTTCCGCTTTTTCATGGTATTCTCCTTTGATATCATACGAATGCGTATTCGTATCAAGTATGCGCGGCCGCGGTTTTTCCCGCGGCTTTTGAACAGTATACCACAAAAAAGTCCGCCGTACAACATAAAGAGGAATCCCCGCCTGAGGACTTTCAGACGGGGATTCTCTGTTTTATTACTCCCGATCCGAAAGGTCGGAAGTAATATGTGCCATGTTTTGCGGTTGCCGCCGTTTATGGCGGCGAGCAAAACGGCTTAAATCAACTATATGATTTCCGAATTTTAAGTTTGGAAATCATATTCACTTTGGGGCAGCTCTGAAACGCCGCCCGTCTCTGAAACCGGCGGCTCCTCATCCCCTCCCGGCTCAGGCGCCGGGTCTGGCACTGCGGGCAAATCCGGGAGGACAGGGATCTCCGGCGGCACCACCACAGGGTCCGGCGGCATCACCGGCGCGGGCTCCGGGCTCTGCTCCGGAGGCAGGACGAGGGCGGAATCAAACTCCGCTCCGCCGGGTATGTCAGAGGTGATTGTCTCCGCGGCAGCCGGGGTGAAGGTGAAGGCCAGATTGACATGGAAGCCGTCCCCGGCCTCCCAGGGCTGCGCCGGGCAGGCCGCAGCGGCTCCGAACAGGCGCGCCGCGCCCCAGCTGTAAGGGGCCCCGCCGGCCTCCAGGCGCAGAACGTCCGCCTTCGCCGCCCCTTGGGCGCTCACCAGGATTTGATTGGTGCTGTCGCTGTACCAGCCGCTCCAGCCGGGGCGCAGGACGGGGTCGGACAGCGGCTGGAACTCCGCGTACAGGAACAGCTCCTTCTCCGCCGCGCTCTCCGCCGGAGGCCGGGCGGTGAACACCACGCCTCCCGTGGGGCTCCCGATGGCGCTGACGCTGACATCCACCGCCACATTGCCGCGGTTCTCCAGAATCATGGTGCTCCCGGCGATCTGCTCGGTGGTTTCCTGGCCGTCCAGCTCCACCGGCAGGCGGTAGGGGTTCACAATGACGGTCCCGGTGTCGGGGACCGAGACAGAAATGACAGGCGGCTCCGCCTCCGCCGGGCCCCCGGCGGCTCTGGCCGCCGGAGACGCCGCCAGCAGTAAACTAATCAGCTTCTTCATGGGCTCCTCCTTGTGGGTATCCATACTTTTTCTTGAAAGAAAAAGTATCAAAAAGGACTTTTTGCGCAAAACTCCGTTTTGCTTGTATGGCGGCTTTTTTCTGGAAAGCTTCAGGGCCGCGCGGCCGAATAGCCGCGCGGCCCGATAAAAGGGTGAATGATTCGTTCTGATCGCTCAATCAGGGAGTAGCGGTGGATGTAGCGGTCGGGGTGAAGGTGAAGGCGATGGCAACATCGGCCTTATCAGCGGCCACCTAGGCAGTGGTGGGGGTGGAGGCGGCATCGCCGGCCAGGTGGAAAGCGGCATAACCGCCAGTGGCCGCTGCGGCTGTGCCGGTGCCAGCGGCCAGGGTCAGCATGTCGGCCTTCTTCGTGGCCTTGGTGCTGACCAGGATCTGAGTGGCGGCCTTGCTGTCATAGGCGGTTGCCCAAGTGGGCTCCGTGCTGCCATCATCGGACGCAACCATCTCAAAGTACATGAACACGCTGTTGGTGGTCGGGGCCCTTGAGCCCTGGGTGCTGGCGGTAGCGAAAGCGAGATTGCCGGCGGCTGTACCGGTCACCTCCGCGCTGACCTTGAGCGCTACGTCACTCGCGTTCTCGATAAACTGGGTGGCGCTGATGATCTGATCGGTCACATCGCTGCCGCCCACCGAAACGGCCATCTTGTAGGGGTTGACGGTCACGGTGCCGGCGGCGGGGACGGTGATCTTGATGGTGGGGGCCTGGGTGGTGCCGGTGATGTTGGTGCTCTGCTCGAGGTCCCCATCGGCGGCAAAAGCGGGAACGGACAGGGACAGTGCCATCGCGCCGGCCAGGGCAGTGCTTACGAGCTTCTTGAACTTCATGGTGAATACATCCTCTCTAAAAATATTCTTTGACGCGGCTTGCGCCGCAGTCAGCAAAATCACTCGGTCACGGTGAAATCCATCGTGACCATGACCTGGGCGTGTATCGTCTCCAGGTCCTCTTCCACTTGCGTAAAGGCCACGTATACCCGATGTGTGCCGGGGTCCAGCAGATGCTCCAGCGAGATGTTGTCAAAGGCGCTTCCCGGGCGGAGCAGACCCGTCAGCAGCAGCTGATCCGTCAACTCGGAATCCGCGAAAATCTGGAGGTACATGTCGTACCGGTTCTCCACCGCGTTGGCGATATAGCAGGAGAAATTTTCTCCATCCGTACTGCGGGCGTCGTTCTTGTATTCCAGGGTGACGCCGCCCTCAGCCGCATGGGCATACATCTCGTCCACCGCTTTTTGCAGCGCGTCCGGATCCTCTACCACTGTCGTCCCCTCGGCATAGCCCAGCTTGGGCGTTTCGCCGTCCTGGATATCCACCGGCTCAGCGCCGGGCTTCATGACAAACACCAGAATCACGGCCAGCAGCAGGACAACCACCGCCAGCAGCGCGGGGATCAGCCAGCGCCGTTGGGAACGGTTTTTTTCTTCCATCGGTATTGCAGCCTCCTCATCGTGGGGGATCTCCGGCGGGGCGGACCCCGCCGGAGAATTGTTTTATACGGAATTTGCGCCGGATTAGCCCAGCAGCTGGAGCACGCCCTGGGGAATCTGGTTGGCCTGGGCCAGCATGGCCTGGGCGGACTGCACCAGGATGTTGTTCTTGGTGTAGGCCATCATCTCCTCGGCCACGTCGGTGTCGCGGATGGTGGACTCGGCGTCCTGGATGTTCTCCTTCATCACGCTCAGGTTGTTCTGGGTGTGCTCCAGACGGTTCTGGGTCGCGCCCAGGGTGCCGCGGATGGAGGAGACGGTGTTGATGGCATTCTTGATGGCGTCAACGGCAGCGGCAGCGCCAGCCTGGGTTCCGATATTGATGCTGCCGATGCCGATAGCGTCGGTATGGCAGTCCTTGATGTTGACCTTCAGCTGGTTGTAGCTGTCGGAGGTGTCGCCGATCTGGAGGGTCAGAGCCTTGCCCGCGGGGCTGGCCTGGCCGACCTGGACGAAGCCGCGCTCCGTGCTGGACCAGGTGGCGTCTGCCTCACCGGTGGCGGCGGAGGTGTCCGCGCCGAACAGATCGTACACATCGCGGTCAATGCCGCCCTTCTTCTCGGTCAGGTAGATCGTACCGTCATCCGCGTTGTAGTTCACGAACACTGCGGAGTTGGTCCGGGCGGCCTGGGTCAGGCGGGCGGCGGCGGCAACAGCCAAACCATCGGCACCGGCCTCGTAATCCGTCAGGTTGATCACGTTATCGTTGCCCTTGAACATGCTGTTCTTGCCGACTGCGAAGGTGTAGGTCTCGTTGCCGATCCGGAGTGTCGTGCCATCGCTGATGGCTACGCCGTCATCACCGCCAAGGACAAAGGAGGCCTGCCCCATCAGATCACCTGTGTCGCTGACGGGCTCTTCCACCATCGTCCACGCCTGGGAGAAGCCCTGGTTGCCGGCATCCTGGGCATTATCGTAATAGTACACGGTATCAGTACCTGCCGCGGTGACAGTGATCGAAGTTCCGGCAGCGATACCGTTCTTGGAAGTGTCAAAGGGGGAGGTATCCTTGCCCCGGAAGGTCAGTACGCCGTCCTCCTGGGTGACCTTGAAGGTCTTGCCATCGACCTCGACCTCGCAAAGGCCGGTATCCGCATCAGTATTCGCGTCGATCCAGGCCTGTGCCAGCGTAGCGCCGGTGACGGCGTCGCCCTTGTTGGCGAGAGTCACTGTGGCGTCGGTACCGACTCCGTTCAATCCGAAAGTAACTGTCGCGCCATCATCAGCGGCGACCCACTTGGACTGGCTCATGTCGACCTCGAACTGGCCCTTGGCGGCGGCCTGGCCGTTCTTGGCGTCGCGGACGGCAGTCAGCGCCACATCGTTGTAGGTGGCGACCACGCCGTCGGCGGACATGGAGCCGTCCAGCAGGTTGATGCCGTTGAAGTTGGAGCTGTCGGCAATACGGTCAATCTCGGTGCGCAGCTGGTTGAGCTCCTTCTGCAGCTGGGCGCGGTCAGTCTCGTTATCATAGGTGCCGTTGGCGGACTGCTGTGCCAGGGTGACCATGCGGTTGAGCATGTCATGGACCTCGGTCAGAGCGCCCTCGGCGGTCTTCACCAGGGAGGTGCCGTCCTTGGCGTTCTTGCTGGCGGCCTCCAGGCCGGAAATCTGCGCGCGCATCTTCTCGGAGATGGCCAGACCGGCGGCGTCGTCACCGGCGCGGTTGATCTTGTAGCCGGAAGACAGCTTTTCCAGGTTCTTGTTGACCGCAGAGACATTGTTGCTGTAGTTGCGGTAAGAGTTCATCGCCGCAATGTTGTGCTGAATCCTCATTTTAATTGACTCCTTTCAGTCTATTAGTGTGCCCCGGAGCATCCTTTTACCAGGGCACAGGTCGTTTTGCGCCGTCCGTCCAAATGCCGTGGCCTTTGGACATCTGAACGGTCTGGCGCGGGACTATCTATTTCAGCCGGTTCGCGCAACCGAATGAAACCGAAGCAATCAGGGCGCGGGGAAGATGCAGGCCAGCTTCTCCCGCAGTGTGCGGACCTCGGGGCTGTCGCCCATCCGGTCCAGCGTCTGGCCGATTTCCAGCAGGGCCCGCTTTTTCTCGCCGTTCCAGGGCAGCTGTTTGACGATCTGCCGCGGCGCGTCGAACACGCACGCCGGCCGCTGTCCGCCGCTTCGCTCCAGCACCTCGCCCCGCAGGACGGGCACCTCCCGGGGGGCGTTGACCACCAGATGGACGCGGTCGCCCTGCAGGCGGTTGAACTGGATCACGGTGCTGCCGCCGACGGTGAAGTAATCGCCGGCCTTCATGGAAATACAGAGCATGACGAAATCTCCTTAATGTGAATTTCTCCGGCGCGTCCTCATGACTGCGCCGCTGTCAGCAAAATGGAAATATTATGCTGAGTGGACTGCCGTAAGGGCCTGTTTCATATCTCAACGTGTGCGGATTGGTGAGCGGATTTTTTGCCTTGCAAGGCAAAAATACGCAGGCATCCTGACGGATGGCAAGGATTTTTAACGAAGTCAAGGCGGAAAATACGCCGCCAGGACGGACACGGGGAGATATGAAACAGGCTCTTGGGCTTCGGGCGCGCCGGCCGGGCCGGGTTGCCATCTCTTCTTCCCACCTGACGGCCTCCGGGGAGCGCTGATTGGGTGGACAGAGGATTCTGTGCATCCAATCAGCGCTTCCCAGCCGCCCATGGGCGTTCACCGGCGTCCCGGCCGGCATAGCGAGGGGATTGTATCAAACAGCGTCGTCAGGCGGCGCTTGTTTCCTGATTCAGAAGCTGGCCGAGCCCCATATCCCGGAGGTTTTTTGCGGCATTGACATCCCGGATAACCGGCGCGCCGCAGTGGGGGCAGGTCCAGCGCTTTTCACGGCTGCTCAGCTGCTCGTTGACACAGCCGCATTCGTGACAGGTTTTTGCCGTGGGCGCGCGATGGTCCACCACGATGTACCGCTTGCCCTGGCGCTCCAGCTTGTAGCGCAGGCAGTCCCGGAACATCCCGAAGCCCAGGTCCATCACCCCGCCCTGCCGCAGGGTCTGCGACAGCTCCACCAGATCGGTCTCCCTCACGCACACGGCGTCCCAGGCGTTGGCTATCCGCCGGGATTCCTTGTGGACGAAGTCCTTCCGCTGGTTGGCGATGTGCTCGTGCTGGAGCCGGAGCTTTTGCAGCTGCTCCTCGTAATTCCTGGAGCCCGGCTCCATCCGGGACAGCTTCCGTTGTATCCGCGCCAGCTTTTCCCTGGCCTTTGCCGTTGCCGGCAGGTCCGGGCTGTGCCCGCCGCTGTCAACGTAGAAGCGGGAGAGCGAGTAGTTCAGCCCCAGGGTCGTATCCCCAGTGGGCAGGACCTGCTCCGGCCGCTGCGTACCACATTTGAACACGACAGCGCAGAAATATTTCCCCGATCTGGCCTTGCTGATCGTCACGGACACCAGCGGCCACCAGTGCAGCGGCTTCCGGTGTACCGTGGCCCTGACCAGCCCCAGCTTCGGCATCTGAATCCCACTCCCTGTCAGGGAGATGGACGGGCCGGTGCGGTACTCCCGGCAGTAGACGGTGAAGGAGTCCTTTCGGGCCTTCTTTGTCTTGAACTGGGGATAGCCGAAGGAGTTCGGGGCGCGGAAGAAATCCAGAAAAGCCTTCCGCAGATTCTGGTGAACCGCGCACAGCGCCTGGCTGTCAACCTCCTTGAGGAAGGGCGCCTCCTTCTTGTAGCGGGCGGGGGTGGGGATATACTGTAAATCGGTGGCGGCGTAAAACTCCTGTACGTCGGAAAGCATCCGGTTCCACAGGTACCGGCAGCAGCCGAAGGTCTTTTCCATCAGCACCGCCTGCTCCGCCGTGGGATGGAGCCGGACTTTGATGACGGTGTATTGCGCCGCGTTCCGGCCTTGGGTACCGGTCTTTTTTGCAGTCACGTCAGCCCCTCCTTTGCGGCGGAATCTGCCGGGTCCGGTCGAACCTCGCTGTCGAAACTGTTCCAAAAGGTATGCCTTCTGTAACAGTTGATCGAAGTTTGAAAAATTTTGAATTGCCTCTTAATTCTGGGCCTGACCTGCCGATATAGTGTTTGAAAGCAATGCGGGAAAGCTGTTACAGAAGGTATACCTTTTGTAACAGAGATACCCCGTTTTCTGTTTTGATTTTTGCCTGTTTTGTGGAAAATCGAGAATTTTTACGGTGTTTTATGGAGTGGTTTGTCCCCTGAAAATGCTGATTTGAAAAAAAGCGCCCGGTTCCTTCCATTGAGAAGGAACCGGGCGTAGCTCGGCTTGCCTGCAGGGCCGTATCGTTTGCGGTGCTCTATATGGCGCAGTGCTCCTTCGCCCTGCGCAGGAAGGTCTGGTAGGAGATTCCCAGCTCTCTGGCCGCGTTTCTGGACGAGATGCGGCCCTCCTGCCACAGCTCCGCCAAATCGCGGAAATCCTCCGGGAGCTCGATGCGCTCCCGGCCCAGCAGGCCGCCCCGCTCCCTCGCCGCGGCGATTCCCTCGGCCTGCCGCTGCCGGATATTTTCCCGTTCCGCCTGTGCAACATAGCTGAGGATCTGAAGCACAATGTCCGCAATGAACGTCCCGGTCAGGTCCCGCCCCTGGCGGGTATCCAGCAGAGGCATGTCCAGCACCACAATAGCAGCCTTTCTTTTCTTGGTGATAACAGACCACTGCTCCAGAATTTCCGCGTAATTCCGGCCCAGCCGGTCGATGCTTTTGACCACCAGGACATCCTCGGTCCGTAAAGCGCCTACCAGACTTTGGTAGCGAGGCCGTCTGAAATCCTTTCCGGACTGTTTTTCGATGATGATGTTTTCCTCCGGCACGCCGAACTCCCGCATCGCGGTAAGTTGGCGCGCCTCGTTCTGTACCTGCGTGGATACGCGCACATAACCGTAGGTCTTGCCCTCCATATGCTGCCCCCTTTGTAAAATTTTGGTGATCCCACTCCCTCATTTTACAGGAAAGCCGGGGCTCTTCACCAGTGGCGGCGTATGATCCGCCGGAGGGGACGGCCGCTCCCGTGGTTCACGGGCGGGGAGCGGCCCGGAGGCGAGGCATCCTTTTTGACACGCAGAAGCGCTCCCCCCGCGGCGTCTGCCGCGGGGGGAGCGCTACATCTGTCGGATCAGTCTACAATATCAACAGAAACCTTCTGTCCGGTGCGCTGGGCACAGGAGCGGACCAGCGTCCGGATCTCCTTGGCAATGCGGCCCTGACGGCCGA
Organism: uncultured Oscillospiraceae bacterium; assembly: GCA_910588365.1. Lineage (GTDB taxonomy): Bacteria > Bacillota > Clostridia > Oscillospirales > Oscillospiraceae > Pelethomonas. Next base: position 5,216 of record CAJUQS010000188.1, on the reverse strand, counting down.
TCACCTTGCCCATGTCGTCGGGGGCGACACGCAGCTCCAGCGTCAGCTCCTGATCACCCTGAATCTCCGTGACAGAGACGGCGTCGGGATCCTCCACCAGGTTTCTGGCGATGTAGAGCAGCAGGTCCTTCATGCTGTGCCCTCCAACCTCATCCATTACAGCACGTCAACTTTCTTGAGCAGGGCACGGACCGTGTCGGTGGGCTGGGCGCCGGTCTTGATCCACTCCTTGGCCCGCTCAGCGTCAATCTTGATCTCAGCGGGAGAGACGCAGGGGTTGTAGGAGCCGATCTCCTCGATGAAGCGGCCGTCCCGGGGGTAGCGGCTGTCAGCCACTACCACGCGATAGTAAGGCGCCTTCTTCGCGCCCATGCGGCGCAGTCTGATCTTAACCATGATTTGTTTCCTCCAGATAGTAAATTTTATAAAATAATAATTTATGATAAATGCAGAGCATTTATATCCAAAACAGGGGCTGCCGCCGGGCGGAGCACTTGATCCGTCTGCCCGGCCGGCAGGACTATTTCAGCCGCTTCTTCCGGCCAAAGCCGTGCATCTTGCCCATACCGCCAATCTTGCCGATATTGGGCATCTTCCCCAGACCCAGGGGCATCTTCCCCTTGGAGAGGGATTTTGTCAATTGCAGCATCATCTCGTACTGCTTGAGCAGGCGGTTGACATCCGCCACCTCCAGGCCGCAGCCCGCCGCGACGCGCTTTTTCCGGCTGGCGTCCAGCACCCGCGGATTCTCCCGCTCCTTGGGCGTCATGGAGAGGATGATGGCCTCCTGACGGTTGAGGAGCTTGTCGTCAATCTGCGCCCCGGCCATCTGCTTGCCCATCTGGCCGGGCATCATGCCCATAATCTGGTTGAGATCGCCCATCTTGCGCAGCTGGGCCATCTGCTCCATGTAGTCGGTGAGGGTGAAGCGGTTCTTGCGCAGCTTCTCCTCCAGCGCCGCCGCCTGCTTCTCGTCGTAGCTCTGCTCCGCCCGCTCGATCAGAGAGAGCATGTCGCCCATGCCCAGAATCCGGGAGGCCATGCGGTCGGGGTGGAACAGCTCGATCATGTCCAGCTTCTCGCCGGTACCCACGAACTTGATGGGCTTGCCGGTCGCCGCCCGGATGGAGAGGGCCGCGCCGCCCCGGGCGTCGCCGTCCAGCTTGGTCAGCAGTACGCCGTCGATGCCCAGGGCATCGTCAAAGGCCGTGGCCGCGCTGACCGCGTCCTGGCCGGTCATGGCGTCCACCACCAGCAAAATCTCGTTGGGGGTGACGGCGGCCTTGATCTTCTTCAGCTCCTCCATGAGCTGTTCGTCGATGTGGAGCCGTCCGGCGGTATCCAGCAGCACGGTGTCAAAGCCGTTGTCCCTGGCGTAGCGCACCGCGTGCTGGGAGATCTGGACCGGGTTGACCTGGCCCAAAGCGAACACGGGGATATCCAGCTGCTCTCCCACCACCTGCAGCTGGTTGATGGCGGCGGGGCGGTACACGTCGCAGGCCACCAGCAGCGGCCGCTTGCCCATATTGCTTTTCAGGTAGCCGGCCAGCTTGGCGCCGTTGGTGGTTTTACCGGCGCCCTGGAGTCCCACCATCATAATGACCGTGGGCGGATGGGAGGCCATGTTCAGCTTCTCGCTGCCGCCGCCCATGAGGAGGGTCAGCTCCTCGTTGACGATCTTGATGATCTGCTGGGCGGGGGTGAGACTCTCCAGCACGTCCGCGCCCACAGCCCGCTCAGTGACCTTGGCCACGAACTCCTTGACCACGCTGTAGCTCACGTCGGCGTCCAGCAGAGCCAGGCGGACCTCCTTCATGGCCTCCTTTACGTCGGCCTCGGTAATGCGTCCCTTGCCGCGCAGGCGTCTGAACGCGGCATTCAGTTTTTCGGAAAGACCTTCAAATGCCATTTGGGTATGACTCCTTTTCCCTCCGTGAGAAATGATTGCAATTGGATTCGCCAGGCGTCACCGTGCCTCAAACTCCGCCGCTCACCGCGCCAAAGTCCCGCACTGCCCGTCCGGCAGGACTATTCTTTTAAAGCCTGGGCGGCCTGGGAGATGGTTTCGGCCAGCGTATCAATGCGGTGGTCCTCGTACTGCCGGTAATTCAGCTTCCGCAGCTGCTCCACGGCGTCTTGAATGGCGGCAATGTGCTTCTGCATCTGGAGGAAACGGCGGATAAGCCCCGTTTTGTCCTCCACCTCCTGCATCGCCCCCTCCGCCCGGACGATGACGTCCCGGACGCCCTGGCGGCTGATGCCGCTGTTCTCCGCGATTTCGGCCAGGCTCAGGTCCTCGTTGTAATAGAGGTCAAAAAACTCCTTCTGCCGCTCCGTCAGGAGCTCCCCGTAAAAATCGAACAGCATGGTCATGCGGTAGGTCTGATTTTTCACGGTGCCGCCTCCTTCGTGTAAAGCGCGAAAGCTTTACAAGCCTGTTTATCATATCCCACTTTCCTTGAAAAGTCAAGAGGAAAACCGGAAAAAATCCGGGAGTGAGCGCAGGCGTATAGCCGATCGCCCCGGCGCCAGAACTTCCCCCTTGCCATTACCGGAAGAATTTGATAAACTATTGAAAAATACGCATTTAGACCGGAGGGACCTATGGCAGCAGAAAAAGCACAAAATTACGGCAATGAATCCATCAGCGCCCTGAAGGGGGCCGACCGGGTCCGCAAGCGTCCCGGCGTTATTTTCGGATCGGACGGGCTGGAGGGCTGCGAGCACGCGGTGTTTGAAATCCTCTCCAACTCCATCGACGAGGCCAGGGAGGGGCACGGGCGGCTCATCACCGTCACCCGCTATCTGGATCACAGCGTGGAGGTGGAGGACCAGGGCCGGGGCTGCCCGGTGGACTGGAACGAGAAGGAGCAGCGGTGGAACTGGGAGCTGGTGTTCTGCGAGCTCTACGCCGGCGGCAAGTACGGCAACAACGAGGGGGAGAACTACGAGTACTCCCTGGGGCTCAACGGCCTGGGCTCCTGCGCCACCCAGTACGCCTCCGAATACATGGATGTGACCGTGTGGCGGGACGGGTATGAGTACCAGCTCCACTTCAAAAAGGGCGAGATCACCGGCCAGAAGGGCCGGGAGCTGCAAAAGACGCCACTCTCCCGCCGGAGGACCGGCACCCGGACCCGGTGGCTGCCGGATCTGGAGGTGTTCACCGACATCGACATCCCGCCGGAGTACTTCGCCGGCGTGATGAAGCGCCAGGCGGTGGTCAACGCCGGCATCACCTTCCGGCTGCGGGTGGAGACGGCGGCGGGCAAATACGAGACCACGGAGTTTCTCTATGAAAACGGCATCGCCGACTACGTGCGGGAGCTGGCCGGAGAGGGCCCGCTGACGGAGCCCGTGTTCTGGGAGAGCGAGCGCCGGGGCAGGGACCGGGCGGACAAGGACGAGTACAAGGTCAAGCTCTCCGTCTCCTGCTGCTTCTCCAACAGGACGTCGGTCATTGAGCACTACCACAACTCCAGCTGGCTGGAGCACGGCGGCAGTCCGGAGAAGGCCGCCAAGTCCGCCTTCGTGGGCGCCATCGACGCCTGGATCCGCCAGAACAACAAGTACCAGAAGGGCGAGAGCAAAATCACCTGGGGGGACATTGAGGACTGTCTGGTGCTGGTCTCCAGCAACTTCTCCACCCAGACCAGCTATGAGAACCAGACCAAGAAGGCCATCACCAACAAGTTTGTCCAGGACGCCATGGCGGAGTTTTTGAAAACCCGCCTGGAGATCTACTTCATCGAGAACCCCGGCGACGCCTCGCGCATCGCCGAGCAGGTACTCATCAACAAGCGCTCCCGGGAGCAGGCGGAGAAGGCCCGGCTGAACGTGAAAAAGAAGCTCTCCGGGTCCATTGACATCGCCAACCGGGTGCAGAAGTTCGTGGACTGCCGGACCAAGGATGTCTCCCGCCGGGAGATCTACATCGTGGAGGGCGACTCGGCCCTGGGCAGCGTGAAGCTGAGCCGGGACGCGGAATTTCAAGGGATCATGCCCGTGCGGGGAAAAATCCTCAACTGCCTGAAGGCGGACTACGCCCGCATTTTCAAGAGCGAGATCATCACCGACCTCATGAAGGTCCTGGGCTGCGGCGTGGAGGTCCAGAACAAGCACGTGAAGGATCTGAGCACCTTTGACCTCAACAACCTGCGCTGGAACAAGGTGGTCATCTGCACCGACGCTGACGTGGACGGGTTCCAGATCCGCACCTTGATTCTGACCATGCTCTACCGCCTGTGCCCCACCCTCATCCAGGAGGGGTATGTGTATATCGCCGAGTCCCCCCTCTTTGAGATCAACTGCGGGGAGAAGACGTGGTTCGCCTACTCGGAGAAGGAGAAGGCGGAGATCGTGAAGAAGCTGGAGGGGAAGAAGGTCAAAATCGACCGCTCCAAGGGCCTGGGCGAGAACGACCCGGATATGATGTGGCTGACCACCATGAACCCGGAGACGCGGCGGCTGATCAAGATCATGCCCCAGGACGCGGAGGCCACCTCCCAGATGTTTGATCTTCTGCTGGGGGACAACCTCCAGGGACGGAAGGAGCATATTGCCAACGAGGGGTATAAATTCCTGGACCTGGCGGATATTTCATAAGGGGACAGGAGGACATGAAAAAGAAATCGCTCTCTCTCCTCTGCGCTCTGCTGCTGGTCTCAGCGGCAGTCTTTGCCGTGCTATGGCGGTATGAGGCCCGCCAGCACCGGGACCTGCTCCAGCTGTGGACCGCCGCCGCGGAGCAGGCGGACCTGCTGCTGATAGAATACCAGGAGCGGGGGGAGGAGTCCCTCCTCCGGCAGGCGGCGGCGGAGCTGAACGTGATGCGCTACGCCGCCGGGCTGCTGGACGCGCCCGTGGACCGGCGCACCGACCTGGAGGCTGTATATGGCATCCTGAGCTTGTATCCGGAGCGCGGGGCCGGGATCGTCCCGGATTGGATTGTGACCATGGAAATGGCCTGGATTGAAGGACCAGCCGCAGAGGTGTGCAACTGGCCTGTGAAAATGAATGAGCTGCGCCATGCCCTGGAACACCCCTGAATACGTCCGCAAATGGTTCATTTTATGTAAGAGCCTGTTTAATATCTCAGCGTGTGCGGATTGGCGAGATAGATTTTTTGCCCTGCAAGGCAAAAAGCCGCAGAAATCCTGACGGATTGCAAGGATTTTTAACGCAGTCAGGGCGGAAAATATGCCGCCAAGGCGGGC
>CAJUQS010000187.1 GCA_910588365.1 uncultured Oscillospiraceae bacterium | reverse complement strand
CTACAACAAAGGGCAAATAAACAACACATGGAGGATCGCCCGGAGGGCGATGCCGGGGGACCGGGGGAACTCCCCCGGCGGCTTTTTGGTACCTTTTTGTCCGTACAAAAAGGTACCCCAGGGTCCGGGGCGGGGCAAGCCCCGGGCTGTCGTACAGAACCATCTGCCCCGCATAAGTTCAGTTTCTCGTCATATCCCGGTGATTTTCCGTCACCTGATACCCCAGGGAGGCGATGAATCCCGCCAGAGCGTGCGTCACCGCCACGGATCGGTGGTGCCCGCCGGTACAGCCGATAGCCATCACCAGAACCGTCTTCCCCTCCTCCTGGTAGAGGGGCAGGACGAAGCGCAGCAGATCCCGTAGCTTTTCGAGGAACTGCTCCGTCTCCTGGAAGGAGAACACGTAGTCCCGCACCTCCCTGTCCAGGCCGGTCTTGTGCCGCATGGAGTCAATGTAAAAGGGATTGGGCATGAATCGCACGTCAAAGACCAGATCCGCCTCCAGGGGCAGGCCGTGCTTGAAGCCGAAGGACACCAGGCTCACCATCAGCTCCCCGGCCCGGTGGCTTCCGCCGAACAGGCCCAGCAGCTCCCCCCGCAGACGGGCGGTGGAGTAGGTGGTGGAGTTGATGACCACGTCCGCCTGGGAGCGCACTGGCGCCATCATGGCGATCTCCCGGTTCACCGCCTCCTCAAGTGAGTCCGACTGGTCCTGGAGGGGGTGGCGGCGCCGGGTCTCCTTGTACCGCTTGATAATGGCGCTGACGTCCGCCTCCAGAAACAGCAGCTTGCAGTCGTATTCCCGCTCCCGCAGGGTAGCCAGCACCCCCAGGAACTCGTCAAAGGTGTCGGCGGTGCGCACATCGTAGACCAGTGCCACCCGGTTGTACCGCCCGTTTCCCGCGGCGCAGAACTCCGCGAACTTCAAAATCATGCCAGCGGGCATGTTGTCCACAATGTAGAACCCCACGTCCTCCAGAAAGGAGGCCGCCTTGCTCTTCCCCCCGCCGGACAGTCCGGAAATGATCAGAATTTCCATCTCTCGTTCTCCTCTCCCCCGGCAGATACCCTCACCGGAGGATCTTTACCTCTGTTTCCAGCTCAACGCCAGTCCGCTCCCTCACGGTTTTCTGAATATGCCCGATGAGCGCCAGCACGTCGGCGCAGGTCGCCCCGCCGGCATTGATCACGAATCCGGCGTGCTTCTCCGACACCTGGGCGCCGCCTATGCGGAACCCCTTCAGGCCGCACTGGTCGATCAGCCCCCCCGCGAAATGGCCCTCCGGCCGCTTGAAGGTGCTCCCGGCGCTGGGGAACTCCAGGGGCTGCTTCTCCCGGCGGCGGCGGCCCAGCTCCTCCATCCGATCGCGAATCTCGCTGGCCTCCCGGGGCTCCAGGGCGATCTCCGCCGCCAGCACCGCGCCCTCCCGGCTGCTGAAGATACTGCGGCGGTAGCCCAGCTCCAGACCGCATGCCGGAATCTCCTTTACGCCCCCGCCGGGAAACCAGGCGGCCGCGGAGGACAGGACCTGCTTCATCTCCCCGCCGTAAGCGCCGGCGTTCATGAACACCGCACCCCCCAGGCTCCCGGGGATGCCGTGGGCAAACTCCAGCCCCCCCAGGCCCTCCTTCTGGGCGAAGGAGGCCAGACGGGCCAGGGACACGCCGGCCCCCGCCCGGATGGTCCGCTCCCCGGTCCGCTCCAGGCTGTCCAGGCCCCCGGTGTGGATCACCAGCCTGTCCAGGCCCTCGTCGCTCACCAGCAGGTTGGAGCCGTTGCCCACGACCAGAACCGGCCACGCCTGTGCTTCGGCCAGCTCCAGCAGGGCCCCGCACGCCTCCTCTGAACCGGGCCGGACAAAGCGGCGGGCCGGCCCGCCCACGCGAAAGGTGGTGTGCCGATCCATCGGCTCCTCCTTTCCGATCTCCATCCCCGGAAACCGCTGGGGGACAATGGCGTCGAAGGTATCAAACCAAGGCATAGGCGTCTCCTTTTCGCTGTTTTGCGGGGCCCGCGAAGCCCCGTGTACTGCGCTGATTTTGTGCGGGCGGAGGGCGGACCCGTCAGAGTCCCAGCAGCGCCGCCCCGATGATGCCCGCGTCGTTCCCCAGCTTGGCTTTCACAAGCTTGGTGTGCCGGTCGGCCTCCCGGCCGAAGCACTGCTCCAGCACCACGCTCTGGAGGGGGTCCAGCAGATCCTCCGTCCGCTCGTTGCTGACGCCGCCGCCCAGGCAGATGACCTCAGGCTGGAAGATGTTGACAAAGTTGGAAAGGCCCTCGGCCAGATAGCAGAGGTACTGGTCCACCACCGCCCTGGCGGCGGCGTCTCCCCGCCGCATGGCCTCGAAGGCGGTGCGGCCGCCCGCGCCGCTCAGCTCTCCGCCGGACAGCTCCCACATCGCCGAATCCCGGTTCGCCTCCATGGCGGCCCGGGTCTGGCGGACCAGGGCGGTGGCGGAGGCGTAGCGCTCCCAGCAGCCCCGGCGGCCGCAGGTACACGGCTCGCCGTTGTGGACGATGACCGTGTGGCCGCCCTCGCCGGCGCAGCCGTTGAGGCCCGTGTGGATTTTTCCGTTCAGGATGATGCCCGTGCCGATGCCGGTGCCCAGGGTGACCAGAATCAGGCTCTCAATGTTCTTGTCCTCGTAGTGGTAGAACTCCCCCAGGGCCGCGCAGTCCGCGTCGTTGCCCAGGTGGACCGGCACGTCCCAATGGCGGTGGAACATCTCCGCCACCGGCATGGAGCGGATGGGGATGTTCACCGTCTTGATGACGACGCCCTTTCTGTCATCCACCGGACCGGGGAACCCCATGCCCACCGAGGCCACCTGCTCCCTGGGGATATGGTTCTCTTCTATCAGGTCCATGGCCATCCGGGCCAGCACGTCCCCCATCTGCTCCATGGACTCAAACTGAAGGGGCATCTTCTTGGCCGCAGTGATCTGGTAGCTCTCGTCCACCAGCCCCGCTTTCAGATTGGTACCGCCGATGTCAATGCCAATATAGTACATTTTATTTCCTCCACATGGTTTCCATACATACTTTTTGCGGACATATGTAGTGGCCGTCCGCGCGGGAAGGAGCGCATCGGCCGTCCGCCCAGGACGCTTGCGGGGATATCCCGGTTTGTTACCGGGCGGAAATCTCCGCAGAGCTGCGCGGGAAAGAGCGCATTGGCCGTCCGCCTAGGACGCTTGCGGGGATATCCCGGTTCGTTACCGGGCGGAAATCTCCGCAGAGCTGCGCGGGAAGGAGCGCATTGGCCGTCCGCCCAGGACGCTTGCGGGGATATCCCGGTTCGTTACCGGGCGGAAATCTCCCCAGAGCTGCGCGGGAAGGAGCGCATTGGCCGTCCGCCTAGGACCCCATGGCCTGGCGCTCCAGCTCGTCAGCCAGCTGCTGGGCGGCGTTGAAGCCGTATTTCTTGCAGCGGTTGTTCATGGCCGCCACCTCCACAATGGTGGCCAGATTCCGGCCCGGCTGGACCGGGATGGTGACAATGGGCACCTCAATGCCCAGAATGTTCACCCGCTCCTCGTCCAGGCCGAAGCGGTCATAGAACTTATCCTCCCGCCACCGCTCCAGGTGGACCACCAGATCCACCTGGGCCTCCGGCTTGACGGCGCTCATGCCCAGCAGCTGCTGGACATTCACCACGCCGATGCCCCGCAGCTCGATGTAGTGCTGAATGAGCTCGGGCGCCTTGCCCAGGAGCTGGTCCGCCTCCCGGCGGATGTCCACCGCGTCATCGGCCACCAGCCGGTGTCCCCGCTTGACCAGCTCAATGGCCGTCTCGCTCTTGCCCACGCCGCTGTCGCCGGTGATGAGCACGTCCTCGCCGTAGATGTCCAGCAGGCCGCCGTGGCGGGTGATGGTGGGCGCCAGGGCGTGGGTGAGGTGCTCGATCACCTTCGTGGTAAAGGCCACCGTGGTGTCCGCCGTGTGGAGCAGGGTGCGCTGGTGCTTCCGCGCCATGCTCAGGCACTCGGGGTAGATGTCCAGATCCCGGGACACCACCAGGGCCGGGATATCGTAGCTGAACAGGTTGGAGAAGCTCCGGGCACGCTGCTCGGAGTCCATGCTCTCCAGCATCTTGGTCTCCGCCATGCCGATGACCTGAAGACGGCGGTCGTCAAAATAGTCGAAAAAGCCCACCAGCTGCAGGCCGGGCCGGTTGACATCCCGGATACCCACCAGAGCGGTGTCAAAGTCCTCCCCCTTGTTCACCACCGCCAAATCCAGGTGTTTCACCAGCTCACTGAGCTTGACGCCGCCCTTCATCTCGTCTTTCTGTATCATAACTCGTTCCTCCGTTTTGCCTGTGACCGCGCCGGCGCGGTTTTGTCAGGATAATTATAGTATAAACAGAGCGGCTTGGCAAGGGTGCAGAAAAATTTATGCCGCGCCCATGGCCCGCCGGTATTTTTCAAACAAGCCCTAGCCGCCTTGCCTTTTCCCTGCGGCTCTGATATACTGGAGGTGAAAATATTTTGGAAAAAGAGGTGCGCTTTTCATGCTCAACTTCCGCAACGACTACAGCGCCGGAGCCCACCCGGCGGTGCTGGAGGCCCTGTGCCGGACCAACCTGGAGCTGACCCCCGGCTACGGCCTGGATCCTTATTGCGAACAGGCGGCGGAGACTGTCCGGGGCCTGTGCGGCTGCCCGGAGGCCGCCGTCCACTTCCTGGTGGGGGGAACCCAGGCCAACAAGGCTGCCATCGGGGCCTTTCTCCGTCCCTACGAGGCGGTCATCGCCGCCTCCACCGCCCACATCTGCGCCCACGAGACCGGTGCCATTGAGCACAACGGCCATAAGATCATCCACCTGCCCGCCCCGGACGGCAAGCTGACCCCGGAGCTGATCCGATCCGCCGCGGCCGCCCACACGGGCGAGCACACGGTCCTGCCCCGGCTGGTGTACATCTCCAACACCACCGAGCTGGGCACGGTCTACGGCCGGGGGGAGCTGCGCTCCCTGCGGGCGGTGTGCGACGAGCTGGAGCTCCTCCTCTACTGCGACGGGGCGAGGCTCGGCAGCGCCATGGACGCGGGGCATACGGTTTTCTCCGACTACGGGGAGACCTGCGACGCCTTCACCGTGGGCGGCACGAAAAACGGCCTGCTGTTCGGCGAGGCCCTGGTCATCGTCAGCCCCGCCCTCCGCCACGGCTTCCGCCACTGCATGAAGCAGCAGGGCGCCATTCTGGCCAAGGGCCGCCTGCTGGGCGTCCAGTTCAGCGCCGTTTTGAAGGACGGCCTCTACCTCACCCTGGCCGCCCGCGCCAACGCCCTGGCCAGGCGTCTCGCCCAGGGTCTGGAGGAGCTGGGCATCCCCCTGCTGGTGCCGGCGGCCAGCAACCAGCTGTTCCCCATTTTGCCGGCGGCCGCCGCGGCGGAGCTGGAGAAGCACGCGGCCTTTGAGATCCAGGAGCAGCTGGAGGGGGATCGCGTCTGCATCCGGTTTGTGACCGCCTGGAACACCGCGGACCAGGACGTGGCCGATCTGCTGGCAGTGCTGAAGACTCTGCCGGAGCGGTGACATTCTCCCCGAAATGACTGTTGAACGGGAAGCCGGGTCATGCTATGATGGGTTGGACAAAGCCCGCTGATTCTTCCCTGGAGGTTATGCCATGAATTTATCCACAGCCAGCCGCACATTTCAGCTCCTCAGCCGGATTTTCGACGTCCGCACCGCAACCGAGCCCTTCCTCCCCCCCGCCGGGGAGAAGCTGCCCCTCCCCCTGCGGGCGGCCCAACAGCCATTCCCCCGGGAAACGCCGGAGTCCCAGGGCGTCTCCTCCCGCCATTTGCAGCGGTTTCTGGAGGAGCTGGCCGGGGACCGGTCCCTCTATGCCCAGGACGTGATGGTCCTGCGAAACGGCAGGGTCCTCTGCGAGGCCGCCTTCGGCGCACAGGACCTGCGGGCGGCGAAGTACACCTTCTCCGCCTGCAAGAGCGTGGTCTCCCTGGCCGTGGGCCTGCTGGTGGACGACGGGGTCCTGGCGGTGGACGAGCTGGTGGCGGACATCTTCTTTGACGGGGACGGCTCCCCCCGCCGGAAGCTGAAGGGAATGACGGTGGAGGACCTGCTCACCATGCGCTCCGGGGCCCAGTTTACCGAGGCAGAGGCCCTGACGGAGACGGACTGGATCCGCCGCTTCCTCAGCTCCACTCTGAAGGGGGAGCCCGGGACGGAGTTCGCCTACAACAGCCTGAACACCTACATGCTCTCCGCCATCGTCCTGCGCAAGACCGGGCGGGGGCTCACAGACTTTTTACAGGATCGGCTCTTCGCGCCCATGGGCATCACGGACGTGCTGTGGGAGCGGTGCCCCGCCGGGGTGGAGAAGGGCGGGTGGGGCCTCTATATCCGCCCCGAGGACCTGGCCAAGCTGGGCCAGCTGGTGCTGGACGGCGGGCTGTGGCAGGGGAGGCAGCTCATTTCCAGCGGCTACCTGGCCGAGGCCCTCACCCCCCGCGCCCAGCCGCCGGAGTCCGCCGGGGACTTCAACTACGGTTACCAGATCTGGGTGGGCCGGCGGGAGAACACCTTCCTCTTCAACGGAATGCTGGGCCAGAACGTGCTGGGGTTCCTGGACAGCGGCATCCTGGTGGTGACCCACGCCGGGGAGAACACGGACTTCCAGGAGAGCCGCTACTTCGAGATCGTCAGCCGCTATTTCGGCGGCGCCTTCCCTGACCGGCTGGAGGAGGACGGGGAGGCCCGCGCCCGCCTGGAGGAGACCGTCCGGGGGCTCTCCGCCTACTCCCGCCCGCCGGAGGCCCTGGACGGGCGGGCAGATCCGTTTCTGAACCGCAGCTTCTCCACCCAGTCCCCCCGCGCGGCCTCCGTGGGCCTGCTGCCCCTGACCCTGCAGGCCCTCCACAACAACTACACCAGCGGCGTCACCTCCCTGGCCGTCAGCGTCAAGGGCGGGCTGCCGGAGCTCATTTACCGGGAGCGGGACGCCCTCTACCGCCTCCCCGTGGGTCTGGGCGTACCCCGGATCACCCAGCTGGACTTCCGGGGGGACGTGTATCAGGCCGCCGTCTCAGGCCGGTTTACCCACGACGAGGAGGAGCGGCCGGTGTTCTATATCCGCATAGACTTCCTGGAGACGCCCTGCGTCCGCATACTGAAGCTGATCCTGGACGGGGACGGCCTGCTGCTGCGGCAGGAGGAGACCCCGGGCGTGCCCTACGTCTGCGGCAAGCTATGCGCCGCCGCCCAGTCGCCCCTGTACAAGCCGCTGCTGCTGGTGGCCGCCGGAGGCGCGGAGGAGGACTTCCTGCGGTACAAGGCCCTGCAGATCCTGTCGCCGGAGCTGGGCTTTCACCCCGATTTCTGAGGAAAAACCGGCGGCGTCAAGCAAATTTGAATGGGAGGCGATTGAATGGACGAGATGACCGTCTGGACCCGCCAGCACGAGAGCGTACTGGAAACTCTGGAGCGCACGGGCCGCTACACCGCCAAGCGGGATTTCATTGTCAAGGACCTGGAGGAGCACGCGGAGCTGGTGCTGGAGGTCTACGACTGGCTGGTGCTCCACAGCCCCGCCGCCGGGGATCGCCCGCTGGACGCGGAATACCCCGTGTGGCTGTCCTACACCAACGAGGCCGCCATGCTGCCCATCCCCGGCTCCGTCCTGCTGGAGCTCTCTCTCCCCCGCCGCCTCGTCACGGCGGTGAACATTGAAAAATGGGGGGCCATGCTCAACTACTCCTATATCCCCGCGGATCCCCAGGACGCCCGCCGCCACCGGAGGCTCCTGGAGGACTACGGCGTCAGCGACGCCAAGGCGTACATCTCCCAGTTCTATCCCCAGATCAAGCGCGAGATCACCGGCAGCTGGGATCGGCTCTTTGACGACGCGGTTCTCCTGGGCAGCAGCGCGGCCTACGGGAACGTCTGGGAGCTGCGCCGGGAGTGGGTGCGCCGGGTCACCAGGGCATAGAATCAGCACCGGCAGCTTCTGCGGAAGCTGCCGGTGCTGATTCTATATTGTGAAGTCCTCCTCCCTCAGCTGGGAAACCTTCAGCTTCACCGGCCTGGGGGGGACCCGCTTGAAGGGGTCGTACTTGAACCGGCCGCAGTGGAACTCTGTGGCCACCACGCCCTTCCGGGAGCAGACCACCTCCCGGTCATTGATGGTGCTGCCCTTGGCGCAGTAGGCGCACCGGGGCTCAATGTCTTTGCGGAACAGCAGCATGGGGGCCCTCCTCTCTGTACACACAGGTCCAGGTATCCATTCTTTTCTTTTGTGTACAAAAGAAAAGAATCAAAAGAAAAAACTTTTGCGCAAAGCTGCGCTTTGCTTTCAGATATACAGCGTCAAACAAGCCCTAGAAAACCTATCAGAGCGAGTGCAGGACCACCTTATCGTCCTCCGCGGTCGCGGCGATCTGGGTGATGGGCTGGTCAAAGCTGTTGATAATCTCCGAGGCCAGCAGATCCTCCACCTCCTTCTGGATGGTGCGCCGCAGGTTCCGGGCGCCGTAGGTGGCGGAGTAGGACTTGCCAACCAGGTACTTTACCAGCCCGTCATCGTAGGTGAAGGTCAGTCCCTTCTCCTTCAGACTCCCCTTCAGCTCATCGAGCATCAGCCGGGCGATGGGCAGGAAGTTCTCCTCCGTCAGCTTGTTGAAATAGACGATCTCGTCCACCCGGTTGATGAACTCCGGCCGCAAAAACTGCTGGAGGGCCTTCATAGCCCGGTCCTTGCCCATCTCGTTGGCGGACTTGTTAAAGCCCACGGTGCCCTCCTTCCGGTCGCTGCCGGCATTGGAGGTCATGACGATGACCGTATTCTCGAAATTCACCTTCCGGCCGTGGGCGTCGGTGATCTGGCCGTCGTCCAGGATTTGCAGCAGCACGTTGAGCACATCCGGATGGGCCTTCTCAATCTCATCGAACAGGACCACCGAATAGGGCTTGCGGCGGATTTTCTCCGTCAGCTGGCCCGCCTCGTCGTAGCCCACGTAGCCCGGGGGCGAGCCGATGATCCGGGAGACGGAGTGCTTCTCCATAAACTCGGACATATCCAAGCGGATGAGGCTCTCCGGGGCGTTGAACAGGTCCTCCGCCAGCTGCTTGACCAGCTCCGTCTTTCCCACGCCGGTGGAGCCCACAAAGATGAAGCTCACCGGCTTGTGCTTGGGGGAGATGCCAACCCGGTTGCGCCGGATAGCGGAGGAGACGGCCTCAATGGCCTGATCCTGGCCCACAATCTTGGTCTTCAGCCGCTGGTCCAGCTCGCTCAGGCGCTTGAACTCCTCCTCCCGGATCTTGCTGGCGGGGATCTTGGTCCACAGCTCGATAACCCTCGCCAGATTGTCCATGGTCAGCTGGGGCTCCCCCTGGGCGGAGAGGCCGTCCAGCTCCGTCTGGAGCTGGAGCTCCCTGCTCTTGATCTCCGCCAGCCGCTCAAAATTGGGATCCTCGGCGGCCTCCAGCAGCTCCCGCTCCTTGCCGTAGTCCGCCAGCTCCCGTCCGATCTCCTGGCGGCGGTTGATGCCCGCGTCCTTCAGGTTCATGTCCGAACAGGCCTCGTCGATGAGGTCGATGGCCTTGTCGGGCAGGAAGCGGTCGGTGATATAGCGCTCGCTGAGGACCACGGCCTGGCGGAGAATACCCTCGGGGATCCTGACCCCGTGGAAGGTCTCGTAATAGTGGGCAATGCCCCGGAGGATGTCCATGGTGTCCTCCAGATTGGGCTCGTTCACCGTCACCGGCTGGAAACGGCGCTCCAGGGCGGTGTCCTTCTCAATGTGCTTGCGGTACTCGGTGAAGGTGGTGGCGCCGATGACCTGGATCTCCCCCCGGGAGAGGGCGGGCTTGAGGATGTTGGCGGCGTTCATGCTGCCCTCGGCGTCCCCGGCGCCCACGATGTTATGGACCTCGTCAATGACCAGAATTACGTTGCCGCACTTGCGGATCTCCTCAATGAGCCCCTTCATGCGGCTCTCGAACTGGCCCCGGAACTGGGTGCCCGCCACCAGGGCGGTCAGATCCAGGAGGTAGACCTCCCGGTCCCGCAGCTTGAAGGGAACGTCCCTGTTGGCGATGCGCTGGGCCAGGCCCTCGGCGATGGCGGTCTTGCCCACGCCGGGCTCACCGATGAGGCAGGGGTTGTTCTTCTGCCGGCGGTTGAGAATCTGGATAACCCGCTCGATCTCCTGCTCCCGGCCCACCAGACGGTCCAGCTTGCCGGATCTGGCCCGCTCGGTCAGGTTGATGCAGTAGCTGTCCAGATACTTCCGCTTGGGGGGCTTGTCGGATTTGCGCTCCTTGGACTCGTGGCGGCGCTCGGACTGCTCGCCGCCCTGGGGCGCGGGGGCCTCGCTGCCGCCGCCGAATAGGCGGTTGAGGAAGGGGAAGGTGGCGGTTTTGCCGTCCTCGCTGTCGTCCTCCTCGTCCTCCCGGGGGATGAGGCCCTCCATGGACTCCGCGCCGCCGAACGCGTGCATCATCTCATCGGAGATCATGTCCAGATCCTCGTCCGTAATGCCCATGCGGCGCATCATATCGTTTACCTGGGGCAGGCCCAGATCCTTGGCACATTTCAGGCACAGGCCCTCGTTGACCGTCTCGCCTTTTTCGATTTTAGAGATGAAGACCACGGCTACCCGCTTCTTGCATCTCGTACAAAGGGTCGGTTGCATACTTTTCTACCTCCATGACAGGCGCACAATGCACCAGCATATGCTATTTTATCTTATCCGTTATACCAAAATCACGGGACGTTAGCATGAACAAATTGAAAACTTTCGGGTCCGGGCGCGGTTTTCGTCACACGGATACGCCTCCAAAGGCGCCCGTCCATGCCGCCAGACGGCCCAGCAGCAGGGATCCCTCCGCCATCTCCCTGGTCACCACGCCGGTCCGGCCCAGAATCCAGACCGCCAGACACACCAGCAGCAGGCCCTTGCCCAAGCCCAGCAGCGCGCCGCCCGCCTCGTTGAGCTGCCGGACGCCCGGCAGCCTGGTGAGAACGGCCAGGACCCGGATGGCCAGCCGCAGCGCAAAGGTCAGCACGGCGAAGCTGACGCCGCACACTAGGGAGTGGATCACCCGGCGGACCACGCCGTCCAGGGCCGCGTCCGCCGCCTGCCTGCCCAGCTTGATCAGCGTCTCCCGGGCGGTGGCCGACAGGGTGCGGTCCGTGGAGAGGCCCAGGCCGTCCAGAAGGCCCAGGGCCTGCTTTCGGACAAACTTGTTGGGAATGGCCTCCACCACCCGCTCCATCTCCTCCAAGGGGGAGAGGTTCTGGACATTCTCCGCCAGCATCTCGTCCACCTGCTGCTCAATGGCGGCGTAGGTGGCCGGGCGCAGGGCCCGGTCCACGATCTCCGGCGCGGCGGCCGAGGCGATCTGGGCGGAGAGCACCAGCGCCAGGACCATCACGGCCAGCTCCGCCAGACTGCGGAACAGACCCCGCCGCCAGCCCAGGTAGGTGAAAGCGATCAGTATCCCTCCAATCACAAGGTCTATCATAACAGATGAATTCAAAAAAGGCTATCCCCTTTCTATGGCAAAATGGCAATCTTGTATGCCGGTTTTCGGATAAATTGGGCGGCATGTTACCCGCGCCTGTATTTCTTGAAAGCACAGCAGATCAGAATTCCACCAAGCAAAAGGGCTGAATTCCATGCTGCCGGCGCCAAAAAGCAGATGTTGACCGCCATGTGCAGCAGCGAAACAGACAGCAGGTTCTCGTATGCACAGTAGAAGCTGCCCAAGGCCCCGGAAATGAGGACCGCCCAGAGGAGCAGAGGCGCAATCTCCGCCGGCCCCAGTGAATTTCTGACTGCCCACATCGGAATATGCCAGAGCGCCCAGGCAATCCCGGTCAGCCCAACTGCCGCCCCCTGTCCTCTGCCCTGGGAGACAACGCGCCGGAGGAGGAAGCCCCGCCACGCGGCCTCCTCCGCCAGGGCGGTTACAAACAGATAGGCACAGCTGGCCGCCAGCGACGCCGGCGTCCTGTATGTGCCGCCGAACAGATCCACCCTCTGCGCTGCGGAATACCAGCATGTGATGGCGCCGCCCGCCGCGGCAGCTGCGGCGCACACGGCCAGCTCCTTGGGGGAAATGCGCCGGAATCTGCCGGCAAACCATGTTTTTACCCGACGCTCGCCCGCTAAAAACAGGATGGAAACCAGCGCCGGGGCGGGAACAAAGAAGTATCTCAGATAGAGAAGCGGTTCGGGAACCGCAAAGCCGGATTGCTGCAGAAGCATAGGGACATAGCAGGCGGAGGAGAGGATGTAGACCGCGGCAATCCACAGCGCGATTTTCGCCCTGTTCCCCATGATCTCTCCTTCCCCGGCCTTCCCGGACGCCCGCGTCACGGCAAAAACCGCCAGGCGGTGGTGCCGGATATGAGCAGGACCGTCCCGTCCGTCCCCATCTGGACCTGCCCGGCGTAGCCGGTGCCCTCCAGGCGGGTCAGCTCCACCAGCTCCCGGTCATAGACCGCCACGCTGTCCCCGTAGAGCACCGCCAGCCGGTCCCCGGCGGCGGACATGTCCAGCACCTCCTCCGTCAGCTCCAGCGACGCCACCTCCTGGCCGTCCAGGCCGTAGGTGGTCAGAGTACAGATGTTGCCCGCCTGGTACCGCCCCAGCAGCAGCGCGCAGAAATCCCCTCCGGTGAGGGCGTAGTCGTGGAGGTACAGATTCCCATAGGCCCGGTCCAGCACAGTCTCCCCCCCCAAGCTGGTCATGGCGAAGCGCTTGTCGCACAGGGACAGCACCCGGTCCCCGCGGGAGGCCAGATCCAGCACCAGCCCGTCCCGGATGGGAACGCTGCCGGCCGGCTCCGCGGTAGCCAGATCGTAGACCATCAGGCGGCTGGCAAAGGCCCCGCTGTCGGCGTCCAGGCTTACCATCACCACGCTGCGGCAGTCCTCCGTCACAATCGCGTCGCTGAGATAGCTGTCGTAGGAGTCGAAGTGGAAGACCAGATCGCCCGCGCTGTTGTAGACGGAGACAGACGCCTTGTAACCGCTCTTCTGCTCCGTCACCGCCAGATAGTCGCTGCTGTTGAGCCGCGCGCCGTAGTAGCACAGCCCCCTCTCCGTCTTCATCGTGCGGCGCGTGCCGTTCTGATCCAGAATGTAGAGCGTATCCCCCCCCACGGCGCACACGGAGGCCTGGCGGGTCCCCACGGACAACTGGGGGCTGGTCATATTCAGCACCTGTTCATAGACAATCGCGCCGTCCTCCCCAATCAGCTGGGCGGTGTTGAGGTTGGCCACCAGCAGGCTGGTCCCCAGCCGCCCGTACCGGTTGTTGGGGTCTGCGGCGTAGGTATAGACATCTCTGGCGGCGCTGCTCTCACCGTACATGAGCCAGCGCCGCAGGGACGCGAAGTGGCGTCCGTCCTCCATGGTGGTCAGAACCACCACCGCCAGCACCACGGCCAACACCAGCAGGAGGGAGGGAAGCCGCCGGAGAAACCCCTTTTCCTTCTCCGCCCGCGCCGGCTGAGCATTGTTTTTTTCCTTGCTACTCATTGAGCCGTTCATCCTCATACCACAATTTGGTCAGGTACAGGCCGCCCGGCGGCACCGTAGGCCCCGCCAGGGTCCGGTTGCCGCTGGCCAGGATCGCGGGGATATCCTCCGGCGCCAGCTTCCCCTCGGCGGCGTAGAGCACGGTACCCGTAATGGCTCGTACCATATTATACAGAAACCCGTTGGCGCATACCTTCAATTCCAGAAGATCGCCATTCCGGGTGACATGACAGTAGTAAATCGTCCGCACGGTGGTCCGGGTCTCCGTGCCCACGCTGCGCACGGCCCGGAAATCGTGGGTGCCCTCAAAGCTTCGGGCGGCCCGGTCCATCACCGCCTCATCCAGCAGCTTGGGGTAGAAGTAGGCCCGGTGGACGTAGAAGGGATTTTTGATCCGGGAGTTGAAGATCCGGTAGGTATACTCCTTTTTCAGGCAGGAGCCGATAGCGTTGAACCCCTCGTCCACCTCGAAGGCGCTGTAGACGGCGATGTCCTCGGGCAGGCGGGTGTTCACCGCCAGGGGCAGCCGGTCGCAGGGGATCCCCGCCTGTGTACGGAAGTTGGCGATATAGCGCTCGGCGTGGACGCCGGCGTCCGTGCGGCCGCAGCCGGTTACCTTGATTTTTTCCTTGCAGATGGCGGACAGGGCCTTCTCCAGCGTCTCCGCCACGGTGGCGTGGGTCTTCTGGACCTGCCAGCCGTGGTAGTTGGTTCCATTGTACATCAGTCTGAGGGCAATATTTCTCATTGGCAGATCCTTCTTTGCCGCCGCGCGGCAAGGCAAGCTTGATTTTATATGTTTCCCCGGGCCTGGGCGGCCCAAGGCGGCGCTTGCGTCACCCGAGCAGTCGTTCGGCTCTGCCGAATGACGCGAGTCAAGTGGGGCCTACGCGGCCCCACACCCCGCGGTTACTTTTTGTGCGCACAAAAAGTAACCCAAAAGGCGCCAGCCCCCAGGGGCTGGACCCCCTCCATTTTACGGGGGATCTTCGGACACGCTCCGCAAATGAAGAGCTGCGGTGCCCCGTGAACAAGAGTTTCCTTCGGGGTTCTGATCTAGGGGTCTGGTACTTGAAGAACTCCGCCTGCCGGCCTCTTAAAGGGACAGAGCCAGTAGCGGGGATCCTCCGAATCGCTGCGCGGCAAATCTGCACCGCACCGATGTGCCACAGCAGGGAGTGCGTTAGAACCCGTGGGTAAACGTAGAAGTCCGGCAGACGAAGGGCAGGCACCACCGGTAGAATCAGACCAGCTACAGCAAAGGGCAAATAATCAAAACATGGAGTATCGCCCGGAGGGCGATGCCGGGGGGACCGGGGGAGCTCCCCCCGGCGTGTTTTTGGTTACTTTTTGCACGAGCAAAAAGTAACTACACACCCAACTACAGGCCGAATCTGGCCAGAACCACTACGCCGGCCAGCACAACCACATATGCCGCCAGCACCAGGTAGTCCCTGGTCTGATAGTGCAGAACATGCAGCTTGGTCCGCCCCTCGCCGCCGTGGTAGCACCGGCACTCCATGGCTACCGCCAGCTCGTCCGCCCGGCGGAAGGCCGAGATGAACAGAGGCACCAGGATCGGCACCAGCGCCTTGGCCCGCTGGAACAGGTTCCCGCTCTCAAAGTCCGCGCCCCGGGCCTTCTGGGCGGACATGATCTTATCCGTCTCCTCGATGAGTGTCGGGATCATCCGCAGGGCGATGGACATGATCATGGACAGCTCGTGGACCGGAATCCTGAGCTTCTTGAGGGGGCCCAGCAGGGACTCCAGCCCGTCGGTCAGGGCGATGGGGCTGGTGGTGTAGGTCAGCAGGAAGGTCCCCATAATCAGCATGGTGATCCGCAGGACCATAAAGAATGCGGTAAAAATGCCCTGTTTCGTGATGGTGAAGATCCAGAAGGAGGCCACAGGGTCGCCGGGGGTATAGAACAGATTCAGAACCGCCGTGAAGCAGATGATAAACAGGATCGGCTTCAGCCCCCGGACCAGGGCCTTGGGCGCCACGCCGGAGATCCTGATTCCCGCAATCAGCAGCAGTGCCACAACGCCGTAAGAGACGAAGGACTTGGCGGAGAAAAGGATGAAGATATAGAGGACCGTCAGCAGCAGCTTCGTCCGGGGATCCAGCCGGTGCGCCAGGGAATCCCCCGGGAAGTACTGGCCCAGCGTGATATCCTTGAGCATCAGCGCCTCCCCCCTTTCAGCGCGGCCAGGGCGGCGCGCAGATCCGCCACCGTGTACACGGCGGGGTCGATGTCCACCCCCTGCCGCTTCAGCTCCATGGCAACCTGGGTCACCTGGGGCACGTTCAGTCCCACGTCCATGAGCTCCTGGGCCCGGCTGAACACCTCATGGGGCGTGCCGCTCATGACCACCCCCGCGTTGGCCAGGACCACGATGCGGTCCACGTTTTCCGCCACCTCGTCCATGCTGTGGCTGACCATGACCACGGTGGTGCCCTTCTGGCGGTGGTAGGCGCGGATGTTCTCCAGCATACTCCGCCGCCCCGCCGGGTCCAGGCCCGCCGAGGGCTCGTCCAGTATGAGGACCTCCGGATCCATGGCAATGACGCCGGCGATAGCCACCCGGCGCTTCTGCCCGCCGGAGAGATCGAAGGGGGACTTCTCCAGCAGGTCCTCCCCCAGCCCGGCGAAGGCCAGGGCGGCGCGGACCCGGCGGTCGATCTCCTTTTCATCCAGGCCCATGTTCCTGGGGCCGAAGGCCACGTCCTTGTAGACCGTCTCCTCAAAGAGCTGGTACTCCGGGTACTGGAACACCAGCCCCACCCGGAAGCGGACGTCCCGGATCTTCTTCGGCTCCGCCCAGATGTCCCGGTCCCCCAGATACACGGCGCCGCTGGTGGGCTTCAAAAGCCCGTTGAGGTGCTGGATGAGGGTGGACTTCCCGGAGCCCGTGTGGCCGATGACGCCCAGGAACTCCCCCTCGTAAATCTCCATGCTCACCCCGTCCACCGCGCTGCGGCAGAAGGGCGTGTTCTCTCCGTAGGTGTGGGTCAGATTCTCCACACGAATAATGGGTTTCAAACGCATTTCCTCCGTGTTGTGGCATACATACTTTTCTTTTTTGAAAAAAGAAAAGCATCAAAAGAAAAACTTTTGCGCGAAACTGGCGTTTCGCTTATCACATTCTGCCGGGAAAACCGGTGGTTCTATTTCAGGAATTACGCGAAACGCCAGTCTCGCGCAAAGTTCTTTTTGATACTTTTTCTTTCAAGAAAAAGTATGATTGCCTTATAGCGCCTCCACGATAGCGCGTGCGCATTCCTGGATGCCCAGGGCGTCCAGGGGCACATCGAAGCCGTCCTCCCGCAGACCGTGGAGCAGCTCCACAGTGTGGGGCGCGTCCAGGCCGATGGCGCGCAGCTCCTCCATGCGCACCAGGATCTCCCGGGGCGTACCGTCCATGACCACGCTGCCGCTGTCCATGACCACCACCCGGTCCGCCATGGCGGCCTCGTCCATGTGGTGGGTGATGAGCACCGCCGTGATGCCCTTGTTTTTGTTCAGCCACCTGACCGTATCCAGCACCTCCCGGCGGCCCAGGGGATCCAGCATGGCCGTGGACTCGTCCAGCACGATGCAGGCCGGCTCCATGGCGATGACGCCGGCGATGGCGATGCGCTGCTTCTGCCCGCCGGAGAGGTGGTGGGGCGCGTGCATGGTGAATTCGTCCATACCCACCGCCTGTAAGGCTGCGGCCACCCGGCGCTGGATCTCCTCCGTGGGAACGCCCAGGTTCTCCGGGCCGAAGGCCACGTCCTCCTCCACCACGTTGGCCACGATCTGGTTGTCCGGGTTCTGGAACACCATGCCCACCCGGCGGCGGACCTCCAGGAGGAGGGATTCGTCCTTTGTGTCCATGCCGTCCACCCAGACCGTCCCGCCTCCCGGCAGCAGCACCGCGTTCATGTGCTTGGCCAGGGTGGACTTGCCGGAGCCGTTGTGGCCCAGAATCACCGTGAAGCTGCCCTTTTCTATGGTCAGATCAATGCCCTTGAGGGCCAAAACCGGCTCCTTCCCCTCGTCGGGGGGATAGGAGAAGGTCAGATGTTCCGTTTTGATGATGTCAGTCATGCACGTTCCTCATTCTTGTATGGTAATCCAGTAGCGCCGGATGACTCCGGAGCCGCCCAATCCGGGCTTGTCCTCCACTTCGCTGGCCAAAACGCCGCCATTGGCCAGAATCGTCCTTTCTGAGGCGGCGTTGGCCGGGTCGCAGGTTACCAGGACCTTCTTCTCCCCCGCCTCCCGGCACCTCTCCAGGGTCAGGCGCAGCTGCTCCTTGGCGTATCCCTTCCGCCGCTGGGACGGGCGGATGCAGTAGCCGATGTGTCCGCCGTACTGGAGCAAAAAGTCCGGCAGGGGGCTGGGGCGGTAGTTGACAATGCCCACCACCCGGCCGTCGGACCGCCGGACGGCCAGCCAGGTGCGGGAGGGCGCCCAGCCCTTGGCCTCCTCCCGGCCCCGGAAGTCCAGCCACTGCTCGTAGGTCTCCACCTCGTTCAGCCCCGCGCAGCCATCGAAGCTGCTGGCGTTTTCCAGCATCTCCGCCCTGAAGGCCATGACCTGGTCCTTGTGGGCCATAGATGGGACGATCAGCTCTAAAATTTCCATCATATGCGTTCACCTGTCCCCCGTCCATCTCCCCGTGGCTCCGCAGGGCAGGACCAGCCCGGTCTCCGTCACGGGAAGTCCGATCTCGCCGCTGACGGTCCGGCCGCCGAACCTCCGGGACACCAGCGTCTCCAGGATATAGGTCAGCACGCTGGGGGCAAGGCCGGTGGTATAGGAGTTGATGATGACGAACAGCGGCTCGTCGGAGAGCACCCTGGCGCACAGCTCCACAAAGGGGTACAGGTTCTCCTCCAGCTTCCACACCTCACCGGTGGGGCCCCGGCCGTAGCTGGGCGGGTCCATGATGACGGCGTCGTACCGCCGTCCCCGGCGGATCTCACGCTCCACGAACTTGGCGCAGTCGTCCACAATCCAGCGGATGGGGGCGTCCTCCAGGCCGGAGGCTTTTGCGTTCTCCCTGGCCCAGTTCACCATGCCCTTGGCCGCGTCCACGTGGCAGACCCTGGCTCCGGCGACGGCGCAGGCCACCGAGGCGGCCCCGGTGTAGGCGAACAGGTTCAGCACGCTCACCTCCCGGCCCGCGGAGCGGATCTGTTCCTGGGCGAAGGCCCAGTTCACCGCCTGCTCGGGGAAGAGGCCCGTGTGCTTGAAGTTCATGGGCTTGACCTGGAACGTCAGGTTCTGCCAGCGGACCTGCCACTGGCCGGGGAGCCTGGACCGCTCCCAGCTGCCGCCGCCGGTGCTGGAGCGGAGGTACCGCCCGTCCGGCTTTTTCCAGCCGCCGTGAAGCCGTGGGGTGTTCCAGATGGCCTGGGGGTCCGGCCGCACCAGCAGCTTGTCCCCCCAGCGCTCCAGCTTCTCCCCCCTGCCGCAGTCCAGCAGCTCGTAGTCCTTCCAATCTCCGGCAATCCACATGGCCCTGTCCCCCACTTATAGAAAATCATCTTATTATATACCAGCTATTGGCAACCGTCAACAAAAGAAATGTGAATATTTTGGATATTTTGCCAGGAAAAACTGTGAAAAACTGCCTCTTTCAGACCGAAGGGTACAAAAAAGGGGACATCCCGGCGTTTCACGGTGAAATTTTTGACGCGGATGCGGGAATCCCTCTGGATTTCAGACAGAACAGCCGTTATAATGGAGTGGAGCAAATTTGTGAAAAAGGAGATACCTTTATGGTGATCATTGACAGCACCCTATGTACCGGCTGCGGGCTGTGCGCGGAAAACTGCGCGGTCCACGCCATTGTGAAAAACGAGGACGGAACCTACCGCTGCAATTCCGGGTGGTGCTTCGCCTGCGGGCAGTGTGTGGCCATCTGCCCCGTGGGAGCGCCCTCCATGCCGGAGCTGGAGGAGCCCATCCCCTACGACAGCGGGCGCTTCGACCTGGACCCGGAGACGCTGCTCAACGCCATGCGCTTCCGCCGCAGCATCCGCCGCTTCACCGGGGAGAAGGCCAGCCGCCGGGAGCTGGAGCTGCTGCTGGAGGCGGGTCGCTGCGCCCCCACCAGCTCCAACAGCCAGAACGTGGGCTTCACGGTGCTGGACGAGGAGTTCGAGACTATGCGCCCCAAAATCTGGGAGAGTTTTGCCCGCTGCGCCCGGGAAAACGGCCGCAAGCTCCTCCTGCGGCGGTACGAGCACTATCTGGCCAACCCGGAAGCGCCGGACACCCTTTTCTACGGCGGAAAGCAGATGATCGTGGTCACCTCCGAGCGGCCCATGGACGGCGGTCTGGCTCTGGCCAACATGGAGCTGATGGCCCACGCCCTGGGCCTCGGCGCGCTGTACTGCGGCTTCGCCACCCGGGCCATTGATGCCGATCCGGAGCTGCGGGCCTGCTTCGGCCTGACCGAGACGCGGAAAATCGACAGCTGCCTCATTGTCGGGCATACGGATCTGAAGTTCCAGCGCACCGCCCCGAGAAACCCGCCCCGGGTGGCGTGGCGGTAGGCGCGGCGAGTCCCGCCCGCAGCAGGCAGACGCCCCCTGGTGTAGTTCCTCTACACCAGGGGGCGTCGTGTCAAAAAAGTGAGTCTGATTTTATTCGCGCCTGCGGGCCGCCTCAGATCCGCGCCGCGCCGGAGGCGCAGGCGGCCTCCGCCACCGCCTTCGCCACGGCGGGGCCCACCCGGTTGTCGAAGGCCTTGGGGATGATATACTCGGCGCTCAGCTCCCCATCGGGGATCAGCTCCGCCAGAGCCCGGGCCGCCGCCATCTTCATCTCCTCGTTGATGTCCCGGGCGCGCACATCGAAGGTCCCGCGGAAGATCCCCGGGAAAGCCAACACATTGTTGATCTGGTTGGGGAAGTCGCTGCGGCCCGTGGCCACCACCGCCGCGCCGCCCGCCTTCGCCTCCTCAGGGAAGATCTCCGGCGTGGGGTTGGCGCAGGCGAAGACGATCGCGTCACGGTTCATGGTCTTTACCATCTCCGCTGTCACGGTCCCGGGAGCCGATACGCCGATGAACACGTCCGCGCCCTCCAGCATCTCTGCCAGGGACCCCGCCTTCTTCTCCAGGTTGGTGGACTGGGCCATCTCCTCCTTGATCCAGTTCAGCCCCTCCCTGCCGGCGTAGATGGCGCCCTTCCGGTCGCACATGGTGATATGCCGGAATCCGGCCGCCAGCAGCAGCTTCACGATGGACACCGCCGCCGCGCCCGCGCCGGATGTGACCACCCGAACATCCTCCTTCTTTTTCCCCACTACCTTCAGCGCGTTGGTCAGGCCCGCCAGGGTGATGACCGCCGTACCGTGCTGGTCGTCGTGGAAGATGGGGATGTCGCACTTCTCCTTCAATTTCCGCTCAATCTCAAAGCACCGGGGCGCGGCAATGTCCTCCAGGTTGATACCCCCGAAGGAGCCGCTGATGAGATACACCGCGTTGACGAACTCGTCCACATCCTGGGTCTTCACGCACAGGGGGAAGGCGTCCACCCCGCCGAAGACCTTGAACAGTACGCACTTGCCCTCCATCACAGGCATCCCCGCCTCGGGGCCGATGTCCCCCAGGCCCAGCACCGCGCTGCCGTCGGTGATGACGGCGCACAGGTTGTGCCGCCGGGTCAGCTCGTAGCTCTTGTCCAGGTCCTTCTGAATCTCCAGGCAGGGCTGTGCCACACCGGGGGTATAGGCCAGGCTCAGGTCCTCCCGGCTCTCCACCGGAACTGTAGCCATCACTGTAATCTTGCCCCGCCACTCCTGGTGCCGCCGCAGGGACTCCTTCGCGTAATCCATTTCCTTTTCTCCTTTTATTTTTTCTCCAAAATTCGGTAAACAAGGTCCATATCCAAGCTCTCCCGGACGGCCTGCGCCAAAATATCGTACTGCCGCTCCCGGTAGGCCCCGGCATCGAAGGCCCCCAGCCGGGCGAAGTCCACCCCCCGCCGGACACACAGGGCTTTCAGCACGGCGTCCGCCGCGCCGGGCGCGTCAAACACGCCGTGGAGGTAGGTGCCGTAGACGTTCCCGTTCTGCATCAGCACCGGCAGCGTCCCCTCCGCCCGGCCCATGTGGATCTCATATCCCTGGTAGGCCAAGCCGGACAGGGCGCGGAGGGGGCCCTCCACGCTGCCGAACACACCCTTGGTCTGCCTCTGGACCTTCTCGCCGGCGAACACGGTGTCCACCTCCAGCAGGCCCATTCCGGCGATCTCCGTCCCCGGCTCCGCCTCCGCCCCCTCCGGGTCGGCCACGGACCGGCCCAGCATCTGGTACCCGCCGCAGATGCCCATGACGGGGACGCCGGCAGACGCCGCCCTCTGCACCGCCGCCTCCAGCCCGCTCTGGCGCAGCCAGCGCAGATCGGCAATGGTGCTCTTGGTCCCCGGCAGGAGGACGAGATCCGGCTGGTGCAGGTCCCCCACCCGGTCCACGTACCGCACGGACACGTTCTCATAGCGCTCAAAGGGGGCGAAGTCGGTGAAATTGGAGATTCTGGGCAGGCGGATGACGGCGATGTCAATGAGCCGGCGCCCGCCGCTCCGGTCCAGCCGGGCGGAGAGGCTGTCCTCATCGTCGATGTCCACGTCCAGATAGGGCACCACCCCGGCCACAGGCACACCGCACAATTCCTCCAGGATTTTTAGCCCCGGCTCCAGGATGGCCCGGTCCCCCCGGAACTTATTGACCACCACGCCCTTGATTCTGGCCCGCTCATCCTCCTCCAGCAGCGCCACGGTGCCGTAGAGCTGGGCAAAGACGCCGCCCCGGTCGATGTCCCCCACCAGGAGCACCGGCGCGTCCACCAGCCGGGCCAGCCCCATATTCACAATGTCCTCCCGCTTGAGGTTGATCTCCGCCGGGCTCCCGGCCCCCTCGATGACCACCACGTCATACGCCGACTCCAGGCTCCGGTATGCCTCCAGCACAGCGGGGACGAACTCCGCCTTTCTGCGGTAGTACTCCATGGCGTTCATGTTGCCCACGGGCCTGCCGTTTACAATGACCTGGCTGCCCATGTCGGTGGTGGGCTTGAGGAGAATGGGGTTCATGCGCACGTCAGGGGCAATCCCCGCCGCCTCGGCCTGGACCACCTGGGCCCGGCCCATCTCGCCGCCGGAGGCGGTGATGAAGGAGTTAAGCGCCATGTTCTGGCTCTTGAAGGGCGCGACGGTGTAGCCGTCCTGCCGGAGGACCCGGCACAGCCCCGCCGCCAGCAGGCTCTTGCCCGCATTGGACATGGTGCCCTGGATCATAATATTTTTTCCCATTTTTCACCTCCAAGGGAAGATGGTTCTCTCTGTTGGCACGGGACTTCCCGCCCCGGACCCCGGGTACCTTTTCCTTCGGCGGAAAAGGTACCAAAAGGCCGCCGGGGGAGCGCCCCCGGACCCCCGGCATCGCCCTCCGGGCGATACTCCATTGGGGGTTTTATTTGCGTTCCGACCGAACTGGTTTGGTTCTGCCGATGGTGCCTGCCCTTCGTCTGCCGCCCGCGGGGCCGTCATTCGGCGTTCCGCCGAACGACTGGCCCGGCGACGCAAGCGCCGCCTGTCTACCCACGGGTTCTAAGAGCCTGTTTAATATCTCAGCGTGTGCGGATTGGCGAGATAGATTTTATGTCCTGCAAGGCAAAAAGCCGCAGCAATCCTGACGGATTGCAAGGATTTTTAACGCAGTCAGG
>CAJUQS010000186.1 GCA_910588365.1 uncultured Oscillospiraceae bacterium | reverse complement strand
GACGTGCATTACAATTTCATTGGCGAAATTGATTTTTCCCCGGAATACAGCCGGGTTAGCAGACAGACAACCGCATAACGCTACTGCATCATGCGGTTGCCTACCATATTCCTGAAATGTTCTTTATGCGTACTGTCCATATGGACAGGCACCTGTTTTTGTGGTAAAATGAACCGATTTCTTTTTAGGAGGATATCCATGCAATACAAGTGCAAAGTAACCGTTATTGATAAAAAATGCTTTACCGAATATCAGGAGCAGTACTTGGCCAACCCGAACTCCGGCCCCTGCCCCTTCTATAACGTAGGGGATGAGTTCATCTTTGAGCGTTACGGCGGCGAGGACACCTTCTGGCGGGCGGGCGGCGGCACCCAGTGCGCCGAGGCGTGGGACTGCATCAGCCGGTACATCTATTCCGCTCTCCAGGGCGGCAGCATCATGCGGGGCTGGATCAACGACGACCGGATGATGATCGCCTGCTGCAACGACGGCACCCGCCCCGTGATCTTCAAGATTCAGCGGCTGGACTACCTGGTGGTGAAGATTGAGGGCATGGCCTGCGAGAAGTGCGCCGCCCGGGTCCGGGAGGCCCTGGAGCGGGTTCCCGGTGTGGAGCGTGTGGACGTGCGGCTGGACAAGGGCTGGGCCGAGGTGTTCCCGTCAGAGGACGCCCAGGCGGAGGAGAACGCCCTCGCCGCCGCTGTCGCCGGGTGCGGCTTCACCGTGACGGGCATCGACTGATCGCGGACGCCGGATTCTGCTCCAAAACCGTGGATATTTCCCGAAAAATATCCCGCTTTTTGTTGACATTCCCCCTCGTTTCCTGTACAATATACGGGAGTAAAACAGACAGTCGCGTGGCGGCGGCGAAAGCCCCGTCATGAGGAAAGTCCGGGCTCCGCAGGGCAAGGATAACGGGTAACGCCCGCCGAAGGCGACTTCAGGAAAAGTGCAACAGAAATAAACCGCTGCCGCCGGGTACGCAAGCGCACTCAGCGGCAGTAAGGGTGGAAAGGCGAGGTAAGAGCTCACCCATCGGCTGGAGACTGTCCGATGCTGTAAACTCTATCCGGAGCAACACCGTGGGAGGACACAAGATCGCGCTGCGGCCGCGACGAGCGGCCGTGCGTGATGGAATCGCGTACGCGCGGTTCCCGGCTGGCCCGGCCGTCCTCAAGGAGGTGGCTGGAGCGGTCTGGCAACAGGCCGCCTAGATAGATGACTGTCAAATACAGAACCCGGCTTACAGTTTTGCTCACACATACGGAGGGAGGGTCCGGACAGGCCCCTCCCTTCCTCTTTTTCCTGAACGAACAAAGAGTCAGAAAGAACTTTGCTGCGCTCCGTTATCCCCGCCTTTCCAGGATTTCTGCCCGGCAACGGGAGACAAAGGAGGAACATGACAATGGATACGCTTTCCCTGGTAAAGCCCGACCAGGCATACCTGGAACAGATCGCGGATTTCCGCCGGGAATTTCTGGCCGCCGGCAGCTCCATGGACGGCTGCGGCCCCCTCCACCGCATGGAGGACCCCATGGAGTGGCTGCTGGAGCGGGAGGCCGCCTCCCGGCTGGAGACCCTGCCCCCGGGCCGGGTGCTGTCCACCCAGATGCTGTGCGTCCGGGAGACGGACGGCAGGCTGGTGGGCATGATCCAGCTGCGCCCCATCCTCAACGACTATCTGAGGAAGTACGCCGGACACATCGGCTACTCGGTACGCCCCTCGGAGCGCCGGAAGGGCTATGGGGCCTGGATGCTGGGGGCGATGCTGCCCGTCTGCCGGTCCGCCGGCCTGGAGAAAATCATGGTGGCCTGCCTGGACACCAACCCGGCCAGCCGGAGCATCATCCGCGCCTGGGGCGGGATCTACGACCGCACGGTCCACGAGCCGGAGGAGGACGTGAACCTGGAGCAGTACTGGATCGACCTCCTCAGGCAGACGGCATGTCAATGATACCGTCAGCGCAGTTGAAAAAGCGGCGTCCCGGTCTTCCCTGCTGGAAGCCGTGGACGCCGCTTTTGCGGTACCGCTCTGTTTTCATGCGCCGGCCCGGGCCGGCGGCGCACCTATACCTGGCGCGCCTTGGCGTTCCACGCGCGCAGGTCCTTCAGCTCCTGGCAGAGCCGCACATAGCTCTGATGGCGGCTCCTCTGGATCTCCCCCGCCTTGAGGGCGGAGAGCACCGCGCAGCCCTTCTCCTTGGTGTGGGAGCACCCCACGAACCGGCACTGGCCCAAATAGGGCCGGAACTCCAGGAAGGACTCCGCCAGGTGCGCCTTCAGCTCCAGATCCAGCTCCTCCGCGTCAAAGGAGCTGAAGCCCGGGGTGTCGATGACCTCCGCCCCGCAGCCCAGGCGGTAGAGCTCCACATGGCGGGTGGTGTGCTTCCCGCGGCCCAGCTTCTGGCTGATCTCCGCCACCTTCAGGCCGAATCCCGGCTCGATGGCATTGAGCAGGCTGGACTTCCCCACGCCGGAGTTGCCTGTAAAGGCGGAGAGTTTTCCGGAGATCAGGGAAACCAGCTCCTGGATCCCCTCCCCCGTCTCCGCGCTGGTGCAGACCGTTGGAAATCCGGCGGATCGGTAGATGTCCGCCAGCGCCTCTCCGCCGGCCAGATCGCACTTGTTGACGCATACCGCCACGCCGCAGCCCTTCAGCGCCGCAATGGCGGAAACCCGGTCAATCAGAAACGGGTCTGTCACCGGGATGGCCGCAGAGGCCACCACCACCAGCTGGTCCACGTTGGCCACCGCCGGGCGGTCAAAGGCCGTGCGCCGGGGCTCGATCTCCCAGATCATGCCCTCGCCCCCGGCGGTTTCCCGCACCTCCACCCAGTCGCCTACCAGGGGACTGCGGCCCTCCTGCCGGAATTTTCCCCGGGCCCGGCAGGTGACGGCGCCATTCTCCGTGTCCACATAGTAAAAGCCGCTGAGGGCCTTTCGGATTCTACCCCTGCTCACTGAATGTGATCACCTCGTCCCTCCAGAGCTGATTCCCGGCGTAGATGCGCAGCCGGTAGTCCCCGGCCTTGCGCTGGATGGTCTGCTCCAGCCTGCCAAAGTCCCCGGGTAAAGTTTCGTTGTAGATGACGTCATCCTCCAGGGTGATCTGCACATGGACCTCCTCCGGGCTGTAGGGCACGTCAAAGACTATGGACTGCTCCAGCAGCTTCTCCCCGTCGCTGTAGGTGAAGGTCACAGTTGTACCCTCCGGGACGGACTCGCCCACATC
The DNA here is from genome assembly GCA_910588365.1 of uncultured Oscillospiraceae bacterium. GTDB lineage: Bacteria > Bacillota > Clostridia > Oscillospirales > Oscillospiraceae > Pelethomonas. The sequence goes on along the minus strand of CAJUQS010000186.1, from coordinate 5,757 downwards.
CAGGCTCTGGCTGAGGATGGTCCCCGCCTTGGCCGAACCCTCCACCTGCTTAAATTCCGCCACCAGGTTCAACTTGTCCATCTGCTCCTGGGCGAAGGCCATGGTCTCTCCCTCGCAGGGGACCATGACAGAGTAGATGATCTTCGGACCCTTGCTGATATACAGCGTCACCGTGTCCCCCTCGCTGAGAGACGTGCCGCGTACCGGGTCCGTGCGGATGACGCTGCCGGCCGGGATCTCATCGTGGTACTCCTGCTCCGGCGCCTCCACCACGTGCAGGTTCAGATCGCTCAGGCCCTTGCTCTGCTCCAGCAGGAGCCGGGCGCTGCGGCCCTCCTGGCCCACGACATCCAGCATCTCCCCGGACCGGGCCCCCAGGCTCACCGTCACCTTGATGGGGATCAGATCGCCGCTGGCGCTCTTGCGCTGCCGGCCCGCCTCCGGGTCCTGACGGATGATTTGGTTCGGACCGTATTCGGTGCTGTACTCATGGACCGCATCCTCCACGATCTCGAAGATCCCCGCCACCTCCGGCATGGCCATTGCCTCCTCCACGGTTTTGCTCACCACCGATGGCACCGTGTACTCCGGGACCGCCGGCTGGGCGAAGCTGTCCATGATGCCGCTTAAAAGCCTGGTGCCGCCGAACCAGCCCACCGCCGCCACCACCAGAATCAGAATCAGCGTCTTCCACCAGCTGCTCCGGGGCCGCTCGTAGTCCTCCTCGTCCTCCTCATCCGCCGGCACACGGCGCACAGCCTGCTGCTTGGATCGGGTCACCGCCACGTTGGGCAGATACTGGGTGGGCTCATCCGTCCCCCGGCGCTCCGGGCGCAGGTCCTCCGGCGAGTAGTCGAAGCTGACCGTGGGGTCCTTGCGGAAGGTCTCCAGATCCGTCAGCATCTCGTCGGCCGTGGAGTAGCGCCGGTTCCGGTCCGGTGCCATGGCCTTCATGCAGATCTGCTCCAGGGCTTCGGGAATCTCCGGGTTCAGCTCCCTGGGGTTCAGGGGCACGGCGTTGAAATGCTGGATGGCTACGCTCACCGGGCTGTCCCCGTCAAAGGGCAGGCGGCTGGTGAGCATCTCGTAGAGCACCACGCCGGCGGAGTAGATGTCGCTGCGGTTGTCGGTGTAGTCCCCCTTGGCCTGCTCGGGGGAGATATAGTGGACCGATCCGATGGCCTCATTGGACGGGTTCGCCCCGTTGGTCAGGCAGGCGATGCCGAAATCCATCACCTTCACCGTGCCGTCCCGCAGGACCATGATGTTTTGGGGCTTGATGTCCCGGTGGACGATGCCCCGGCTGTGGGCGTGGCTGAGTCCGCGCATGATCTGGTTGATGAAGTGGAGGGACTCCGGCCAGTTGAGGCGGCCCCGGCGCTCCATATACTGCTTGAGGGTGATGCCGTCGATGATCTCCATGACGATGTAGTCCATGCCGCCCCCCCGGCTCACGTCGTAGACGGCCACAATGTTGGGGTGGGAGAGCATGGCGACGGCCTGGGACTCGTCGTGGAACCGGCGGCGGAACTCCGCGTCCTCGCTGAGATCCTTTTTCAGCATCTTGATGGCGACCAGACGGTTGAGCCGGTGGCACTTGGCCTTGAAGACCACCGCCATGCCCCCGGTGCCGATGACCTCCAGGATCTCATAGCGGTTGTCCAGCATCTTTCCTATGTAGCGTTCCATAGTCAAGCGTCCTTTCTTCCCAGCTTCACTGCTGCCGCAGCAGCACCGCCGTCACGTTGTCCGGTGCGCCCCGCTCCTTCGCAATCTCCAGCAGGCGGTTCAGACAGGCGCCGGTTCCCCCGTCCTGAAGGATCTCCCGCTCCAGCTCATGGTCCATGGCGGTCGTGATCAGCCCGTCGGTACACAGCAGCAGACAGTCGCCCGGGTCCAGCAGAACCTGGTAGCTGTCGCTGAGGGCCGAGGCGTCCGGGCCAAGGGCCCGGGTGATGAGGTTCCGGCCGGGATACGTCCGGGCCTCCTCCGGGGTAATGGCGCCCTTCTCCACCAGCCGCTCCACCAGGGAGTGGTCCCGGGTGATCCGTGAGATGGCCTCGCCGGGGTCCCCTCCCCCCCGGATGAGGTAGGCCCGGCTGTCCCCCACGTTGTTGACTGCCGCCCGCCCCTTCCGGACAATGGCGGAAACCAGGGTGGTGCCCATGCCCCGCAGATCGTCCCTGACCGAACACTCATAGACCGCGGTGTTGGCCGCCGCCACGGCGGAAGCCGCCACCTCCGCCACCTGATCGTCGTCAGCGTCTGAGCACAGGTTGGCCAGACAGGCGGAGAGAAACGCCTCCACCGCCAGCTCGCTGGCCAGCTTCCCGCCGCCGGGGCCTCCCATGCCGTCGCATACCACGCAGACGGTGAAGCCGCTGTCCTCGCAGACCCGGACCGCGTAGGCGTCCTGGTTTTCATGCCGCACAAGGCCGGTATCTGTTATACCCCATACGTTCATCATATCTTTCAGAGTCCCTTTCTTCCAATCTCCATTGCTTTTCTCCGCAGCTGTCCGCAGCTGGCGTCGATGTCGCCCCCCAGGCTCCGGCGGACCGTGGCAGTGACGCCCTGATCCTCCAGCCTCCTCTGAAACTGCCGCACCCGGCGGCTGGGCCTCAGCGGGCTCTCGGCCACGTCGTTGAGGGGGATCAGGTTCACATGGCCCGGCATCCCCCGGAGCTTTTTCACAATCAGGTCCGCCTGCCAGTCGTGGTCATTGACTTCGTCAATCATGGCGTACTCAAAGCTGATGCGGCGGCCCGTCTTCTGAAAGTAATCGCGGCAGGCGGCGAAGAGCTCCTCCACGCCGTAGGCCCGGTTCACCGGCATAATCCGGTCTCTGGTTTCGCTGTCCGGCGCGTGGAGGGATACGGACAGGGTCAGCTGAAGCCCCAGCTCCGCCAGACGGCGGATTCCCGGGATAACCCCGCAGGTGGAGAGGCTGATGTGCCGCATCCCGATGTTCATTCCCTGGGGGTGGTTCACCAGTTCCAGAAACCGCAGCACGTTGTCCAGGTTGTCCATGGGCTCTCCAATGCCCATCAGCACGATGTTGGAGACCTGCAAGCCGCTGTCCCGCTGGGCGAACATCACCTGCTCCAGCATCTCGCCCGGTGTCAAATCCCGCACTTTCCCTCCCAGGGTGGAGGCGCAGAAGGCACAGCCCATCCGGCAGCCCACCTGGCTGGAGATGCAGACCGTATTGCCGTGGTGGTAGCGCATGAGCACGGTTTCAATGCAGTTGCCGTCCCGCAGCTCCCACAGGTACTTCACCGTACCGTCGGCCTGGGAGACCTGCTTGCGGGCAACTCCAGGCGCGGACAGCTCGTAGCGCTCCCCCAGCTTTTCCCGCAGAGATTTGGAGATGTCGCTCATCTCCTCAAAGGATCCGGCGCCCCGGTGGAGCCAGGCGAAAATCTGCCTGCTCCGGAACGCGGGTTCCCCCATCTCCCTGAGCTCCGCCGCCAGCTCCTCCGGCGTCATGGACCGAATATCTTCCCTCATAGCTTCCTCATTTTGCAGATGTAAAATCCGTCTGTCCCGTGGCGCTGGGGCCACAGGGTCAGCTCCCCGTCCGCCGCCGCCCCAAGGCCCGGCAGGGAGAAGGGCTCCTTCTGAAACGCCCGGCGCTCCTCCAGAAACACCTCCGTCACGCCCCGGTTCTCCTCCGGCAGGAGGGTACAGGTGGCGTATAGCAGTACGCCGCCGGGCCGGACGTATCGGGAGGCGTTGGCCAGAATCGCCCCCTGGACCGCCGGAAGGCCCGCCAGGGCCGCCGGATCCTTGTAGCGGATGTCCGGCTTCTTCCGGATGATGCCCAGGCCGGAGCAGGGCACGTCGCAGAGCACCAGATCAAAGCCCTCCAGCCATTCCGGCCGCTCCTGCCTGCCGTCGGCCAGCTCCGTGCGGACGCAGGAGGCCCCCAGCCGCGCCGCGCCCTTCTCAATGAGCTCCAGCTTGTGGCGGTGGATGTCGCAGGCGACAATCTCCCCCCGGTTTTCCATCTCCATGGCTGCGGCGAAGGACTTGCCGCCCGGCGCGGCGCACACGTCCAGCATCCGCTTACCCGGCCTGGGTCCAGCCGCCAGCACCGCCGCCTTGGCGGCGGCGTCCTGGACCTGGAACAGCCCCTCGCGAAAGGCAGGCATGGCCTCCAGCTCCCCGCCGCCGCTGAGCAGGCAGCAGTCCGGCATCCAGGGGTGCGGCGCGAGAGCCGCACCGGATTCCTCCAGGCGTGCGTGCAGCTCCTCCGCCGTGCATTTCAAGGGGTTGCGCTGGATGACCGTGGGGACGCTCCCGTTGTTTGCCCGCAGCAACACCTCCGCCTCCTCCCCGCCCAGAAGCTCCAGAAAGCGCTCCGCCAGCCACCGGGGGTGGCTGTAGCGCAGGGAGAGGTACGCCGCCCGATCCTCCGCCGGGAGCGCGGGCAGGCTCCCCTTCTCCCGGCTCATGCGGCGGAGCACCGCGTTGACCAGCCCCGCCGCCCGCTGGCGCTTTTTCCGCTTGACGGTCTTGACCGCCTCGTCCACAGCGGCGCTGTCCGGCACCCGGTCCATGTACAGGATCTGGTAGCCCCCCAGCCGCAGCACGTCCCGGATAAAGGGCTCCAGCTTCTCAAAGGGCTGGGCGCAGTACTGCCCCAGATAGAAGTCCAGCAGCGCCCGGTTCTGCAAAACGCCGTAAGCCAGCCGGGCGGCCAGCGCCGCCTCCCGCCGGTCCAAGCCGCGGCAGGCGGCCTTCAGGCTCCCGTCGGACCAGGCGTCCAGCCTGCGGCAGGCGGTCAGCGCCTCCAGCGCCGCGTCTCTCCCGCCGCCCATCAGCGCCGCCCCCGGTCGTCCCGCCCCGCGAAGATCAGCAGATACCGCAGAAGCTGCACCAGACTCATCAGCAGCGCGGCCACGTACGTCAGGGCCGCGGCGGTGAGGACCTTCCGGGCGCCCTTCCGCTCCTCCTCGTCCAGCAGGTACGTCCCGTCAATGGTCCCAAGGGCCCTGGCGGAGGCGTCGAACTCCACCGGCAGGGTCACCAGCTGGAATACGGTGGTGGCGCCGAAGAGCACAATCCCCAGGGCGAACATGGGCTGTGAGTAGAGCACCAGTCCCGCCATCAGCGCCACAAAGGCGAACTTCGAGCCAAACTGGGTCACCGGGATGATCGCCGTGCGGATGCGCACAGGCCCGTAGCCCACGGCGTACTGCACCGCATGGCCCGCCTCGTGGGCGGCCACGCCCACCGCCGCCACTGTGGCGGCATTGTAGACGGACTCCGAGAGGTAAATCGTATTGTCTCTGGGGTCATAATGGTCCGTCAGGTTCCCGCGGCAGGGCCGGATGCCCACGTCGTGGACCCCGTGGGCCCGCAGGACCTCATAGGCCGCCTGGGCCCCGGTGACTCCCCGGCGGTTGCGGACCTGGCTATACCGGCTGAAGCTGGAGCTGACCTTGAACTGGGCGTAGACGGACAGCAGCAGCACCGGAATCAGCAAAATCCAGTAGATGGTATTGTAGTAGAACGGCATAATATCGCTCCCTTTTCCGGCAGACATTCTTTTCTTTGTGAACAAAGAAAAGAATCAAAAGAAAAACTTTTTGGCGCAAAACTGTGTTTTGCTTAGGGCTTGTTTGATAAATGGCGGAATGACCAGCAGCGAGAGATTTTTTCACCAGACAAGGCAAAAAATCGCAGGAATACTTTGTGTATTTCAAGATTTTTTAACGCAGTCCGGCGGAAAAAGATCCGCTGTTTGGGCGT
>CAJUQS010000185.1 GCA_910588365.1 uncultured Oscillospiraceae bacterium | reverse complement strand
CGCCCGCCTTGGCGGCATATTTTCCGCCCTGACTGCGTTAAAAATCCTTGCAATCCGTCAGGATTGCTGCGGCTTTTTGCCTTGCAGGGCAAAAAATCTATCTCGCCAATCCGCACACGCTGAGATATTAAACAGGCTCTTACGCGCGCCGCGCCGTTGGGCGTACTGCCCATGGCGCGGCGGCTGTTTTTCCCATCGCCGGGGGCATCCCTACGACCACAGGTGGATGACCCCGGCGTCCTGAAACTGCTTGAGCAGCAGCAGGAGGACCGGCAGCAGCACCATCCCGCCCACCCCCAGAAGGTGAAAGCCCAGGTACATGGCCAGCAGGGCGGTGATGGGCGGCAGGTCCACCTGCCCCGCCAGCAGGCGGGGCTCCAGCAGTGTGTGGACGATGAGCCCCACCGCGTACAACACCAGCAGGGACAGCCCCTGGCCGGTGTTCCCCAGCAGCAGGCACCCCAGGGCCCAGGGGACCAGCACCGTCCCGGTCCCCAGCACCGGCAGGGCGTCCACCAGGGCGGTGAACACCGCCGCCAGCAGCGCGTAGTCCAGCCCCATCCAAACGAATCCGGCCAGAAGGATGAGGAACGTGACCAGAATCAGCAGCAGCTCCGCCCGCAGCCACTTGAGGATGGTGGAGCGGAAGCACTGGGCCGCGTTCCGGCACCGGGCCTGCCAGCCGGCGGGGAGCTGCCGTTTGAGGAAGGCCAGAATGGCGGGGTAGCTCAGGCTGGTGAAGTACACCGCCAGCACCGTGGTCACCAGGAAGAGCCCCACATCCGGCAGGGCCGCCAGCAGGGAGGACGCCGCGCCCATGAGCAGACTCCCCACCTCCCCGGCCAGGGAGGGCCCCTCCTCCATCAGCTGCTCCGCCAGGGCGTCCAGGGCGGAGCGGAGGAAGGGGGGCGAGGCGGCGTACCATGCCCCCACCCGGTCCAGCAGGCCGTTCCACAGGGCGGGAAAGCCCTCGATCACCTCCGGCAGCCGGGCGGACCACTGCCGCAGCTCCATTCCCAGCCGCACCAGCAGCAACGCCACCGCGCCCCCCAGCACCACCAGCAGCAGCGTGGTCACCATGGCCGCCGCAAAGGAGCGGCGCACCCCCATCCGCCGCCGCAGGCGCTGGACCGGCGGCTCCACCATGGCGCTCAGCGCCAGCGCCAGCAGGAAGGGCAGCAGGGGGACCAGCAGCCACCGGAAGAAGACGACCGCGCCCCCCAGCCAGAGCAGGGCCGTGATTGTCCTCTGTAAAAAGACACTTAACTGTGACATATAGACGAACTGCACCTCTTTTCCTCCTGCCAAGCAGGAAAGTTTGTATAAAATTCCAATGGAATTTCGGTTGTAAGCATACGGCTCTTGTGGTAAAATAACACAAAATAAGGACATGTGACCATAAGGGGGATACAGCATGGGGACCAAAACCAAATTTTACATCGTGTCCGCGGACGCGCTGCCGGAGATCTTCATCAAGGTGGCGGAGGCCAAGCGGATGATGCAGACCGGGGAGGCGGACACCGTCGGCGCGGCCACCCGGCAGGTGGGCATCAGCCGCAGCGCGTTCTACAAGTACAAGGACGCGGTACAGCCCTTCAACAACATGAAGACGGGGCATATTATTACATTTTATGCCATGCTGAAGGACAACCCCGGCGTGCTGAGCAACGTACTGTCTATCTTTGCCGGGAGCGGCGCGAATATTCTGACCATCAACCAGTCGATTCCCACCAACGACTGCGCCGCCGTGACCATCTCGGCGGAGACCAGCGACATGGAGCTGTCCCTGGAGGATCTCATCGGACACGCGGCGGCTCTGGAGGGCGTTATCAAATTTGAGATACTGGCCGGGTAGTCCTCCAATCGGGGAAGGGCTCCAAGGCGCGGGGCCGCGAGGCTCCATAAGAGAGAAGGAGAAAAAGCTATGGCTAATTTTGCAATCATGGGCTTTGGCACCGTGGGCAGCGGCGTGGCGGAGGTGCTGCGCATGAACGGAGCGGCTATCGCGGAGAAGCTGGGCGAACCCCTCAGACTCAAATATATTCTGGATGTCCGCAACTTATCCGCCACGCCGTACGCGGATGCTGCGGTCAAAGATTTCGCCGTCCTGGAAAACGATCCGGAGCTGGACGTGGTGGTGGAATCCATCGGCGGAGCCCGGGTGGCTCTGGACTTCACCCGCCGGGCCCTCCTGGCCGGCAAGCACGTGGTCACCTCCAACAAGGAGCTGGTTGCCACCCACGGCAAGGAGCTGCTGGCCATCGCCAGGGAGAAGAACGTCAACTACCTCTTTGAGGCCAGCGTGGGCGGTGGCATCCCGGTGCTGCGCCCCCTGTTCCAGTGTCTGGCGGGCAACCAGATCCAGGAGGTGGCGGGCATCCTCAACGGCACCACCAACTATATCCTCACCCGTATGGTCAAGGGGGGCGTCCCCTTTGACGAGGCGCTGAAGGAGGCCCAGGCCAAGGGCTACGCCGAGCAGAACCCTGCCGCCGACATCGAGGGTCTGGACGCGGGGCGCAAGATCTGCATCCTCTCCGATCTGGCCTGGGGGAAGGAGGTCCTGCCGGAGAACATCAGCACCCAGGGCATCTCCGCCATCGACCTCCAGGACGCGGCCATCGCCAGCGGCGCGGGCTACCGCATCAAGCTGCTGGGCCGGGCCATGAAGCTGGCAGACGGCCGGCAGGCGGCCTTCGTGGCCCCCCACCTGGTGCCGGAGAGCAGCCCGCTGGCATCGGTGGACGACGTGTTCAACGCCATCATGATCCGCGGCAACGCCGTGGGCGATGTGATGTTCTACGGCCGCGGGGCGGGGGATCTGCCCACGGCCTCCGCCGTCATGGGTGACATTCTGGACGCCCTGGCCCACCGGGACCGGCGCCGGAACCTGGGCTGGAGCCAGAGCGCGGAGCTCATCGACCTGGACGCGGAGCTGCCCCTGCACTGGTATCTGCGGGGCGATTTCACCCCGCCCGCCGGCAGCCAGCGGCTCAGCGACAGGGCGGTGATCGTCGGGCCCGTGCCCGGCACGGAGGTCAGGGCCCTGGCCCAGCGTGTGGGCGCACAGACACTTCTGCCCGTATTGCGATAACCAACAGGGGAAAACGGGCTTATACTAGAAAAGGGGGGATCCGCTTTCCCCCATCATTCCAGAGAAGGGAACAACCCACTATGAAACTGATCGTACAGAAATTTGGCGGCAGCTCGGTCCGGGACGCGCAGCGCATCCGGAACGTGGCCGGCATCATCGCCGATACCTATCGGGCGGGAAACCAGGTGCTGGTGGTCCTGTCCGCCCAGGGGGACACCACTGACGAGCTTATCGAGAAGGCCGCGGAGATCAATCCCCGGGCCTCCAAGCGGGAGATGGATATGCTGCTGAGCACCGGCGAGCAGATCTCCATCGCCCTGTGCGCCATGGCGCTGGAGGCCATGGGCCTGCCGGTGATCAGCCTGGCCGCCTGGCAGGTGGGCATCCAGACCAGCAGTACGTATTCTGACGCGCGCATCAAGCGCATCGACTCCGAGCGCATCCAGCGGGAGCTGGACAAGAACAAGATCGTCCTGGTGGCGGGCTTCCAGGGGGTCAACCGCTGGGGCGATGTGACCACCCTGGGCCGGGGCGGGTCCGACACCAGCGCCGTGGCCCTGGCCGCCGCCTTCCACGCGGACATGTGCCAGATCTTCACCGATGTGGACGGCGTGTACACCACCGACCCTCGGATCGCCTCCAACGCGAGGAAGCTGCCGGAAATCACATATGACGAGATGCTGGAGCTGGCCAGCCAGGGGGCGCAGGTGCTCCATAACCGCAGCGTGGAGCTGGCGAAAAAATATCATGTGAATATGGAAGTCGTGTCCAGTCTGGAGCGCAAGCCCGGCACGAAAGTCAAGGAGGTTGTCAAGATGGAAAAGACCAATATCGCCGGTGTGGCGAAGGATACGAGCATCGCGCGGATCGCGGTGGTGGGCCTGGCGCACAACCCTGGCGTGGCCTTCCACATCTTCTCGCTGCTGGGCAAGGCCAACATCAACGTGGACGCCATCATCCAGTCCATCGGCCGCAACGAGAGCAAGGACATCAGCTTCACCCTGCCCCGGGCCGACGTGGAGGAGGCTGTGCGGGTGCTGGAGGAGCAGAAGGACGTGCTCCACTTCGACCACGTGACGGTGGAGGACAAGATCGCCAAGGTCTCCATCGTGGGCGCGGGCATGATGACCACCCCCGGCGTGGCCGCCAAGATGTTCGAGGCCCTCTATGACGCCAACATCAACATCCAGATGATCAACACCAGCGAAATCCGCGTCTCCGTGCTCATCCACGAGGACGATGCTACCGCCGCCGTCCGGGCGGTCCACGACAAGTTCTTCGGGGACGAGATGTAAAGGCAGTCATTCTTTTTTCTTGAAAGAAAAAAGAATCAAAAAAGAACTTTTGGCGAAACGGCGTTTCGCCCTTGTAATTGCGGACTTCCCGGTTACCATGAAACCACGTGCCGCCGTCTATCTCCTTGTGATGGACGGCGGCTTTTCAAAGCCTCTCCGAACCGTGCAGGAATCGAGAGGACAGACCGGGGCCCCGATGCTATCATAGGAGAAGAAGCGTAAGAGCCTGTTTAATATCTCAACGTGTATGGATTGGCGAGCGGATTTTTTGCCCTGCAAGGCAAAAATCCGCAGGCATCCTGACGGATGGCAAGGATTTTTAACGCAGTCAGGGCGGAAAATACGCCGCCAAGACATGCGCGGGGAGATGTTAAACAGGCTCTAAGGAGGAGAAAAGCTATGGAATGGGTTGACGGACTGAACAAAACCATCGCCTACATTGAGGAGCATCTGACGGAGGAGATCGACTATATCCAGCTGGGCCGTCTTGCCTGCTGTTCGGCCTACCACTACCAGCGGATGTTCGCCTACATGGCGGGGGTCTCCCTGGGGGAGTACATCCGCCGCAGGCGCATGTCCCGGGCGGCGGTGGACCTCCAGTCCGGGGAGAAGGTGGTAGATGTCGCCTTCAAGTACGGCTACCAGTCCCCCACGGCCTTCAACCGGGCCTTTCAGGGTGTCCACGGCGTCCCGCCCTCGGCGGTACGGGACGGCGGCACGGCGGTGAAGTCCTATCCGCCTCTGCGCTTCACCATTCTGATAAAAGGAGCAGAAGAAATGGAATTTCGGATTGAAAAGCGGGAGGCGTTCCGTGTGGTGGGGGTGTCCGCGCCCATTGAACGGGACATGGAGAGCAATTTCCAGACGGTCCCCCAGCTCTGGGACCGGGCAGCCGCGGACGGCACGCTGCAAAAGCTCTGCGAGCGGATGGACAGCCAGCCTATGGGCGTCCTGGGCGTCTGCCTCTGTCCGGACGAAGCCCCGTGGCGCTACTGCGTGGCGGTTGCCAGCACGAAGGAGGCGGCCGGGTTTGAGGAGTACACCGTTCCCGCCGCCACCTGGGCCATCTTTGCCGGACAGGGGACCATCCAGTCCATCCAGGAGCTGGAGCGGCGGGTGCTGACGGAGTGGCTGCCCAGCTCGGGCTACGAGTACGGCAGCGCGCCGGATGTGGAGGTCTATCTCAACGCCGACCCTAACAACGCCAGATATGAGGTGTGGATTCCGGTTGTTAAAAAGGACGCGTAAACATATTTTCTGTATCAGCGGTGAAAATATGGGCTGGCGGGGAGCAAATGCTTCCCGCCAGCCCATGCTGTCCATAAAAGAGGTTTGATTTATCTGTGGTGAAATGATATACTGGCCTTAGAGTCTGTATTCATAACTGTTGGATGCCGGATGGACAAGGTTTTTTTCTGTCAGACAGTGTTCAACAGTTGCGAATGCGGGTTCTTAGAGCCTGTTTAATATCTCAGCGTGTGCGGATTGGCGAGATAGGTTTTTTGTCCTGCAAGGCAAAAAGCCGCAGCAATCCTGACGGATTGCAAGGATTTTTAACGCAGTCAGGGCGGAAAATATGCCGCCAAGGCGG
>CAJUQS010000184.1 GCA_910588365.1 uncultured Oscillospiraceae bacterium | reverse complement strand
GGAACTGATGGAGGCCATCATCGGCTATATGGGAGAGCGGTATGACAGCGCCGAGCTGTACGGCATCCTCCATGACACCCTGGAAATGTCCGATCAGGAGATCCGCTCCCTGGGCTTTGATCTGCCACAGTACACGGAGCCGCTCCAAGCCCATCAGGGCACAAAATCTGCAAAAAGGAAAGGAATTTACCATGAGAGATAACTACATTCTGACCGCCGAGTCGGTCACCGAGGGGCACCCGGACAAGCTGTGCGACGCCATTGCCGACAGCGTTCTGGACGCCTGCCTGAAGCATGACCCCGCCGCCCGCGTGGCCTGCGAGGTCATGGCAACCGCGGGCAAGATCATCGTGGCCGGGGAGATCACCGCCGCCGAGCTGCCGGACATCCCCGCTATCGTGTGCGGGACTGTTCGGGAAACTGGCTATGGATCGGACTATGAGGTGGAGGTCATCACCCACGATCAGAGCGGCGATATCGCCGGCGCTGTGGCTCAGGAGACCCAGATGGGCGCCGGCGACCAGGGCATCATGTACGGCTACGCCTGTTCGGAGACGGTGGAACTGCTGCCCCTGCCCGTGGTGCTGGCCCACCGGCTGACCCTGCTGTTCACCAACGCCCGGAAAACCGGGACCATCCAGGGCCTGGGGCCGGACGGCAAGGCCCAGGTGTCCGTGGAGTACCAAGGCGGCAAACCCTGCCGGATCGCCGCCGTTGTGGTCTCCTGCCAGCATGACGCGGACAAGAATCTGGACGAGCTGCGCCGGGAGATCACGCGGCACGTCATAGTCCCCGCTCTGCGGGATCTGTACCCGGACCACAAGACGGAAGTTTTTATCAACCCCTCCGGGCGGTTCGTGCTGGGCGGCTTCGAGGCTGACACGGGCCTGACGGGCCGGAAGCTGATGGCGGACACCTACGGCGGGCTGGCTCCCCATGGCGGCGGGGCGCTGTCCGGGAAGGACGGCAGCAAGGTGGACCGCAGCGGGGCCTACATGGCCCGGTACATCGCCAAGAACATTGTGGCCGCTGGGCTGGCGGAACGCTGCACCGTCAGCCTCGCCTACGCCATCGGCAGGGCCGAGCCGGTAGCTGTGGACATCGACGCCCACCAGACCGGGAAGTTCCCGGAGGCTGTGCTGGCGCAGGCTGTTCTGGCTGTGTTCGATCTGACTCCCGCCGGGATGATCTCCGCCTTGGGGCTGGATCGTCCCATCTTCGCGCAGATCAGCAACTATGGACACTTCACCCACCAAGATGCCCCTTGGGAGCAGACTGACCGGGCCGCCGCATTGGTGGACGCTGTGGGAGGTGACCGCTCCAATGGATGACGGAATGGATTATGATGTTCAGACCACAATACATTTCCGGCTGGACTTTGACGGTTCCGGCGAATTCAATATGCTGCTTCTCCCGGATGTGCAGAAGCAGTTTGTGCAGCACGTTAAGGAAGTCTATGAGCAGGACAATACCCTGGGCAGCGGCTATGTCTCCAGCGATCTGAATTTCCGCTTTGATGGCCGTATGGTGCATCTGGAATATACCTTTCACTGCCATGACGAAAACGAGGCTGAAGCGGAGAGCTTCTCCACCTACAGTGTACAGTGTGTTCAGGAGGCGCTGGAGGAGTTTGGCTGTAAGATCAGGAAAATCGAATGTAAAGCTGAGGAAGCGGACATGACGTGGCTGGATCGGCTGGAGGATGCGATCTTCGGCACAAAGGACAAGGCACAGAAGCAGTCTCCGGCAAAGGATAAGTCCGGCCAAAAGACCGCTTCCAAGAAGAAAGCGCCCAGACAGGAGCGGTGACAGTGGAGCGGCCCAAGTTTATCGCCTCATGCTCATTCGGGAAAGATTCGCTGGCTACCATTTTGTTAGTGAAAGAGCATGGTGAACCTTTGGATGAGGCGGTCTACTGCGAAGTGATGTTCGACAAGGACATTTCCGGCGAGGTGCCGGAGCATCGGGACTTCATCTACAACACCGCTATTCCTGCATTGGAGCGGATGGGGGTAAAAATAATCGTTCTCCGCTCGGAAAAGACCTATGTGGAGCTGTTCACCGGGCGGGTGACCCGCGGCCCGAAAAAGGGCATGGTGCGCTCCTTCCCCATCTGTGGGCGGTGCGCTGTTCAGCGGGACTGCAAAATCCGGCCCATCCAGCGGTACCAGAAAACCCTGCCGCCTGGGACGGTCCAGTATATCGGCATCGCCCAGGATGAGCAGGAACGGCTGCTCCGTCTGGAGGACGGCAGGCAGGTGTCTCTGCTGGCAAAATACAATTTCACAGAACAGGACGCATGGCAGCTCTGCGAGAAAGCCAATGTCATTAAGTTAGTGGATGCAGTTCAATAAAGGTATAAAGGAGAAG
>CAJUQS010000183.1 GCA_910588365.1 uncultured Oscillospiraceae bacterium | reverse complement strand
CCGCCTTGGCGGCATATTTTCCGCCCTGACTGCGTTAAAAATCCTTGCAATCCGTCAGGATTGCTGCGGCTTTTTGCCTTGCAGGGCAAAAAATCTATCTCGCCAATCCGCACACGCTGAGATATTAAACAGGCTCTGAGAGCCTGGCCTCACAAGCTGGCGAAGGCCGTCCGGGCCGGGGATTCCGGCCGGCGGCTTCCCGATAGAGAGAATGGAGATTGAGGGCCCCGCGGACCGGAGAATGCCGGACCGCGGGGCCCTCCCGCCGTCACCGCAGCAGCTGCCGGACGTCTCCGGCGTCCCGCCTGCTGTGCGTGGACATCGCCTGGGAGGACTGGAGGAGAATGGACTGCCGCGTATCCTCCAGCAGGGTGCTGGCCGAGGCGGCGTCCCGCACGGGGGCCTTCTCCCCGGCGCCCGGAATGCCGCCGAAGCTCTGCTCCAGCCGGTTGTATAGCGCGCTGTACGCCGTCTGAATCTGGGAGACCCAGCGGCGGTCCGCGTCAATGGTGATCCGGGCGGCGCGGGCCTCCTCACGGGTGGACACGCAAAGCCGGTTCAATTGCAGCGCCCGGGAGGAGAGCCGGAATTGGGGCAGGGTCACGGCGTCCTCCCCCATCTGCAGCGAGATGCCTGGACGGGCCCAGAGTCTGGCGCTGCCGATGTCCGCGCCGCGGGAGATAAAGACGTCCCCGCAGCCGCCGAAGAGGCAGGCCCCGATATCCGCGCCGGGGTCGCCGCCCAGGGCTTTCGCGATCCGCGCGGTGCCATCGATGCGGATGTCGCCGCTGTCGCCCAGAATGCCAGCGCCAATGGCGGCGGCATGGTTGGCCGCCGAGGCGGTAACGGTTCCCCCGCGGATGCGGATGTCGCCGGCCGGGGCGCCCAGCGCGCCGCCGATGCCCGCGCCGCCGCCGGTACCCCCGGTGGAGGTGACCACGCCGCCGGCGATGGTGACCGGACCCATGTATCCGTGCTTCCCGGCCCCGATGCCTGCGCCGCCGCCGGTGCCGGTGGCCGTGATCACGCCGCCGCGGATCAGGATCTGGCTGGTCCGGTCCCTGCCGCTGCCGCTGTCCCGGCCGATGCCCGCGCCGCCTGCGCCGCCGGTGGCGGTGAGGGTTCCGGCGGCGTCCCCGCCGCGGAGGCCGGGGGAGTCGATGCGCAGGGAGGTCCCGTCTCCCAGGGAGATGCCGGCACAGCCCGCGCCGCTCTCAAAGTGGTTGCTGGACCCGCGCTGCAGCAGCAGCGTCACATCGTTTGCCCGGCCCAGGCTGAACGCCCGGCCGGAGGACACCCGGCAGACCACGCCGCCCAGGGTCAGCTCCATGGCGCCGATGCTGTCGGCCAGGGCGATCCGGCCGCTGAAGGGGGCCTGGTTGGCGTCCGTCCCGGCCCCGCCGGAGATGGCGGTCACCTGGGGCGTCAGGATGTGCAGGGTGTGGGAGGCCTCGTCGTAGGCCCAGTCCCGGCCCGGCTCGCCGCCGGTGACGGTGAAGGGGTTCGGGTACATGGAGAGCTCCTGGAACGCCCCCGCGTGCTGGCTCCAGCGCAGGTAGGCGTACCGGGTTCTCAGACGGCCGGATTCGTCCCTGCCCCGCAGGACCAGCTCGTGGGCGGGATAGCCATGGGAGGGGTCCCCCTTGGCCAGCCACAGCCGGACGGGGTCCGGGATGTTCCCGCCCAGGAGTGCCATTCTGGCCTGCCGGCCGTCCACCGCCAGGGAGGTGATGCTGTTCCAGCCCGGGATCAGCGCCTTCCAGAGCACGTCGAAGGGCTCCAGGCGGTTTCCGCCGGCATCGCGCACATTGGCCGCCTGGGCCGCCAGGGAGGCGGGACCCTCCAGGACTACGGGCACCGTCAGGGCGGCGGGGGCGCCGCCGTCCCGGTCCGCCACCAGTACCGCCGCGCCGTCCAGCAGGCGGATGGCGCTGGACGCGCCGGCGCGGAGTACGCCGATGCGGATCAGCCCGCTGCCCCCCAGGGTGAGGGACGCGCCCTCCCGCAGCTCCACCTCCGCCAGCGCGGTCCCGCCGGCGCTGAGGACCCGGGCCCCGGCGGCAATGGTGAGGACGGATACCTGCATGTTCCGCAGGGTCACGGTGCCGGTGCCGGTGATTGTGACCGCCTGGGGTTCCTGCCCCGTCCCGCGGATGGTGACATCCGCCGCGCTGTCCACCGTCAAAGCGCCGGTACCGGCGTTGAGGGACACGCCGGGAAGGCCCTCGCCCTCCGCCAGGGCGCTCCCGATCTGCTGGGCGGCAGGGGGGGCGGGGGCCTCCCTCGCCGCGCCGTCCGGCGTGAGGGGAGCGGGGAGGGGCGATGGGGCGCCGGCCTCCGCATTGGACGCCGGAGTCTGGGTGGTGTTCAGAAGTGCCATCAGGAGATCCAGATCCATCCCCCCGGCCCCCGCCAGAAGGTTCAGAAGGGGGGAGCCGGACAGGAGGGGGTTGTCGCCGCCGGACAGCAGCAGATTGACCAGGAACGTGTCGAGCCCCGGGGCCGTGCCACCGGTGAAGCGGCTCTGGAAGTCCGAGAAGCTGGTAAACTCACCGGCTGTCAGCGCCTCAATGGCCTCGTCCGGCGCAGCGCCGCCCGCCACCTTCTCCAGCAGCTGCCGCAGTCCGTCCAGGGCCGCGTCCAGATCCAGGGGTCCAGTGGTGCTGCCCGCGATGACCGCGCCCAGGTATAACGCGGCCAGCCGCCCCGCAACGGGGTCGCTCTCCAGGGGCCGGCCGGCAATGGCCCGCAGAATGTCCGAGGCGCTGGCGTCTTTGTCCAGTCCCAGCTCGGAGAGGATCTGCTCCGGGGTGAGGCCCTCCTGAGCCATCCCCTGGGTCAGCCACTTGGGGAGCTCGCCCTTCTGCCCGCCGGCGGCCCCGTCCATGATCGCGTATAGCAGCGCCTCCGTCCCGCCGTCCAGCTCCACGTCCCCGTCCAGGAACAGCTGCACGCCGTCGATGGAGGCGGACCCCACCATGCGGTCAATCTCCGCCTGCAGCCGCTCCAGCTCCGCCTGGAGCCCGGCGCGGTCGGGCTCCCCGCCCCCGGCGGACTCCCTGGCCAGATCCGCGATGCGGTCCAGACAGTCCTGTACCTTGGAGAGTACGACCTCTCCCGCTTGCAGGGTCCGGCGGCTCTCCCGGTACTGGCTCTCCGCCTGACTGCTCTTGGTCAGCCTCTGCCGCAGGCTCTCTGAGACGGTAAAGCCCGCCGCCGGCTTTCGGACCGGACTGCCGCTCTCCGTCTTCTCCGCCTTTTCCGCCTTGTCCATCCCCCGGCAGCCGGTGACGGCGCTCCCCCTGTTCCTGCGAATGGCCAGTTCGCCCATTCCAGACGCCTCCTTCCGTTGAATCGCCAAAACTGACGCTTATTTATCTAATTAGGGCGTGTTGACGTTTTCATACAGGCCCTAATCACTCTTTCCTTAAATATCGGCAGACTGACCAAAAAAATAAGGACTGCGTTCCGGCGGAGCCGGAATCACGCAGTCCTTTCACAGATCAGGCCTTGCGGGCGGCGCGGCCTCATCCGCCGGCCCTCTGGCAGGCCACCACCACGAAGCGGCCGTTTTTCCGGTGGTAGCTGCACGTGGTCAGGGTGAGCAGGCGGTCGCCAAACTGGACCTCCGCCCCGGTGTCGTAGAGTGCCGCGGACCGGACCTGGGCGAGGTACTCCTCAAAGGTTTCCTCGTCGGAGAGGTCGGTGTACTGGTAGTAGCGGAAGGCATCGGTATCGCCGGGGCCGTAAGCCCGGCTATAAAAGGCGGCCAGGACCGTGTATGTCCGCTCCTCCCGCAGAGTGTCAAAGCGGATATCTGGGTGGTCCCGGGCGTATTCCAGGCTCTGGTAGCGGTCCAGCTCTCCGAACATGGTGCCGTTTTTCATGTTGTGTCCATAGACGATGGCGTGGTTGGCGTCCGCCGTCCAGCCCTCCCCCAGAAAGAGGCTCCCGCTGGCGGCGTAGCTGCCGTCGAAGGCCCGGTGGAGGTAGTACTCCGTGTCGGAGGGGGTGTACATCACGGGCAGGTCGATGCCCAGCTCCGCAATGGTCAGCCAGCCCGCCAGATCGTTATTCTCCTGCCACAGCCCGTCATAGGCCAGCAGGTTGCCGGAGGGGGCGTACTGGGGGACGGGCTCCGGCGCGTCTGCCGCAGGGGCAGGGACAGACGGGCCGGCCGCGGTCCGCTCCTCCCGGACACGCTGGCTCAGCCGCCGGTTTGCCTCCTGCTCCCCCGCGGACTGGGCCAGATCCCGGATCAGCATCACGCCGGAGAAGAGGAACAGCGCGGCGCAGGCCGCCGCGGCCCAGTGCCACCCGCTCCACCGGCGTTTCTCACCGCTGCGCATGGTGCGGACCTCCTTTCCTTTCCATGACCTATGCGTACCCAAAAACCATGCCGCATGAGTGGACGCACGGGGGAGCTAGAGGGGGCGAAGCCCGCCTCGAATCAGATCTGCCGCCCTCGTGGGCCGGCCTTTGGCCGGCTTAGCGCTAAAAGCACCGCAAAGCGGTGCTTCGCGGAAAAGCCTGCGAAGCTGGCGTTCAGCGAGCAGAGCGAGGACTTTTGCGCCGGCAAAGCTGGTGCAAAAGTAACGGCGGCATTGGGTTATCCAAAAAGTCCAGAGGACCTTTTTGATAACCTGAGGCGGATAGGGGCTGTACGCAGCCCCTATCCGCCTTGTTGTGGTACAGGGTAAGGATGTGCGCTCGCCCCGCCGGGGCAGAGGTGGGATTACTTGCTGTCCTTGTTTCTGCGGAGCTTGGTGAGGAAGATGGCCGCCAGGCCGGAGAAGGACAGTCCGTTGAGCAGCAGCCAGAGGCCGGTCCTGCTGTCATCGCCGGTGGCCGGCGTCTCCAGCGGGAAGTCCATGTTGGCTAGGGGGATCTCATCGTCCAGAATGTACATCCACTCCTCCGTTTCCGGATCCCAGATCTTCTTGTAGGTCTTGGGTACGCCCTCCTCCAGGATGGTGATTACATCCGGGGAATCGGGATCGTTGGGATCCGGCAGCTCGGTGGGATACTCCTCCTGGGGTTCCTCAGGCTGCTCCTCCTGAGGTTCTTCGGGGGTTTCCACAGGGGGTTCGGGGGTCTCCTCAGGCGTCTCAGGTATCTCGGGAGGCTCCTCAGGCGTCTCGGTGGGCTGCTCCGGGTCCTCAGGGGGATCCGTGGGAGGCTCCTTGGGCTCATCCGGGTCCTCGGGAGGCTCCGTGGGATCGTCGGGATCCTTGGGCGGTGTTACGGGATCCTCCGGGTCCTTGGGAGGCGGATTCTCCGGGGGCGGGTTCTCGGGGGGAGGATTCTCCGGAGGAGGCGTTACCGGAGGCGGATTCTCCGGCGGCGGGTTCTCCGGGGGAGGCGTTCCCGGCGGAGTCTCCTTGACGTTGGTGAACGTAGCCAGAGCGGTTTCGTCCACCGCGATCACGCTGGCAACCCTGCCGTCCTGACGCGTCACGTGCCAGCCGTCCACCGCCATCTCGGTCACTTCAAACTGAGCGCCCTCCGGCAGCTCACTGATGGTTATGGACTGGTTGTGGCGCAGGGTAAACGTGTCGCCGCTGGAGATGAATTTCTGCTCCGTGTCCGCGGCATGGCCGGCCGCGCCGGACTCGCTCACCGTATAGGGATAGCTGCCGGACAGGCCCTCGCCTTCCGCGTCCTTCAGCAGCAGGGTAAAGGTGAAGTCCCGGGCGCGGTCCTCCTCCGTTACGCCGACGCCCGCCACGATTTTGCTGACGGTCAGCCTGCCGGTTTTGGGCTCCTCCGGGGGAACGGTGGTCTTGGTGTTGGTAAAGGGCGCGCTGCCGGAGGTCTCCTTGCTGATTTCGCCGGAGGCCCCATTAGCAGGTGCTGTCTCCCAGCCGTCCACCTTGTTCTCAGTGACGGTGTACTTGGTTCCCACCGGCAGGCCCGTGATGGTGGCGGATTCGCCGCCCTTCAGGGAGATGGTTCCGCCGTTGGCAATGGTACCGCCGGAACTTGCAGCCGTATAGGGATAGCTGTCGGTCAGGGGCTGGCCTTCCGCGTCCGTCAGAGTCACAGTGAACACGAAAGCCTGCTGATGGTCCTCAGCGGTCAGGTCCTCTCCCTTGATGGTTTTGCTGATGGAGAAGCTGCCCGTCTCAGGCTTCGGCTCCTCTTGGAACGGGGCCTTGCTGTTTTCAAACTTCGCCTCAGAGGTCTGGCCGTTGGCAATGGTACCCGAAAGGGTACCGCCCGCGGGCTTGACATGCCAGCCATCCGCCTTGTTCTCAGTGACGGTGTACTGGGTTCCCACCGGCAGGCCCGTGATGGTGGCGGATTCGCCGCCCTTCAGAGAGATGGTTCCGCCGCTGGTGATGGTACCGCCGGAACTTGCAGCCGTATAGGGATAGCTGTCGGTCAGGGGCTGGCCGTCGGCGTCCGTCAGGGTCACGGTGAACACGAAAGCCTGCTGATGGTCCTTGGCGGTCAGGTCCTCTCCCTTGATGGTTTTGCTGATGGAGAAGCTGCCCGTCTCAGGCTTCGGCTCCTCTGGGAACGGGGCCTTGCTGTTTTCAAACTTCGCCTCAGAGGTCTGGCCGTTGGCAATGGTACCCGAAAGGATACCGCCCGCGGGCTTGACATGCCAGCCATCCGCCTTATTCTCAGTGACCGTGTACTGGGTTCCCACCGGCAGGCCGAGAATGGTGACGGAGTCGTCGTGGTGGAGCAGCAGGGTATTGTTCTCGCTGTCGATAAAGCCCACCTTGTCTGCTCCGTAGAACCGGTACTCATACTGCCCGCTCAGGGGAGCCCCATGGGAGTCTCTCAGCTCAATGGTGAAGCTGAAATTCGTGGTGTAATCGGACTGGCTCAGACCGCTGCCGGTTACCTGCTTGCTGATGGTCAGTTTCCCGGTGTTGGTATCACCGGCGGTCTGGTCGGTCACGACCACGACATTCAGCAGGCTGAACAGGTTGGTCAGATCCGTATCGCCCAGATCGTCCCTGTTGGCGTCTTTGTTGACATTTTCGTACCTGTTGGTCTCCGCCATCTGCTGAACCCGGGCGCGGACAAAACCGGTGTCCGTGACAAAGAAGGGGGACAGGTTTTTGCCGCCGTCCTCGTCATGGAGTCCATAGTCCACCAGGGCGTTCTTGCCGAAATGGAGGTTCATGCTGCGCAGGACGTCCGCGCCGGCGGTGTGCTCCAGCTTTACATCATTCCAGCCCTCGAGACTGAACCCGTCGGAGGGCTGGGTCTGCATGTAGGCGGTGATGTCCTGGAGGGTGATGTCCACGTCGTTGCCCATGGCGTACTGGCGCATGGTCTGGGTCAGCTTGCCCACGCCAGCCGTCACCGTCACGCCGTCGTCGGCTTTGCCCGCGTCGGCATAGATGGAGTACTGGCCCACGACCACAGGGATTGTCGTGTTATTGATTTGATAGCCGCTCGGGGGCAACATCTCTTTCAGATAGTACCGGGTATTGGTGCTGCCGGCCCAGACCATCTTCGCCTGACCGGGCGTATTCTCCGATGCCGAGGGGGAGAACACCAGCACGCCGTCGCGCCCGTCAACAGTAGCGGTTGTGCCGGCAGCCGCAGGCGTACCGGTACAGGCCGCGTCCGTATACAGGCCGAATTGCGCGCCGTTTACGCCCTTGCCGTCCTGGTCAACCTTCCAGACCTGCAGCTCGCGCCGTTCGTTGGGGATGTAGATCATGGAGCGGAAATCCCGGTTGAACTGCGTCACGCTGAGGAGCCGGAAGCCGCCGGCAAGGTTGCGGTAAGCTTCGTCTACCGAATTCTTATTAACATATCCCCGCAGCGCATCATAGCGCTCATCGGAGGTGCTGCCCTGGATGCCCAGCGCCGACAGGGTCGCAGCGGAGAGAATCCCATAAATCATCTGCATGTCGCCGTCGGGATTGTTGAGCAGGTACCGGCTGGCCAGCCCGGGCAGATCGAACATCGTTCCATATAGCCGTCCGTTTTTGCTGTCCCAGTTCAAATGCCAGCCGGCCGTATGGCTGTTCTCCGCCTGCTTCAGAGCGGCCAGAAGGATACTCGCCCTCCACGTTTCTTCCGAGCTGCCTGCCGGGGTGGACTGGAAGCCGGTCAGGTTGCTGCCGGAAAGAGCCAGCCAGGAGCCGCTCGATTTTTGCTTCAGCAGGGGGACCGCCACCACCAGTCCGTTGGCCCGATCTTCGCGGGGGACATCTTCTGTGCCCGCCTCAATCCAGCCGTTGCTGAACTGGCCGTAGGTCAGCTTGCTGGTTCCCGATACGTTGGTTACCGAGCAGGCGTAGGCCCCCGTGGTCCAGCGGTTGGCCACGGAGAGCATTGCGGTTGTGGTGTCGTAGTGGAGCACAATGTCCACCGGCTGGCTGCGGTATCCGGCGGGAGCTTTCGTCTCCTTCAGCACGTAGTACTGGCCGCACCGGTCGGCAAAGTTGAAGTAGTCGCTTTCTCCTGGCCCGTCCTTGAATACAGCGGAGCCGTCCTGATCCGTTTCGAGCGTGACCAGGGGAGTGCTGCCCGCCTGCTTGATGTAGAAGGTCTCGCCGTTCACGCCGGTGTCCGTGTAGAGGCACTGGATGGCGCCAGGCTCCCCTTTGGCTGCCAGTTCGGCCGGATAGAGCGCAAACCCCACGCCCGGGAGGGGATTGCCGTCCTGGTCCACCTTCTCAATACGCTGGTGAAGCAGGGGCTGGAGGTTGAAGCGCAGGGCGATGCTGGAGTCGTAGTTGCCCCGCTCCAGGTAGAACATTTTCAGGGTGTGGGAGGTGTTGCTGGCGTAGGTATTGCCGCTCCACTTCGTATTGCCCGCCTTGCCGGCGGCTGTATACAGCTCCAGCAGGTTGGTATGGGTCACCATATGTGCTGGATCCGCCGGGTCAGGGGGGATGCCATTGGTACTGAAAGAACGGCCGATGTATACATCACCGGTGCTGAAGTCGATAGTACCGTAGAGCTCGCTGTGGATGCCGCCCAGATCCAGCACCAGAACGTCGTCGATGAACACCCACACGTCGTCATCGCCGGAGAACTGGAAGGTCATGGGCTGCTGGCCCTTGGAGCCGGTGTTGATCTTGCCGCCGGCGGGCTGGCGGAAGGCCACCTCTACCGTCATGCCCAGGTGGTGGTTCATGGCGTTGTTGGCGCAGTAGACGCTGCTGGTCAGATTTCCGCTGCTGTCCAGGCCGTTGAACACCTCGGAGCCCTTGTTGAAGGGGAAGAAGTTGCCGATGCTCCTATCCCCGTCCGTCCGGGTGGTGGCCGGGGCGTCGTAGAGGATGAAGTGGTTGCCGCCATCCTGGCTGAACTCGGCAAAGTTCTCGCGCATGTCGTAGTAGTAATAGCCGTCTTCATCCAGCTGGAACAGGCCGGCTACATTGGTGTAGGCTTTTTTATAACTGCCGTTGGCTGGCTCAAAGAGATATTGCAGGGGCTCGGAGGTCTTGCCGGTTCCCCAGGACGCCTGGACCGTATTGCTCAGGTTTTTGATGTCGCTGGAATCATAGGTGTATCCGTCACCAGCTGGATGACGGTCCTCCTTATGATCTCCGGTAAGCATATAGTCCTTGATGAGCGAATAGTCCATGGAGTTATTGCCGGTTAGAATGGCATCCTTTAAATCCAAGTTAATCTCAGGATAACCTTCTTCCGTCAAAACATTTTTGACGATGCCCTCCATTCCGGCATACGCTTTGCCGTACCGGCAGTTCTCGCCTGCGCCCTTGTTCCAGAGGCCGGCGTGGATCAGGCCGTCGCCGAAGAGGAGGAGGTGGCCCTGGTTGATGCCCTTGTTCCAATCCTCCTTTGTCGAATAGCCGGTAGGTGTCGTACCGAGTGCGCCTTCCCCGCCCTCCTCATGATAGTGGATATCACTCTTCCCCAGGATGTCGCCGCCCAGGTGGCCTTCAAATGCTTTGTCGGCTGTCGGGTTTTCACCGTAACCTTCCACCCAGTAGTCAAACAGGTTGACCGTGACGTTCTCCGGGTGGGCGGGGGTGACGGTGTGGGAGCTCGATTCAAGTGAATGAACGATTACTTTCAATTGTAATAGGCCGCTCTCAGCACCGGCACCTTTATTGATTTCCCATGTTAGCGTGGAATCTCCTTTAGGCGTAAGTAATAACTCTCCATATGAAATATTGGATGGAACGTCCCAAATAATATTTAGGGTTCCCTTATAGGGCCCTCCCCCAGCAGGTGGGAATGGGTCTCTGCCTTCATAAGTAAAACCACTCATATTTGTTGAAGTCCATCCATAACCTTGGACTTGTTTTGGAAGCGCTTGTTCTACAAGTTCT
Source organism: uncultured Oscillospiraceae bacterium (assembly GCA_910588365.1). Classification (GTDB taxonomy): domain Bacteria; phylum Bacillota; class Clostridia; order Oscillospirales; family Oscillospiraceae; genus Pelethomonas. The sequence continues at coordinate 32,914 of CAJUQS010000183.1, read as the reverse complement.
GCCAACTGTTGAGAGGACAGCCCTTCAAACGAATATACATTAATAGACCAAGTTCCGTCCTCGTTTTCGGAAAGAGTTGTTCCTGTGCATGGAAGAAATTTACAATAATTAAGTACTTTATCCGCTGCATACGCATCCCCCTCGCCCAGATCCAGCAGCACTTCCAGCTTCGGGGCGGTCTCGGTGAGGGCGTACTCCCCGTCCAGGGAGGCGGTGAGCTTGTAAACGCCCGGGTATGTGTCCACGGAGAACTGGCTGAAATCCCAGATCAGGCCCACCTCGACCGCTGTACCGGCCTTGGTGGATCCGGTGATGGACGCGGGCAGCAGCGCCTCCAGCATTTCCCGGGTGACGGGCTCCTCAGCGCTGGCGCCGGGGATGCCAAGGCCCCACGCGCCGGCATCCTCATTCCAGACCAGCGGCACCTCCCCGTTGTTCCACTGCCAGCCGGTGAGGCACAGCGGGCACAGATAGCCGCAGGGCCGGGCCTCCCGGGCCTCGGCGTAGCCGCAGGCTTCATCATGTATATGGGCGCAGGCCGACGCTTCCGGCTCCTCCGGTTCATCCGGAGTTCCCGGTTCCTCGCCGGCATTCGGCTCCGCAGGGGGCTCGGACGCAGGGGGCTCCCCGCCCCCTGACTGATCCGGCAGTGCCGTGGGCTCTGCCGGATCGATAGGTTCTGTGGGTCCCTCAGGCTGCGCGGGGTCCTCCGGTTCCACAGGATCTCCCGGCTGTGCAGGCTCCTCGGGCTGTATGGGGGCCTCCGGCTGTACAGGCTCCTCAGGCTGTGCAGGATTCTCCGGTTCCGCCGGCGGCTCGGGCTCCCCGCCCTCACCGGGTTCCGGCAGGCCGCCGCAGAACTCGTCATGTACGTGGGTGCAGGGGGAGGCCTCCCTGGCCTCCGCGTAGCCGCACGCCTCCGTATGCTCGGGGTGGTGTACGCAGAGGCCGCCCTCCGGCGGGGCCGCCGCGTATACGACCACCCGGCTGCACATGGGCGCTAAAAAGGCGAAGACCAGCGCCCAGGCCGCCGCCTTGGACCCCCAGCGCCTCCACCGGGCCTTTCCCGGGAACTGCCGCAGGGCATCCCCTTCTTCTTTCATGGAAACTACCTCCTTTTTCAAACAGCGCCTGGTAGTCCACCAAGCCGGGAACTTGCATTTGTCTTGGGCCGGATTTCCGCGCGGTGTCGTCCGCCTTGCCTTGCAAAAACCCTCCTCCAAGCGCAATTTGCAATTCCTGACTCGGTACACTACTGGGAAAATTACAAAATATGTATTTTGTCTCCAACATTATAGCAACACCACAGGGAATTGTAAATAGGTGATTGGGAGAAACTGGGGATTTTTTAATGCATGGTATTACACGCCATTTCGACCAGTTATCAAATGGGGGACAGAATTGGAGACAGAACCGGCCGGCACCGCGGCGGCAGGGGATCGGCCCGGTATCCGCGTCTCTCGTATCCACCGCGGACAGACAACTGCGTGTATAATTCGACAAAATCCGGCGTTTTTCACAGGGAAGATGTGTGCGATTTGACAAACCGACCAAAATGCGCTATACTATTAAAAAATAATGCCGGCAAACAACATGCCGGCGGGAGGGGAGGGATGACCATGGAATCGGATGTGTCTCCCGGTCAAAGCGGTTTTCCGCTCATGCAAAGCTCCGTCCGTACAACCCCGGCGTCCCGCCGGGGCATAGCCCACCGGCCCGCGCGGGCAATCCCAGGCCGCCCGGGCCGGATCTGAAAAGGAGGTCATAATGCCCCATCGCAAGCACCACAAACAGCACCGCAAGCCCACCCCCGCCGAGTCCTACCTGTGTCTGATCCTGACAGGCGTCCTCATTTTCCTCTCCACCGCCTTGGGCGCTCCCATCCAGTTCGGCATCGTCCTGGCCACCGCCGCGGCCTTCCTCATGAGTATGCGCCTGGGGTTCACCTGGCAGGAGCTGGAGGAGGTTGTCTGCGATCGCATCGGCAAGCTCAGCAGCACCATGCTCATCATGTGGATGATCGGCTTCCTGCTGGGAGCCATGCTCTACAGCGGCCTGCTGCCCATGCTGGTCTACTACGGCTTTACCATCATCAGCCCCCAGCGGCTCTATCTCAGCGCGCTTTTGGTCTGTATGCTCATGTCCACCATGACCGGCTCCAGCTGGTCTTCAGCGGGTACCGCCGGCGTGGCCTGCATGGCGCTGGCCCACGGCCACGGCGCCAACATGGCTATCATGGCGGGGGCTGTGGTGGCGGGCTCCGTCTTTGGCGACAAGATCTCCCCCATGTCCGAGACCACCAATCTGGCTCCCGCCTGCGTGGGCACCGACCTGTGGAGCCATATCCGCAGCCAGCTGTGGACCACGGTCCCGGCGGTCACCATTGCCGCCGTCCTGTTCGCCGTTCTGGGCCAGGACCTGCGGACCGGCGGCGGAGAGCTGCCACAGACGGCTGTGACCATCATGGAGCAGCTGGATATGCTGTTCAACTGGAACATCATTTTGATATTGCCCGTGGTGGTCCTGCTGGCCATGGCGCTGCTGAAAAAGCCCGTGGTCCCCACCATGTTTTTAAGCGGCCTGCTGTGCATCATTCTGGGCCGCATTGTCCAGGGATACGATCTGTCCATCGGCTTTACCGCCGCCATCACCGGCTTCAAGGCCGATTCCATTGTCCCGGCGGGGATGGTCCTGGACGATAAGGTATCCTACATCCTCAACCGCGGCGGCATGACGGGGATGGTGTCCGTCATTCTCATCTGCTTCTGCGGCTTCACCATGACCACACTCCTCACCCACGCGGGCTTCCTGGAGAAGGCCATCGAGCCGCTGGTCCGCAACCTGAACACCCGCTGGAAGACCATGCTGACGGCGGAGCTGGCCACGCTGCTGGTGCTCTCCATCGGCGGCATCTCCTACGTCAGCTCCGTCTTCGTAGGGGAGGCGTGGCGCAAGCCCTTCCTGAGAAACGGCATGGGCAAGCCCTGCCTCTCCCGCACGCTGGAGGACGTGGGCACGTGCTGCTCCTGTGTGCTTCCCTGGTGCTCCTCAGCCGTGTTTTTCGCCACGACCCTGGATGTGCCGGTGTGGGGCTCCGGCGGGTTCGCGCCCTACACGGTTCTGCCCTTCGTCTGCCCCATTGCGGCGTTCCTGCTTGCTCTCTTCGGCATCGGCATCAGCCCGGTCTCCCCGGAGGAGCTGGCGCTGGAGCTGGAGGAGATCGAGGAGGAGATCCGGGAAGAGGAGATCGAAGCCTTTATCGACTGAGTTATTCCTTCCGAACGGAAAGGTCGGAAGGAATAACTGCCCTGTTTTGCGGTTGCCGCCGCTTGCTGCGGCGAGCAAAGCGGCTTGAATCAAATGGATGATTTCCGAATTTTTAATACGGAAATCATATCGCTGTATATCGGTTCCTGGGCCGGGGGGCGGACGCCTCCCGGCCGCTGTTTTTCTACTGGGAGCTCGCCGCCCGCCCGTCAGAAAACCGGCGCGGTCAGTACGGTGCGCACAGGTCCGGGATCGGTGGGGCAGACGGTGACGATCCATCCCGGCAGAAACCCTTCCAGGCACCTGCACCTCCCGTCCGGCTCCGCCGGCCTCAGGAGGGCTCCGATACCGCGGCCCTCCCGCTTCACAGAGGCCTCCCTGGCGGTCCAGAGACGGAAGAACGCCTCGTCGCCCATGCCCGCCGCCAGGCGTCTGGGCGCACGGCGGAGACGCTCCGCGTCTACCCCCACCGGGCGGTGGTGCAGGGCGCAGACCACCGCTCCGCGGCTGTGGCTGAGGCTGAAGCAGATCTCCGGCAGGCCGGGGAAAAAGGGCTTGCCGCCCGCTTCTCTGGCCGTCTCCGGCAGGGAGGTTATGCCGCACTCCCGGGCCAGAGCCAGTTCCAGAAGCCGCCAGGCCGCCTCGTGCTCCGCCGCCGGCGGGCAGAGCGAGCCGTACACCGCCAGCAGTTCCCCGCGTCCTCCTGCCACTGCAGTTCCCCTCCTTTTTTGTCACGAATTCTGATGATTGCGATAGTATCTGCGGATAATTTTATCACAGGTGATCGCCAGAATCAAGGCGGATTGCCGGGGTGGCCGGGAGATGGAGCGGTCTGGAAATCCCCTTCTTTTTGAATACAAAATTATATGCTCTATGCACATGGTAAGAGCCTGCCTGCCATGGGCCCCGGAGCGCTGGAAGAAGTGGTCCAGGTTGAAGGCCACCCGGGGCAGGTACCCTGCGTCCTCCAGCAGGGTGAACAGGGGGAAGAAGATGGCCATGGGCGGCAGCATCACCGACACCACCCATGCCACGGTCCGGTACATCCCGTCCACCAGGGCCCCCTCCAGCCACCAGGGGGCGCGGAGGGCCTGGAGGATGCCGCGCAGGGGCTCCTGCCAGCCCATGAGCAGGCGGCTCAGCAGCTGCGAGGGCACATTGGCGCCCACCATGGTCAGCCACAGCACCCCCGCCAGCAGCAGGAGCATCACTGGAATGCCGGTTTTCCGGCTGGTCAGAAGGCGGTCCAGGGCGCGATCCGATGCCCCGGCGGCCTCGCTGTCCATATCAACCGCCTGCCGGACAATAGCGGCGGCTCTGGCCATGGCGGCGGCTGTCTCGCACTCGCGCGCGCCGCATCCCGTGCAGGCGCCGCAGGCTGCGGGAGGCCGGGGCGGCGGCAGGAGGACCGCCTCCTCCAGGGCCTGGCGCAGATCGTCCAGCCCCCGCCCGCCGCGTGCCGCCGTCCCCACCACCGGACAGCCCAGCTCCTCCGACAGGGCCTCCAGGTCCACCCGGATGCCCTTCTTCTCCGCCTCGTCCAGCAGGTTTACACACAGGACCACCGGCCAGGAGACCCTCAGGACCTGGAGCGCCAGGGCGAGATTCCGCTCCAGGCAGGTGGCGTCCGCCACCACTAAAGTCACGTCCGCCTCGCCGGAGAGCAGGTAGTCCAGCGTGACCTCCTCCTCAGCGGAGCCGGGGTGGAGGGAGTAGGTCCCCGGCAGGTCCACCAGGGAGTAGGTCCTCTCGTGATATGTATAGACGCCCCGGGCGGTGGACACCGTCTTGCCTGGCCAGTTGCCTGTATGCTGATGCAGATTGGTCAAGGCGTTGAATACCGTAGATTTGCCCACGTTGGGATTTCCCACCAGGGCGATAATCGGCGCTGTGCTGTTTGGTACATCCATTTTCCGTCCCTCCTTGTCGTGCCGCGGCTTTTTCCCCGGCGTTACTGTCAGTGTATGCGTTTTGCCCGGCGGTGGTGAAATCTGTTGCTTTTTTCGCCGGAAGCGGCTATACTATAGCAATCATCAGAATTCCTGGCAAAAGTTCGGAGGTACAAAGTGCGCATGGCTGCGTTGCCGTCCTTGACGGGCGTCAGCCCGCCTGCGTCCTCCGCTTTGCCCTCCCCTCTTTTTGTCGCGAATTCTGAAGCTTGCTATAGGGGGGATAACATGGAAAGGCGGACCAGTCTATGATCTATCACATTCTTGCCATCGGTGACGTGGTGGGGGAGCAGGGCCTGGAACACCTGGAGCGGCATCTGCGGACGCTGAAAAAGCTCAAGGACATCCATTTCACCGTGGTCAACGGCGAGAACGCCTCCGGCGTGGGCATCACGCCGGAGCAGGCGGAGCGGTTGTACCGGGCCGGGGCCGACGTGATCACCCTGGGCAACCACACTTTCGGCAAGGCCCAGATCGCCGGGCAGCTGGAGGAGGACCCCTGCCTGCTGCGGCCGGCCAACTTCACGGGCCGCGCCCCGGGGAAGGGATGGGGTGTCTATGAGTGCGGGCGGATTCAGATCGGGGTGATGAGCCTCATCGGCCGCTGCGGCCTGGATTTCAATGCGGACAACCCCTTCACCACGGCCGCGAAGCTGCTCCGGGAGGACAGGCCCGCCCTCACCCTGGTGGACTTCCACGCCGAGGCCACCAGCGAGAAGCTGGCCATGGGCTACTACCTGGACGGCCGGATCTCCGCCCTCTGGGGCACCCACACCCACGTGCCCACGGCGGACGGACAGATTCTGCCCAAGGGCACCGGCTACCTCACCGACCTGGGCATGACGGGCCCTGTGACCAGCGTGCTGGGCATCCGGCCGGAGCAGAGCGTGGAGATGTTTCTGGGGGGCCTGCCGGGGCGGTACCAGGTGGCGCCGGGCCCGTGCAAGATGCAGGGGGCGGTGTTCAGCCTGGACAGCGAGAACGGGCTGTGCCTGGACGTAGAGCAGGTGGACATCCGGTGACGGGGGAGCAGATGTGGCGGGCATTCGCCGCGGCCCGGGGCGTGGAGGGCGCGCGATATGACGTCTGGGCCTTTGGCGGCGATCCGGACGGGCTGGCCCGGCTGGCGCTGGACGGCGGAAAGACGGCCACCTCCTCCGCCCACCCCCTCTACGCCCTGGGGGACGAGCCCCTGCCGGAGGCGGGGGAATACAGCGTGATTCTTGATGGCCGCGGGGAGGCCGTGTGCGTCATCCGGACGGAGCGGGTAACGGTCCTTCCCTACCGTGACGTAGGCGGGGAGCACGCCCGCCGGGAGGGGGAGGGCGATCTGTCCCTGGTATACTGGCGGCGGGTCCGCGAGGCGTTTTTACCGAGGCGCCGGCACAGGCGGGTCTGAGGTTTACCCCGGATATGCCGGTGGCCTGTGAGGAGTTCCGGCGGGCCTGGCCGGAGTGAGAACCTGTCTTCATGGCGGAAAAGGAGCCGTCCGGACGGCGTTTGACATAAATACAGGTTCTGAGTAGAAGATGGGAGGAAGCTATGTCGATCGAACGTGTCAAAGCATATCTGGCCCGGTACGGCCTGGCGGAGCGGATCCGGGAGTTTGAGGCGTCCTCCGCCACGGTGGAGCTGGCGGCCCAGGCCGCCGGGGTGGAGCCGGGGCGCATCGCCAAGAGCCTCAGCTTCAAGCTGGAGGAGCGCACCGTCCTGGTTGTCGCCGCCGGGGACGTGAAGGTGGACAACGCCAAGTACAAGGCGGCCTTCGGCGGCAAGGCGAAGATGCTCACGGCGGAGGAGGCGGTGGAGCGCACCGGCCACGCGGTGGGGGGTGTGTGCCCCTTTGCCGTGAAGGAAGGGACGGAGGTCTACCTGGATGAGTCCCTCTGGCGGTTTGAGACGGTTCTGCCCGCCGCGGGCAGCTCCAACAGCTGCGTGGAGCTCACGCTGCCGGAGCTGGAGCGGTGCGCCCGCCCGGCGGCCTGGGTGGACGTGTGCAGAAGCCGGGAAGGGTAGGAGGAGTAGGCTATGCCCAAGATTGTACATGCCGCCGACTTCCATCTGGACAGCGCCTTCGGCGGCCTTCCAACGGAAAAGGCGCGGGAGCGCCGCCGGGAGGCCCGCGATATGGTGGACCGTCTGGCGGATTTGGTTCTGGCGGAGCGGGCGGAGCTGGTGCTGCTCTCCGGCGACCTCTTTGACGGGGACCGGGTGTACCCCGAGACCCTGGATCGTCTGCGCGCCGCCCTGGCCCGGATGGCCTGCCCGGTGTTCATCGCCCCGGGCAATCACGACCCCTGTACCGCCCGCAGCCCCTACGAGCGGCAGGTCTGGCCGGACAACGTGCGGATCTTCCGCAAGGAGCGGATGACATCCATGGCGCTGCCCGCCCTGGGGTGCGCGGTCCACGGCGCGGCCTTCACGGGCCCCGGCCGCACGGACCAGATTTTGGAGGGCTTTACCGCCGCCCAGGACGGTCTGGCCCACCTGGTCTGCCTCCACGGCGACGCAGAGGCCCCGGACAGCCGGTACGGACCCATCACCAGGGAGCAGATCGCCTCCTGCGGCGCGGCCTACCTCGCCCTGGGCCATGTCCACCAGTTTGGCGGCGTCCAGCGCCGGGGGGACACCGCCTGGGCCTATCCGGGGTGCCCGGAGGGCCGGGGCTTTGACGAGCTGGATGACAAGGGGGTGCTGGCGGGCACCGTGGACCGGTCCGGCGCGGACCTGCGCTTCGTTCCCCTCTGCCGCCGCCGCTACCGGATCCTGCGGCCCGATGTGACGGACCTGTCCCCGCTGGAGGCCGTGGAGGCCGTTCTGCCTCCTTCGGCGGACCGCGACGTCTGCCGGGTGATCTTCACCGGGGAGATCGGGGAGGACGGGCTGGACCTGCCGGCTCTGGAGAGCGCCCTGCGGGACCGCTTCTACCACCTGGAGCTCCGGGACCAGACCCGTCCGGCCCAGAGCCTGTGGGCCCGGGCGGGGGAGGACTCCCTGCGGGGGGTGTTCCTGCGGGAGATGCGCACCCGGTATGACGCGGCCTCCACGGAGGAGGAGCGGGAGCAGGTTTCCCGGGCGGTGCGCTTCGGCCTCGCCGCGCTGGAGGGGCGGGACATGGGATAGGCCGGCGTCTGCTTGAAAACCGGCGGAATGCCCTCAGACGGCGTTTTGACGGTCTACAAACAGACGCCAGACCGGCGAACAGAAAAATCTATCTTGATGGAGAAGAAAAACCATGGAGCAGAAAAAGATCCTTTTGATTGGCACCGGCGGGACCATCGCCTCGGAGATGGGCGAGAGCGGGCTGACCCCGGAGCTGACCAGCGAGCAGCTGCTGCGCTATATCCCCGACATCTCCGGCATCTGCCAGGTGGACTGCGTCCAGCTCTTCAGCCTGGACAGCACCAACATCCAGCCCAAGCACTGGGCCCGCATCGCCGAGGCCATCCGCTCCAGCTACCGGGAGTACGACGGCTTCGTCGTCAGCCACGGCACCGACACCATGGCCTACACCGCCGCGGGGCTGAGCTACCTGGTGCAGGGCAGTCCCAAGCCCATCGTCCTCACCGGCGCACAGAAGCCCATCGGCTTTGAGACCACGGACAGCAAGCAGAACCTGCGGGACGCGGTGACGGTGGCGGCGTCGGACATGGCCGGGGTGATGCTGGTGTTCAACGGGAAGATCATCCTGGGCACCCGGGCCAGAAAGACCCGCAGCAAGAGCTTTGAGGCATTCTCCAGCATCAACTATCCCATGCTGGGCATGGTCCGGGACGGGCGCATCATCCGCTACATACGGCCGGAGGCCCGGGCGGTGCCCCAGTTTTACAGGGAGGTCAATCCCAACGTGGCGCTGATGAAGCTGGTGCCGGGGGCGGACTGCGGCGTGGCGGCCTACCTGCTTGAGCGCAATGACGCCCTCATCATCGAGAGCTTCGGCGTGGGCGGGCTGCCCACGTACAAGGCGGGGGACTACTACGACACGGTGAAGGCCGGGCTGGACGCGGGCAAGACCGTGGTCATGACCACCCAGGTGGAGAACGAGGGCAGCGATCTGGCCGTGTACCACGTGGGAGCGGGCATCAAGCGGAATCTGCCCATCCTGGAGGCCTACGACATGACCAGCGAGGCGGTATGCGCCAAGCTCATGTGGATCCTGGGCCAGACCAAGGACCGCAAGTGGGTGGAGGAGCTGTTCTACACCCCCGTGGCCTGCGACATCCTGGCCGGAAAATAGCGCGCTTTTTGACATGCAGAATGCCCCGGGAGCGTCAGCTCCCGGGGCATTCCTCCGCCCCGCGGGCGGATCGAACAAAGAGAGGAAGAGAGAAAGTGGTCTCGTTATCAGATTCAGCGGCTCCCGTCGGAGCCGGATGCGTCAGGACGCCCGCCCGTAGCGGCCGAAGAACTGGTTGAAGAAGTCCTCCATGTCGCCGTAGTAGTCGTCATAGCTGCGGTCCTGCTGTCCCTGCTGGGGCTGCTGGATGGAGGCCTGGGGCTCCGGGTCGGCGGGCTTCTCCGTGGTGGAGCCGAAGGTCAGATCCGTGGTATAGACCTGGCCCTCCCGCACATAGGTGACGGTGGCGGTGTCCCCGGCCTTATAGGTCTTGCTCCCCAGGGCGGACTTGACGTCCTGCTGGGAGGTGATAGGCGTGGTGCCCAGCATGGTGATCACGTCGCCCGCCTGGAGGCCCGCCTTGTCGGCGGGGCCGCCCTCGGTCACCTCCACCAGGTACGCGCCGCTGCTCATGCCGGACTGGGGATACCGGGCGGCGTCGGATACTGTGACCGCCATGTAGGCGTGGCTGGTGACCTGCCCGTTCTCCATGATGTCCTTGAGCATAGCCATCACGTCGTCAATGGGGATGGCGAAGCCCAGGCCCTCCGCAGAGGTGCCGTTGCTGGACTGGGAGGTCTTGGCCGTCACGATGCCCACCACCTCGCCGTAGGCGTTGAAGAGGGGGCCGCCGGAGTTGCCGGGGTTGATGGCGGAGGTGATCTGGATCATGTTGAAGGGGGTGCCCTCCAGGTTGATCTCCCGGTCGATACAGGAGACGATGCCCTCGCTCATGGAGAAGGTCAGCTCCCCCAGGGGATTGCCGATGGTGCACACGTCGTCCCCCACGTTCATCTTGCTGGAGGTGCCCACCACCACGGGCTTGAGCTTTGTCTCGCCCGGGTCCACCTTCAGCACCGCAATGTCGTAGTCCGCGTCGCTGCCCACCACCTGGGCGTCATAGGTGGTGCCGTCGTTGAGCGTCACTTGGACGCTGGTGGCGTTGTTGACCACGTGGCAGTTGGTGGCGATATAGCCGTCGGCGGTGAGGATGAAGCCGCTGCCGGCGCTGGGCACCTCTACCGGCTGGTTGAAGAAGTTGTAGCCGGCCAGGGTGGAGGTGTTGATGCTTACGCAGCTGTCTATATTGGCCTTGTATATCTCGGGGAAGGAGAGCCTCTCGCTGCCGGTGACGGCCACGGTCTGAACCTCCACGGGCTTGCGGCTGCTGACCATCACCTCGGTCTCCGTCTTGCCCCAGTCCTTGACCATCCATCCCGCGCCGAAGCCGCCGCCGATGAGAAGGGCCCCGCACAAAACGCCGGCCACGACCTTTTTCGCCTTGCCCCGGCCGGGCTTCCGGGGCTCCTCCCAGGGGACCGGGGGCTGCTCGGGCTGGGGCGCGCCGCTCTCCGGCTGAGGGCTGTAGGGGGACCCGCTGTTGATTCTTTCATTATCATTATACATGGGATTCTTCCTCCTGTCATGCTTTTGTTTTTGTGTTTGCTGTTGATGAGGATAAGATACATGGGATTTATGTCCAGAGTATGAAGAAACTTTGCAGAGAATTTAAACATTCTCGAAACGGTTTATGAACCGGCGAAAAACACAGACACGGCAGCCCGTTTGCTGCCGTGCCCATGTTTGGAAGATTGGATGAAAAGAAGTTATTGTCTCTTGCAGGTATTAAGATATCGCAAAGGTATTAAGAAAACCAGCGCTGTTTGTTACAAAAGTATTAAATCTCCCGGATCCTCCGGTGGACAAATTCTTGACAGCGGTGGTATAATCAAAAAGCTGCCAATTGAGCTGGCAGAAGTCTCCAGGGCGCCGGGTGCGGCTCACTCCGGGAGGCGTTAAAATCACGGAAAGAAGGAATACGTAATGAACCATCGCAAACGGGGCATAGCGTTCTGGCTGCTGGCGATTCTGCTGCTGCTGGCCGGCGCGCTGCTCACCGGATCCCCCGGCCGGACCGAGAGCGTACAGGAGGCCATGCGGGACGCCGTGCTCCACGACACCGGCCGCATCAGCCTGTTCGGGCTGAAGGAGGTCAACCCCGGGATGATCTCCGCCATTTTCACTACGGTGATCCTGCTGGCGGCCGCGGTCCTCGCCCGCCTTTTGATCATCCCGCGGTTCCAGTACGTCCCGGGGAAGCTCCAGCTGCTGCTGGAGGAGACAGTGGGCCTTTTTGACCGCATGGCCAAGGAAAACAGCCCCCACCGGAACGGATTTCTGGGACTCTACATCTTCTCCGCCGGGACGTACATCTTTGTGGGCACCCTCTCTGAGCTGCTGGGCCTGCAGGTGATCACAATCCACGGGCACCCCATCACGCTGCCCGCGCCCCTGTCGGACATCAACGCCGCCATCGCCCTGGGATGCCTGTCCTATCTGGTCATCCTCTCCGGCGGCATCGCGGGCAACGGGGTGAGGGGCATCTGGAAGGGCCTCAAGGAGTTCTCCCTGCCCATCTCCATGAGCTTCCGTCTTTTCGGCGCGCTGCTCAGCGGACTGCTGGTGACGGAGCTGGTGTACTACTTTGTCCGGCTGAGCTTTGTGCTGCCGGTGGTGGTGGGGGTGATGTTCACCCTGCTTCACGCCGTCATCCAGACCTACGTGCTGACCATGCTCACGGCCCTCTACTACGGGGAGGTATCCGAGCATATCCGCCATAAATAAGTCAATATATAAAAGGAGACGCTACTAATGAAGAAGTTCTGTGTTCTGGTTTTGATGTTCCTGCTGGCCGCGGCCCTGGCGGCGCCCGCCCTTGCCGCCGGGGAGGCTCCCCGGGAGGCTCCGGCGGCCGGCGAGGTCCAGGAGGACAACACCATCGGTCTGAAGGCCATTGCCGCCGGCATCGCCGTGGGCATCGCCGCCGCGGGCGGCGCGGTGGGCATGGGCCTGGCCACCGCCAAGTCGGCGGAGAGCATCGCCCGCCAGCCCGAGGCCGAGGGCAAGGTCCGCACCACCCTGATGCTGGGTCTGGTCTTTATCGAGACGGCCATCATCTACGCGCTGCTGGTGGTCATTCTGATTATCTTCGTGCTGTAAAGGCGGGTGGGAACAATGCCGTTGAACATTGACTGGCAGCAGATTCTGCTGCACTGGATGAACCTTGCCATTCTGGCCGGCGGGCTGTACTTCCTGTTCTACAAGCCGGTCAGGCAGTTCATGGAAAAGCGGGAGGCCCACTACCAGCAGCTGGACCGGCAGGCAGAGGAGAAGCTGGAGCAGGCTGGACAGATGAAGGCCGCCGCCGAGGCGAAGCTGGCCGCCGTCGAGGACGAGGCGCACGAGGTCCGGGCCAAGGCCCAGGCGGCGGCGCAGCAGGCCGCCGGTGCCCAGCTGGAGCAGGCCGGGAAGCAGGCTAAGCAGATTGTGGACAAGGCCCGGGCCGAGGCGGAGCAGCACCGGGAACGGGCTCTCCGCGAGTCCCAGCGGGAGCTGCGGGAGCTGGCGGCCCAGGCGGCCAGGAAGCTGGCCTCCACGCCGGGAACCGACCCCTTTGACTACTTCCTGGATCTGACGGAGGGAGGCGAGAAGCATGAGGGAAGCTAGAGGCCGCCTGACGGCCACGCTGTGCAGCGCCAAAGAGCCCACCGCCCAGCAGGTCCAGCGCTTCGAGGCGTTCCTCACCCGCACCTATCAGCGGAAGGTCCCCTTTCACTGGGAGCAGGACAGCTCCATCCAGGAGGGCTTCCGCCTCCAGGTGGGGTCCGACATCTATGACTGGACCCTGGACGGCCGCGTGCGCCAGTTCCAGGACTACCTGCGCCGCCTCCAGCCGGGACAGGACGATCTGCTGCCCCTCATGCGGCAGGCCGTGGCGCAGTGGGAGCCGGCGACCACCCCGGAGGAGATCGGCGAGGTGCTGACCGTGGACGGGGAGATCGCCACGGTGGGCGGCCTGACCCACGCCCAGTACGGGGAGATTCTCCTCTTTTCCTCCGGTGTGAAGGGCATGGTCCAGGACCTGCGCCTGGACAGTCTGAGCTGCATCCTCTTCGGCGGCAGCGAGGAGGTCAGCGCCGGAAGCATGGTCCGGCGCACCCTGAAGACCGCCGGTATGCCTGTGGGCGAGGGCTATCTCGGCCGGGTGGTGGACGCCCTGGGGGTCCCCATCGACGGAAAGGGATCCATCCAGCAGGATGGCCGCCGCCCCATCGAGATGCCGGCCCCGGGCATCCTGGACCGCCAGCCGGTGAACCAGCCCATGGAGACGGGGCTGCTGGCCATTGACGCCATGTTTCCCATTGGCCGGGGCCAGCGGGAGCTGATCATCGGCGACCGGCAGACGGGGAAGACCGCCATCGCCCTGGACACCATCCTCAACCAGAAGGGGAAGGACGTGGTGTGCATCTATGTGGCCATCGGGCAGAAGACCAGCTCCGTGGCGCAGATCGCGGAGAATCTGGCACGCCGGGGCGCCATGGAGTATACGGCCATCGTCAGCGCCCCCGCCGGGGCCGCCGCGGCCCTCCAGTATATCGCGCCCTACGCCGGCTGCGCCCTGGGGGAGTACTTCATGTATCAGGGCCGGGACGTGCTCATTGTCTACGACGATCTCAGCAAGCACGCCATCGCCTACCGGGCGCTGAGCCTGCTGCTGGAGCGCTCGCCGGGCCGGGAGGCCTACCCCGGCGACGTGTTCTACCTCCACTCCCGGCTGCTGGAGCGTGCGGCCCACCTCTCCGACGAGCTGGGGGGCGGAAGCATGACCGCCCTGCCCATTGTGGAGACCCAGGCGGGGGACGTGTCCGCCTATATTCCCACCAACATCATCTCCATCACCGACGGCCAGATCTTCCTGGAGAGCGAGCTGTTCTTCGCCGGCCAGCGGCCCGCCGTCAACGTGGGCCTGTCGGTGTCCCGGGTGGGCGGTGACGCCCAGACCAAGGCCATGAAGGCCGCCGCCGGCGCCATCCGGCTGGAGCTGGCCCAGTACCGGGAGATGGAGGTGTTCACCCAGTTCTCCAGCGATCTGGACGAGACGACCAAGCGCCAGCTGGCCTACGGCCAGGGGCTCATGCGCCTGCTGCGCCAGAGCCAGTACGCCCCCCTCTCCCAGCACCAGCAGGCCATTCTGCTTGTTTCCGCCCTGGACCACGTGATGCAGGAGGTGCCCCTGGAGCGGATGGACGGCTTCCGGGCGGGCCTGCTGGCCTTCATGGAGGAGGAAGCGGCGGATCTGTGCCGGAGAATTGACCAGACCGGCTGGCTGTCCGTGGAGGACCGGCAGGAGATCCTCTCCCTGGCCCGGCAGTTCCTGGAGACGTTCCAGGCGGACGGGAAGAACGGTGACTGATATGGCGGGAACAAAGGAGATCAAAACCCATGTCGCCAGCGTCCAGGAGACGAAGAAGATCACCAGCGCCATGTACCTCATCGCCTCCACCAAGCTCCGCCGGGCCCGGCAGGAGCTGGACAACACCAGGCCCTACTTTGAGGCCCTGCGGGGGGAGATCAAGCGGATCTTCCGCACCGCCAACGACGTGGACAGCCGCTACTTTTTTCCGGTCGGGGATGATACGCCCCTGGCCGGGACCTACGGCTGTCTGGTCATCACCGCCGACAAGGGCCTGGCGGGAGCATACAACCAGAATGCCATCCGGGAGGCGATGAAGCTGCTGGAGCAGCACCCGGACACCAAGCTCTTTGTGGTGGGGGAATACGGCCGGCGCTTTTTCATTCAGCGGGGGATTCCCATTGAGCACAGCTTCCTCTACACGGCACAGAACCCCACAATGGCCAGAGCCCGGGAGATCAGCGCGCTGCTGCTGGACGGCTACGACCAGGGGGCGCTGCGGCAGATCTTCGTGGTCTATACCGACATGGCCGGCGCCATGTCCTTCCAGGCCCGCTCCACCCGCCTGCTCCCCTTCCACCGCACCTACTTCGCCCCGCCCGCCGGGGAGCGGGCGGTGACGGAGCCCTTCGAGTTCCTGCCCAGCGTCACGGCGGTGCTGGACAGCATGATGGGCAGCTACGTGTCCGGCTTTATCTACAGTGCCCTCATCGACAGCTTCTGCTGTGAGCAGAACGCCCGGATGTCGGCCATGGACAGCGCCAACCAGAACGCGGAGGGACTGCTGGGGGAGCTGTCCCTCCAGTACAACCGGGTCCGTCAGGCGGGCATCACCCAGGAGATTACGGAGGTCTCTGCCGGCGCTATGGCCCAGCGGCAGAAACGCAGGAAGGAAAGGTGAGGGATTTTGGAGAGAGGCATCATTGTACAGATATCCGGCCCCGTTGTGGACGTGGAGATTCAGAGCGGTCCGCTCCCCCGGCTGCGGGAGGAGCTGACGGTGGAGAAGGACGGGGCCCTGCGGGTCATGGAGGTGGCGCAGCATGTGGGGCGCAATACCGTGCGCTGCATCATGCTCTCCCCCAGCGAGGGCCTGGCCCGGGGCCTGGCCGTGGACGTGCCCGGCCGCACCATCCAGGTGCCGGTGGGCCGGGCGACCCTGGGGCGGATGTTCAACGTGCTGGGCCAGCCCATCGACGGCGGCGGCCCCCTGCCCGACGGCACGCCGGTCAGGAGCATCTACCGCCGCCCGCCCTCCTTTGAGGAGCAGAGCCCGGCGGTGGAGGTCCTGGAGACGGGCATCAAGGTCATCGACCTGCTGGAGCCCTATCCCAGAGGGGGGAAGATCGGCCTGTTCGGCGGGGCCGGCGTGGGCAAGACGGTGCTCATCCAGGAGCTGATCCACAACGTGGCCATGGAGCACGGCGGCTATTCCATCTTCACCGGCGTCGGCGAGCGCAGCCGGGAGGGCAACGATCTCTGGCGGGAGATGCGGGAGAGCGGCGTGTCGGACAAGACGGCCCTGGTCTTCGGCCAGATGAACGAGTCGCCGGGCGTGCGGATGCGGGTGGCCCTGTCGGGCCTGACCATGGCGGAGTACTTCCGGGACAAGGAGCACAAGGACGTGCTGCTGTTTATTGACAACATCTTCCGCTTCGTCCAGGCGGGCAGCGAGGTCTCCACCCTTCTGGGGAGAATGCCCTCCGCTGTGGGCTACCAGCCCACCCTGGCGGGGGAGATGGGGGAGCTCCAGGAGCGGATCACCTCCACCAAGAAGGGATCGGTCACATCGGTGCAGGCGGTGTACGTCCCGGCGGACGATCTGACCGACCCCGCCACCGCCACCACCTTCGCCCACCTGGACGCCACCACGGTCCTCAGCCGGAAGATCTCCGAGCAGGGCATCTACCCGGCGGTGGACCCGCTGGAGTCCTCCTCCCGGATTCTGGAGGCGGACGTGGTGGGGGAGGAGCACTACCGCATCGCCCGGAAGGTCCAGGAGATTCTGGAGAAGTACAAGGAGCTCCAGGACATCATCGCCATCCTGGGCATGGACGAGCTCAGCGACGAGGACCGTTCGACGGTGGCGCGGGCCCGGCGGCTCCAGCGGTTTTTGGCGCAGCCCACCCATGTGGCGGAGAAATTCACCGGCATTCCCGGGGTCTACGTCTCCCTGAAGGAGACGCTGGAGAGCTTCGGGGCCATTGTGGCCGGGGAGCTGGACCAGTATCCGGAGGCGGCCTTCTACAACGTGGGCACCTGGCGGGACGTGGTGGAGAAGGCCAGGCGGCTGGAAGGGGGCGGCGCGTGATGGAGACGTTCCTGGTCCACATCCTGGCCGCCGACAAGACGCTCTACGAGGGGCCGTGCGAGAGCCTGACGATCCCCACCAGCGACGGGGAGCAGGGCATCCTGGCCCACCACAGCAGCATGATTGCGGCCGTCCGGCCCGGCACGCTGCGCTACCGCGTCCCGGGCCAGGACGTTCAGCTGGCCGCGGTTTCCCCCGGCATGGTGAAGGTGGAGTCCAACGAGGTGCTGGTGCTGGTGGACTCCGCCGAGCGGCCCGAGGAGATCGACGAGGCCCGGGCCCGGCGGGAGGCCGACGAGGCCCGGGAGGCTATCCTGCAGAAGAAGAGCCGGCAGGAGTACCAGCTGGCGCAGGCCACCCTGGCCCGGGCGCTGAACCGCCTGCGGGTGAAGGCCAGGGGCATGGGATAGCGGAGGCCCTGCGCCGCCGCGCGCCAGTTCCCTGAGATTTAAAGGGGGTCCCGGTTTTCCGGGACCCCCTCTTTGTACTATTCTGTTCGCTCCAGGACCATCTCCAGCTCTGTGATCTCCCCGCCGTTGAGCCGGCTGGTCTGTTCCCGCCCGGTCAGCCGGAAGCCCATGTGCCCATAGAACCCGATGGCGCGGTCATTTCCCTTGAGTACCATCAGCGCGGCTCTGGGACGGGGAAGGCAGGCCAGACAGCGCTCCATCAGCAGCCGCCCCAGGCCCAGCCCCTGGTACTCCTTCAGGACGTACAGCGCGGTGACCTCCCCGGAATCCGGCACAGAGATAAAGGGCCGGGCGCGGCGCAGATAGCAGGCAAATCCCGCCACACGGTCGTCCTGGGCCCGGTCCAGCAGGACAAGGGTATTCTGCGGGTATTTTTCCGCCATCTCCCGGCAGCGCTCCGGGGTGTTCCACGCCAGCACCCTGGGATCCATGATGCCGGTATAGGCCTCCTGCCAAGCGGTATAGTGGACATGGGCCTTGCCCGCCCGGTCAGCCGGGGACATCATGGTCCAGACCTGGAACCGGGGCTCCTTGCTCCGCCGCAGAACGGTCCACAGGTCCTGGATGGGAAATTCCCTCTCCGCCGCCTCCCGGGAGGGAAATACCCGCAGAGGGAGTGCCAGCCGGGCCGGAGCGCGCGCCGGGCCGCGAAGAAGTTGCTCCAGGGAGTCCGCCGCCGGCGCGATGGTGAGATCGGGGCCGATGCGGACAATGGGGCCGTGCGCCGGATCCCCCGCGCCTGCGTAAATCCCGCCGTCCTGGTCCGAGGCGAAGGCGGTGATGCAGGGGACGCCGTATAAGTCCGGGACCGGCGCCCCCGGGCGGAAGAAGGTCAGGCCACAGCGCCGCTCCGCCTCCTCCAGCTCCGGGCAATCCTTCTCGGTATGTATCTCCAGGCCCGTGTAGACCGCTTTGCTATCCGGGTCCCCGAAGAGGATGCCGGTGGGGCCGTCTGTCCGGCCCAGGTCGATGTAAATGTTCCTGTCCATGGAAGCCTCCTCCGCGCTCTTTTCCATATTCTATCACGGGGAGGCCGCGAAGTCAAATCAGCCCGTACGCCGCCAGGACACCCTTCAATTTCTCCCGGTTCTCCTCCTCCATCTCGCACATGGGCAGGCGGAAGAGCTCCTGGCAGAAGCCCATCATGGCCAGGGCGGTCTTGACGGGGATGGGGTTCACCTCCCAGAACAGGGCCTCGCACAGCTTCCGCAGCCGCAGCTGCATCTTCCCGGCGGAGACGAAGTCCCCGCGCAGGCAGGCCGCCGTCAGCTCGTGCATCTCCCGGGGCGCCACGTTGGCGGCCACGGAGATGACCCCTTTGCCCCCCAGCAGCATGATGGGGGCGGTCTCGTCGTCGTTGCCGGACCAGATGGAGAAGTCCTCGGGACACAGCTCCCGGGTCTTCTGGACCAGGGCCAGATCGCCGCTGGCCTCCTTGACGCCCTGGATGTTGGGGTGCTGGGCCAGGATGGCGTAGGTCTCGGCGGTACACTTCACCCCTGTCCGGCTGGGGACGTTGTAGAGGATCATGGGCTTTTCCGCCGCGTCCGCGATGGCGGTGTAGTGGCGCACCAGACCCTTCTGGGTGGCCTTGTTGTAGAAGGGGGTCACCACCAGCAGTCCGTCCGCCCCGGCCAGGGCGGCGTCCCTGGAGAGGGCGATGGCGTTTTCCGTGTTGTTGGAGCCGGTCCCGGCAATCACCGGCACCCGGCCGTCCACATGCCGGACCACGCTCTCGATGGTCCGCAGCCGCTCCTCATAGCTCATGGCGGCGGCTTCGCCGGTGGTGCCGCAGACGATGACGGCGTCGGTGCCGCCCTCCAGCTGGAAGTCCAGGAGCTTTTTCAGCGCCTCGCCGTCCACACCGTCATTGGTAAAAGGCGTGGCCAGCGCCACGCCGGATCCGGTAAAAATAGGCTTCTTCACGGTAATTTCCTCCTTATACTGTTCGTTGATTCCATTGTATAGGAACAAGTTATGCAGTATAATCGGGAAAGGTGCTGAAAAAGATGCAAAAAGTGCTGCCAGCTTATGCCGACTCCTGTCCGCCCGCCCAGTGGTCGCACCAGGGCCGCAGGGTGCAGTTCCCGCAGTCCGGCCGCCGGGCCACGCACACCGCCCGGCCGTGGAGCACCATCCGGTGGCAGAAGTCGTTGCTCTCCTCCGGCGGGATGCACCCGCGCAGCTGCGTCTCCACCTTCACGGGGTCCTTGCTGCCGTCGGTGATACCCAGCAGGCCGGTGATGCGGATGCAGTGGGTGTCGCAGACGTACCCCTCTTTTCCGTAGACGTCCCCCAGGATCAGGTTGGCGGTCTTGCGGCCCACGCCGGGCAGGCGCAGCAGGTCCTCCATGTTGTCCGGCACCCGGCCGCCGAACTCCTCCACCAGCATCCTGCTGGCGGCCACGATGTCCCGGGCCTTGGCGCGCCAGAAGCCGGTGGAGTGGATGATCTCCCCCACCTCCTCCTCGCCGGCGGCGGCCAGGGACTCCAGGGTGGGAAACTTCTCATAGAGGACGGGGGTCACCATGTTCACGCGGGCATCGGTACACTGGGCGGCCAAGCGGACGGAGAAGAGGAGCTCATAGGCCTTTTCGGGATCAAAGGGGAGGGAGCACTCCGCCGCCGGGTAGAGATTTTTCAATTCCTCAATAATGGCGGCAATGGATTCTTTTTCTTTCATATTGTTCACCTCGAACAGTAGCTTATCACAGTTTCCGGCAAAAAGCGAGGCTTTTCTTTGCGGGGCCTGTCCGGTCCGGGGAAACAGGAGTTGCGCCGCCGGAAAATTTGTGCTACACTTCCTGTATACAATTGACGAGGTAAAAACGATGAAATTACTGTTCAAGCAGCGGCTCTTCTCCTGGTTCGACAGCTACGACATCTATGACGAGAGCGGGGCCACCCTCTTTACTGTGGAGGGCAAGTTCAGCTGGGGCCACTGCCTCCACATCCTGGACGCGGGCGGGAACCACATCGGCACCGTCCAGGAGCGGGTGATGACCTTCCTGCCGAAATTCGAGTTCTTCGCCTACGGCGAGTATTTGGGCTGCCTCCAGCGGGAGTTCACCCTGTTCACCCCCCGCTATACCTTCGACTGCAGCGACTGGGAGATCGAGGGGAACTGGACTGAGTGGGACTACGCCATCACCAGCCCCTCCCAGGGCCTGGTGGCCTCCATCAGCAAGGAGCTTTTCAACTGGACCGACACCTACGTCATCGACGTGCCGGACCCGGGCAACGCCCTTTGCACCCTCATGGCGGTGCTGGCCATCGACGCGGACAAGTGCTCCCACGGCTGATCGGGCCGGGGAAAACCGGAGGAAACTGCCATGAAAATTGAACCCATCGAGACCGAACGGCTCCGCCTGCGGGGCTTCACCCCGGCGGACGCCATGTTCGCCATCGGCATCTGGAACAGCCCGGACACCGGGGAGTACCTCACCGATGAGCCCATGGAGACCATCGCCCCGGCGTACCTGAAGCGGGTCGAGGTCCTGGGCGAGGACGAGGGCTGCTGCTACCTCATCGCCGAGGACAAGGCCACCGGGGAGCGGGTCGGCACATGCAGCTTCATCCCCAAGGACGGGGTCTACGACATCGCCTACTGCGTGTCCAAGGAGCACTGGCGCAAGGGCTACGCCACCGAGATGGCCCGGGGGATGCGGGACTACGCCAAGGCCCGCGGCGGGAAGAAGCTCACCATCCTCATCTTTCAGGGCAACGACGCCTCTGTCGCCGTGGCGAAGAAGCTGGGCTGTCATGTCGCCGCCCAGCGGCCCTATGAGAAAGACGGCCGGATGTTGACTGAATGCCGCTACGAAGCGGACCTGTGACAGGCGAAACAGCGTTTCGCCCAAAAGTTTTCTTTTGATTCTTTTCTTTTTCAAAAGAAAAGAATGTATGCCTACCCGAAAGGAAGTGACCGCCCATGGACCGCCCGCTGGCGGACCGCATCCGGCCGAAGACGCTGGAGGAGGTGGTGGGCCAGAGGCACCTGCTGGGTCCGGACGCCCTGCTGCGCCGGTTCATTGAGAAGGGGACGGACGCCAACATGGTCTTTTACGGCCCCTCCGGCACCGGCAAGACCACCATTGCCAACATCATCGCCCAGAAGACCCACCGGACCCTCTACAAGCTCAACGCCACCACCGCCTCCCTCCAGGACGTGAAGGACATCATCGGCGACGTGGGGACGCTGATGGCGCCGGGCGGCGTGCTGCTGTACCTGGACGAGATCCAGTACTTCAACAAGAAGCAGCAGCAGTCCCTGCTGGAGTTCATGGAAAACGGCTCCATCACCCTCATCGCCTCCACCACCGAAAACCCCTACTTCTACGTCTACACCGCCCTGCTCAGCCGGAGCACGGTCTTTGAGTTCAAGCCTGTCACCGCCGCCGACGTACTGCCCGCCGTGGAGCGGGCCCTGTCCCTGGTGAAATCGGAGAGCGCCCTGCCCCTTCGCTGGGAGGAGGGGGTGCCGGACCATGTCGCCCACGCCTGCGGCGGGGATGTGCGCAAGGCCATGAACGCGGTGGAGCTGCTCTACGAGACGGCCCGGACGGAGAATGGCGATCTGCTGATGACCCTCTCCGACGCCCGGCAGGTCAGCCAGCGCAGCGCCATGCGCTACGACCGGGGGGGCGATGCCATGTACGATCTGGCGTCCGCCCTCATGAAGTCCCTGCGGGGCAGCGACCCGGACGCGGCCCTGCACTACCTGGCCCGGTTTCTGGAGGCGGGGGATCTCATTACCCCCTGCCGCCGCCTGCTCTGCTCCGCCAGCGAGGACGTGGGTATGGCCTATCCCCAGGCCGTCGCCATTGTGAAGGCCTGCGTGGACACGGCCATGCAGCTGGGACTGCCGGAGGCCCAGCTGCCCCTGGCCCAGGCGGCGGTCCTGCTGGCCACCGCGCCCAAGTCCAACTCCGTGATCAGCGCCATCGGCGCGGCCTGGTCGGACGTGAAGAGGGGCAGGACCGGGTCCGTGCCCCGGGAGCTGCAGAACGTCCACGCCGACACCACCGGCCAGGAGCGGGAGCAGGGGTACCAGTACCCCCATGACTTCCCCGGCCACTGGGTCAGGCAGCAGTACCTGCCGGACGAGCTGGCGGAGACGGTGTACTATCAATACGGCGACAACAAGACCGAGCAGGCGGCGAAGGCGTACTGGGAGAAGATAAAAAATCAGTAGATCCAGTTTTTCACCACGCCGTCCGTGATGAAGTACCGCAGCGCCTCCGGCTCCCCGGCGGGGCCCAGGTCCTGAATGATCTGCAGCTTGACCTTCCGGCTCTCGGGCCGGATGGACTTGATGTACACGGAGACCCGCTCCCCCGGCCTCAGATCGTCCCGCCAGTCCGCCAGGCCCGACAGGTTGGGCGTCAGCTCGATGAATACCCCGTAGTCCCGGACGCCCCGGACAATCCCGGGCACCGCGTCCCCGGGGGCGAAGCCGGCGGCGTTCTCCAGCCAGGTGCCCAGCAGCTCCTTGTGGCTGAGGTAGAAGCGGCAGTTTTCCGCGTCCGCGGCCGTGACCACCGCCAGGATGTCCTGCCCCACCCGGAAGCGGGCGGCGGGGTGGGGGATGCGGGAGACAGAGATGTTCTCCAAAGGGATGAGGGAGGTAACCCCGCATCCCAGATCCACGAAGGCGCCGAACCGCTCCAGGTGGGACACCCGCGCGGGCAGGACGGCGCCCGGTCCGCCGTGCTCCAGCAGCCAGGCGATGGCCTGCTCCTGGGCCGCCCGGCGGGAGAGTGTCAGGCGGGGCCGGCCGCCGCCGTCCACCTCAATGCCCGTCACGGTGAAGCAGACGGGCTTGCCCACCCTGGAGAGAATGGCGATGTCCCGCTCCGCGCCGCTGATGGCCGGATGGATGGCGTCAATCCGGGGGATGGTCCCCTCGTAGCCGCCGAAGTGGACCGTGAGGTTCCGTCCCCCGTCGCAGCGGACGGCGACGCCCTCCAGAACCGTCTGGCTGTCCATGGCCTCCTGGAGGACGCTGAGCGGCTGGTGCTCCGGGAAAAGGGGGTGCGCGCCCTCTGGTAAGTACTCTGTTCTGCGCATGTAATCCACCGTCCTAACTTTTTTTCAGATAGGACAGTGTATGCGGCGCGGTGCTTGACCTGTGTCAGAAAAAGGATGTAAACAAGGGGAAATTTCCAATGGATCTGAAATTAAATCAGCGGGTGGAGCTGAAAAAGCCCCACCCCTGCGGCAGCAAGGTCTGGACCGTCCTCCGGGTGGGCATGGACATCAAGCTGCGCTGTACCGGCTGCGGCCACGAGCTGATGCTCCCCCGGAGCAAGGCGGAGAAGGCCATCAAAAAAATCTTGAGCGAGGAGGAGAGCCAATGAGCCAGAAATGGGTTAAAATCGTTTCCCGGGTCATCATCGGCCTGCTGGTGCTGACCATGCTGGCCGGGATGATCCTGCCGATGATCGGCGGATGATGTCCGGGGCTTATCATGAGGAAAACGAGGTGAGGGAGAGCATGGGCCTGCGGTTAGCGGAGACAGAGGACCTGCCGGAGATCCGGCGCATGTTTGAGGGGGTCATCGCCTGGATGGACGGCGAGGGCATTCGGATTTGGGACGAGGTGTACCCCAGCGCGGCCTTCCCCGCGGATATTGATAACCGCCGCCTCTACCTGCTGGAGGGCGGCGGGGAGATGCTGGGCGCGTTCGCCCTGTCCGCCGAGGATGAGAGCTGCGGGCGGATGGGCTGGGAGAAGCGGGAGGCCGGGGCGCTCTATCTGGAGCGGCTGGCTGTCAGCGCTGCGCGTCCCAGGCAGGGCATCGGAAAGCGGCTGATCCGCCAGGCCGCCGCGCTGGCCCGTGACAGGGGCGCGGAGTACCTGCGGCTGCTGGTCGTGGACTACAACCGCCCGGCCATCCGCCTCTATGAGAAGTGCGGGTTCCGGCGGGCGGAGGGCCTCTTCGACAAGCCGCTGGGGGAGGATTTGATTCTGCACGAATTCGGATATGAGCTGGATCTTGCGCATGAACTGTGTCCCGCTGAGACATACTATAGCAATCCTCAGAAATAACGACAGCAGAGGAAGTGAATAGAGGCGGCGCGGAGCAAGGAAGACGCCGCCATGTGCTGCCTCTGTTTGCTGAACTGCTGTTGGTATTTTCGAGGCTTGCTATAAATCATCCATAAACGCTTCTTTTGAACTTTTCCCGACAGGAGGCAGTCTGTATGCGAATCGGATGTGTGGTCATGGCGGCGGGGGACGCCCGGCGCTTTGGAGAGAACAAGCTGGCGGCGGTTTTTGACGGCAGGACGCTGATCCGGCACGCCCTGGAGGCCGTGCCGGCGGAGGAGTTCTCCACGGTGGCGGTGGTCACCCAGTATCCGGAGGTGGAGGCGCTGGCCGGTGAATTCGGCTTCCTGGGGGTGCGCAACCCCCACCCGGACTGGGGCATCAGCCACACCATCCGTCTGGGACTGGAGGCGGTGGGGAAGTGCGATGCGGTGCTGTTCCAGGTTTCCGACCAGCCCCTGCTGCGGCGGGAGACCGTGGCGGCCCAGGTGGCGTTCTTCCGCAGCCACCCGGACAAGCTGGTGGGGCTGAGCCACGGCGGCGTCCGGGGAAATCCCTGTATCTTCCCCGCCCGCTTCTTCCCGGAGCTGCTGGCGTTGCGGGAGGACCGGGGCGGCAGCAGCGTCATCCGCCGGCACGAGGAGGACCTGCTCCTCTTTGAGGCCCCGGCCTGTGAGCTGGAGGACGTGGACACCCCCCACGCGCTCCGGGCCCTGGGGGAGCAGCGCAGGCTGGTGTGAGCGGCGGATGGGGGCGCTTTCGGCACATAGGGAGTCGTGTTTATAAATTCTGAAGAGATTTTGTTAATATAGATCTAGCCAAAGGGAAAAGATCGGAGTATAATCTGTCCCAGGCACAGGCAGCGGGGGAGGGCCCCATACCTCCTACGCGGGCCGCGCCCGGCATTCCGCTGCCAAAATGTGTCAAAACAGATTTAGGAGGTACCCCAAGCATGACAACCCAAAAGCTGCCAGCCCTGCTGCTGGCTCTGGCCATGGCCATGGGCCTGACCGTCACCGCCCTGGCGGCGGATTACACCGATGTGGCCGGAACCTGGTCCGAGGAGTACGTCGCCCGGGTCACGGAGCAGAGGCTGATGGACGGCAGGACCGAGACCACCTTCGCCCCCAATGAGAACATCACCCGCGCCGATCTGGTGACGGCCCTGTACCGCCTGGCCGGTTCCCCGGCTCTCCCCGCGGACGCCCAAACCCCCTTCATCGACGTGGCGGAGAGCGATGCCTGCCATAACGCGGTCGTCTGGGCCAGCGAAAGCGGCATCGTGGGCGGCAAGACCGCCGATACATTTGTGCCGGGCGGCGATGCCACCCGCCAGGAGATCGCCAAGATCCTGGATCTCTTTGCCGCCCAGGCCGTGGGCAAGGCGGCGCTGATCAGCCGGGTGAACACCCTCTCCGGCTATCCCGACGCGTCCGATGTCTCCGGCTGGGCTGAGGGCTACATGAACTGGGCCGTGGCCAGCGAGTTCATCACTGGCAGCGACGGCAAGCTCGATCCCAAGGGCACCGCCACCCGCGCCCAGATCGCCGCCATCCTCTGCCGCTACATGGACGACGCCTCCACCGGCGACGCATCCAAGGACAACCCCCGCAATGAGGACGGCATCGGCGAGGACGAGCTGCTGGTGGTCAGCTTCGGCACCAGCTTCAACGACAACCGGGCGGCCACCATCGGCGCCATTGAGGACGCCATGGAGAAGGCGTTCCCTGACTACTCCGTCCGCCGGGGCTTTACCGCCAACATCATCATTGAACACATCCAGCGCCGGGACGGCGAGATCATTGACGACGTGGAGGAGGCCCTGGACCGGGCCAAGCGGGGCGGCGTGAAGAACCTGCTGGTCCAGCCCACCCACCTGATGAACGGCTACGAGTACGGCGATCTGGTCAAGGAGCTGGAGAGCCGCCGGAGTGACTTTGAGTCCATTAAAATCGGCGCGCCCCTGCTGACCAGCGACGAGGACTTCAAGGCCGTGGCTGAGGCTATGGTGAGAGCCACCGAGGGCATCGTATTGGACGATAAGACCGCCGTGTGCTGGATGGGCCATGGCACCGAGGCCGCCTCCAACGGCATCTACGCCAGGATGCAGGAGGAGCTCAAGGCCGCCGGCCATGACAACTATTTTATCGGCACCGTGGAGGCCGCTCCTACCGCCGAGGATCTGGTGGAGAGGGTCAAGGAGGGCGGCTATGAGAAGGTTGTTCTGCGCCCGATGATGATCGTTGCTGGCGACCACGCCAACAACGATATGGCCGGGGACGAGGCTGACTCCTGGAAGTCCGTCTTTACCGCCGCCGGATTCGAGGTCCAGTGCGAGGTCAAGGGCCTGGGTGAGCTGGAGGCTGTCCAGCAGCTGCTGGTGGAGCACGCGAAGGACGCCAAGGAGTTGGGCGAGACCGGCATCGACGTGGAGCCCAACCCCTCGAACGCCAAGCCTGCTGAGGATGCTGAGCCCGCCCTGGCCGATGGTGCCTATACCATTGCCGTTGAGTGCGGGCAGTCCATGTTCAAGATCGACAGCTGTGAGCTGACCGTGGCAGGCGGCAGAATGACCGCCGCCTTGACCCTGGGCAGCACCAGCTTCGATAAGATGTTCGTGGGCACCGCCGCCTCCGCCAAGGCAGATGCTTCCACCGCTGTGGACGGCGCGGCGGCTGACGGCAAGACCACCTTTTTCCTGGAGGTCGCCGCCCTGGACGAGGCGCTGGACTTTGCCGCCCACAGTGTGAAGAAGGACACGTGGTATGACCGTACGTTGACCTTCGATTCCGCCTCCCTCCAGGCCAAGTGACATTTTCTGCATATAGAATAATAATAATATAGAGCCGGCACGCCGCGGGATATTTCCCGCGGCGTGTTTTCTATCAGGTGCCATGCTGATGTAGTAAGTTAAATGCAGAAAAGGTTTTTCAACCTTTTTCTGCATTATTTTTTTACCCAAACGGGGGCAGAAACGGGTGAAAGGGGTGATTTAGGTGAGGACTTTGACGCTGGACGACCGCAGGAAAATTGAAATGATGTGGGGAGAGAACGCTTCCCCGGTCAAGATTGCCGCAGAACTGGGTATCAGCCAATGCACCGTTTACACGGAATTGAAGCGGGGGCGGTGCGTCAGAGCGGGCGGCGACGTGGAATTGGATAAGAACTTCCGGCCTGTGTACAGCGCCGAGCGGGGCCAGACCGTATACCAGATGAACTTGCGAAACCGTGGACGCCGCCCGAAGAGGGGCGTTGAACAGAAGGGAGCGGACGGAGTATGACCAACTTTGAGAAAATAACGGAGACGCCGGAGGCGCTGGGCGAATTTCTGGCCTCTCTCCCTGTTGCGGATGGGCCGTGGGATGTGGAGTTTCGCAAGGCGTTCTGCGCCAAATGCGAGCGGGAGAACTGCGACGGGAAGCGCTGCCCGCACAAGGCGGAGCGGAACAATCCGCTGTGGTGGCTGAAACTGGGCGAGAAGCAGGGCGAGGTGCCGGGCCTGTCCATCAGGGTCAAGGCGGCGTTCCCTATCCTGTGGGACCGGGAGTATTACACCGTGGCCGGGAAGCAGAAGGAGACGCGCGCCCCCTGCGTCTGCTGTGACAACACGGGGAAAGTGACCATTAAGGGCGTCGAGTACGCTTGTCCCAGGTGCAAGGGAGACTGGCGCGAGAAAGAGGTTGTCGGCACAACGACGGTCTACTCCGTCGCAAAGTGGGTGCTGGAAAGTATCAGTGTAAACCAGTACGGCTTATCGCTTACATTCAATCAGACAAACGGCACGGAGCGGTGGGGCGGCAGTTTGCAGATGCGGCAATCGGACTTCCACGACATGGTATACAGGGACTACGGGAAAACCATAAAGGTCTACGACGACTACAAGGCCGCAATGGCGGAAGTGAAGCGCCTGAACGCGGCGGAGCGGGAGAAGCAGGCGTGAAGTGTAAGAAGTGCCGTCACTTCTACACGGTGATGGTTACGAAGGAGGGGTACAACCCGTTCCCGTGCTGTCACTTGTGGGAGGACGAGGGGAAACGCCCGGAACCGCTTACCCAGGCGTGCTTTGAGCCACGGGAGAAGAGGCGAAAAAATGCTTGAAGTTGTACCTATGACACTGAAAGAGGCAAACGCCTTTGTGGAGCAGAACCACCGACACCACGGGCCGGTTGTGGGCCACAAGTTTTCTATTGGCCTGTCAGACGGGGAGAAAATCGTGGGCGTCGCCATTGTTGGGCGTCCTGTTGCCCGGCACCTGGACGACGGATGGACGTTGGAGGTCAACCGGCTTTGCACGGACGGGACCAGCAACGCCTGTTCCATGCTGTACGCTGCCGCGTGGAGAGCGGCCCGTGCCATGGGATACAAAAAACTGGTGACTTACATCCTGGAGAGCGAGAACGGGGCGAGCCTCCGCGCCGCCGGATGGAAATGCGTGGGACAGGCCGGGGGCCTGCGGTGGACCGGGAAGCGCCGCCCGGAGGTGGACCTATACCCGGCGCAAATGAAAATAAGATTTGAAAAGGAGGGGTGACGAGTGGCGAGGAAAAAAGAGTACCCCGGCGGCTTCCGGCTGACGCTGGCGACGGCCCGGAAACTGGCCTTGCAGGAGTTCGGGACGGCAAAGGGCCTGGAGCCGGACCGGGGGACGTACCTGGAAGGGTTCTTCGCTATGCGGATGGGGAACATGGGCGTATCCATCAGCCCGGACTTGGGAATGAGCGGGTGCATCGTGGTCCGCGCGGGGCTGTGTACCGCAAGCCATACCTGTGTCGGCTACTTCAACCGGGAGACGCTGGAGCCGGACTTTGACGTGATGGACAAGTACGAGCGCCGGGAGAAGCGCGAGGCGCTGGAAACCTGGGTGGGAGACATCGGCCCGGACGCCTGCCACAAACGGATTGATGAAGTGTGGAACAGGAGGTAGCGGACATGAACACAATCTACAAACCGAAGGGCGCGGCGGCGGAGTACGGCGACTACGCCGTGAACATCTACACCGGATGCCCCCACCGCTGCTACTACTGTTTCGCGCCCCAGGTCCTCCACCGGGACCGGGAAGCGTTTCACTCCTGCGTGGAGCCGCGCAAAGACATTGTGCCGGAGCTGCGGCGGAAGTTGGAGCGGGAGAAAATCACCGGGAAACTGGTCCACCTGTGCTTCACCTGTGACCCGTATCCCACCGGATGCGACACGACCACCACGCGGGAGGTCATTAAGGCCCTGAAAGAGTACGGCAACCACGTCCAGATTTTGACCAAGGGTGACGGAAGCCGGGACTTTGACCTGCTGGACGGCGGGGATTGGTACGGTGTGACTATCTCCTGCGACACGCCTATGGCAGACAAGGCGGAGCCGCGCGCAGTCAAACCGGCGGACCGCCTGTATAGCCTGGAGAAAGTGAAGTGCAGGGGCGTCAACACATGGGTATCGTTCGAGCCGGTCCTTGACCCGGCGGCGGTGCTGGACTGCATCAAAGGGTGCGCCTACTTCATCGACCGGGTGAAAATCGGGAAGCTGAACTACCACCCGTCGGACATCAACTGGGCGCAGTTTGGACGGGAGGCAGAGGACCTATGCTGGGAAATGGGTCTGGACTGCTACATCAAGGACAGCCTGCGGGCGGAAATGGACAAGCGGTGAGTACAAGGGAAATTCTGGCCGACTTCTCCCGGACCTGCAAGGGATGCGAGTATGTCAGGACAGAGCCGTGGCCGGTAAAAGGACGATACAGCGAGGAAACCGTGGCCTATCGGTGCTTTGCGCCGGGGCCGTGCCAGGGATACCACATGGGGACCACCTACCTCCTGCCATATGTCCCGGCGTGGTGTCCGCTGATGGAACAGGGGGTGAACTATGGGACCAGAAAATAGGAACGAGTACACGGTGTACTGGGACGGTGTTCCGCTGGGCAACACGCCGATAACGCCGGGGATAATCCATACCATTACAGTGCCGGAGGATGCACTAACCCCGGAAGCCATGAGCCTGTTAGAACCGATGGAGTTTACCATACACATCAGAACGCCGAAGAGCTGGCGCTGTCGGGGGCGGAAGCGGTTTATTAAACTGC
Source organism: uncultured Oscillospiraceae bacterium (assembly GCA_910588365.1). Taxonomy (GTDB): domain Bacteria; phylum Bacillota; class Clostridia; order Oscillospirales; family Oscillospiraceae; genus Pelethomonas. Next base: position 2,207 of record CAJUQS010000183.1, on the reverse strand, counting down.
TTATGTCAATGGGGATTAGTCGGAACCAGGCCGAGAGCGTGGCTGGAGTATCGAGAATCGCGGGAGTTCCATATGGGGAATTGTGGCGGAGCTACTTCTTTTGGGGCGAGGGCCTATGAGAATCGGCCTTATTGACGTGGATTCGCACAACTTCCCTAACCTGGCGCTTATGAAGCTGTCGGCCTGGCATAAGGCGCAGGGCGACGCGGTGGAATGGTGGTGGGGATTCGGGGAGTATGACCGGGTGTATATGAGCAAGGTCTTTGACGAGACGTATTCCCCGGACATCCCGGAGCCGCTGAACGCCCGCGAGATTATCAAGGGCGGGACAGGCTACGGCCTGGACAACCACCTCCCGGACGAGGTGGAGCATATCTACCCGGACTATTCCATGTACCCGGAGCTGACCCGCGAAACCGCCTACGGATTCCTGACGCGGGGATGCCCTCGCGGGTGTTCGTTCTGCATCGTTGCCAGAAAAGAGGGACGCGCCGCCCGGAAGGTGGCAGACCTGTCCGAGTGGTGGCGGGGACAGAAGGAAATCAAGCTGTTGGACCCTAACCTGCTGGCCTGCCGGGAACACATGGACCTGCTGGGACAGCTTGCGGACAGCGGCGCATGGGTGGACTTCACACAAGGACTGGACTGCCGCCTGCTGACGGCGGAGAATATCGGAGCTATCGGCGCGGTGAGGCTGAAAGAAATTCATTTCGCCTGGGACTACATGGCGGAGAGCGATGCCGTGCTGCGGGGCCTGCGGCGGTATGTGGAACACGGGAAGAAAAACCGGCACGGGAAGTTTGGGTCGGTCTACGTCCTGACCAACTACGACACCACCATGGAGGAAAACCTATACCGTATCTACACCCTGCGCGATATGGGGTTTGACCCGTATGTGATGATTTACGACAAGCCAAACGCGCCGCGCGAAATACGCCTGCTCCAGCGGTGGTGCAACAACCGCCTTGTTTTCCGGGCGGAGCCGGATTTTTACAAGTTTGACCCAAAGAGGGGGTGAAGGAAATTAAAAGCCAGGAGCTAATCGAACGTCTGAACACGGCGTTTGTCGAGATTGCGCCGGAAGCCGCACGGGTATTGAACGTCATAGAACGCTGGCCGCTAACAGTAGAAGATGTGGAAATATACGGCGAGTTCAGCGGGGACACGGCGCTGCATGGAGAACACCTGAAATCGTTTTTGCGTGAGGCCATAAAGGCGAAAAGAGATGGGAGATTTTAAGCGTGAGCGTATGCAAAGACTGTGGCCGGGAAATCGACTGGATGCAGACGGCGGAAGGGCGGTATATCCCGGTGGACCCGGCCCCGGAATTTGTCATTGAGGGCGACGGGGACGAGAATTTTTACACCGAGGAAGAGGGAGTGCTTACCGGGCGGCTGGCGAGGCCGGAGGAAGTGCAGACCAGGGAGGACAAAATCAACACGCCGCTGGGGTTCGTGCCGCATTGGCGGACCTGCCCTTGCAGGGGCGATTATCGACGGAAGGGAGAGGAAAAACGTGGAAAAAGTTAAGTACATCAAAGTGGGACAAGCCCCGAAGCGTCGGCGGGTGAGCCTGCGGACGTGGATTGCGCGGCTGAACGGCTGGGCCGTGGCGTGGTATGCGTTCTTGGCGGTGGCCGGGGTGCTGCTGTATAAGCTGGGCGCGGCCTATGCCATGCGGGAGCGGGGGTATTACGCCGTCGGTGGTGAGGCACTGGCGCTGCTTCTGCCTGTGCTGTACTACGTTGCGGCGGCGATGGTCCAGAACATCATCAAGGATGGGGGCGAGGACGTTTGAATCAGGTTAGCATTGCCGCGCCGGATGAAATCATTGTGGATAATTTCGCGGGCGGAGGTGGCGCGTCAACGGGAATGGAACTGGCGACGGGGCGCATTGTGAAAATTGCAATCAACCACGACCCGGACGCTATTCTGATGCACAAAACAAACCATCCGCACACCCGGCACCTGCAAGCCTCCGTGTGGGACGTGGACCCGGTGAAGGAGTGCGGCGGCTGTCCGGTGGGGCTGGCGTGGTTCTCCCCGGACTGCAAGCACTTCTCCAAGGCGAAGGGTGCGGCCCTGGTGGACCGGAATATCCGGGGCCTTGCATGGATTGTCCTGCGCTGGGCAGGGACCGTCCGCCCCCGCGTGATTATCTTGGAAAACGTGGAGGAATTTCAGACCTGGGGGCCGGTCCGGCGGGGG
>CAJUQS010000182.1 GCA_910588365.1 uncultured Oscillospiraceae bacterium | reverse complement strand
GCCGGTCCCGAAAGGTCTTACATATTACCTCTGCCGCCATCAGAAGCTATACCGACAGCCTCAGCGCACACCTTTCCGGCCGGGACCATCCATGGCTTCGCTGAAACTGCCGCAATACATGTCTGCCCTGCCAAAGACGATGTTCTCCCGCAAATCTGCCCGCTTCGGCTATTGGTACAACTTCTCACTCTATTTGTTCATTTTAGAACGATATCATTAAGTCCTGCAGAAGGAAAAGATTAAGAGTTTCTTAATTTTTACCGGAACGTCCCGTCGCCGGCGTCCAGCAGCTCCAGACGGCGGACCTGGACGAAATCCGGCGCCAGGGGGGGCAGGTGCGTCCGCACCGCCTCAGCCAGCAGGGCGGGGTTCAGCCCCGGATTCTGGGCGGAGACTGTCGCATCCAGCCGCAGAATCCCCGGCTCCTCAGACAGCTCCAGCCCGTGGAGCATGGGGCGGATGTCCACGTCCGCCATGGCCTTGCGCTTGGTCCGCTTCTGGATGACCAGGCTCTCCCCGGTCAGAAGGGAGCTGATCTCCTCCGCCGCGCCGGCGGGGACGCCGCCGTCATAGCACAGGTCCACCCGGCACCGGAGCTTCGCCAGATCCCGGACCGGCCAGACCGGGACGTAGCAGTCCACGGCCCGGATGCCCTCGGGCATGAAGCGGTTCAGACTCTCCGGCAGGCCCTTGCCGTCCATGTCCTCGACGACCTCGAAGTCCAGTACCTCGCAGGCGCTGGACTGGCCCACGGGCAGGGGCAGGGCGAAGGAGAGAATGGGGTGGGGGTGGAAGCCCTGGGAGTGGCGCAGCACCAGTCCCTGGCGCAGAAACACCCGCTGAAAGGTCCGCAGCAGATCCAGGTGGGAGATGTATACCGCCCGGCCCTCCTTGATGAAGATGAGACGCAGCTTACCCACGGAAACACTCCCCCCCTTCCACAACGCTGGCCCCGCAGCCGCTGCACGCCGTGCGGCAGTCCGGGGTGGTGACGGACTGGTAGGCCAGCTCCCGCTGGTGCCAGAGGTAGTCATCGGACACATAGCAGGAGATCATGCTCCAGGGCAGGACCTCGTCCCGCCGCCGCTCCCGGCAGGCATAGAACGCCGGGTCCAGGCCCTCCTCGGCAAAGGCATCCCGCCAACGGTTCAGATCAAAGAAGTCGCTCCAGGCGTCCAGCCTGGCGCCCTTGCGGAAGGCCCGCTCCAGAACCCGGCCCAGACGGCGGTCCCCACGGGCCAGCACGGCCTCCAGGAAGCTGGTGTCCCCGTCGTGCCAGTTGTAGGTGACGGCCTTGGCGGTGATGGCGGAGCGCAGCAGCTTCACCCGCCGCTCGTACTCCTCCAGGGGAATCTGGGGCTCCCACTGGAAGGCGGTGAAGGGCTTGGGCACGAACCAGGAGGTGGAGACCGTGATGCGCAGGCCCCGGTTCTTATTGCTGGCGTACTCCCGCCAGGTGTGGACCGCGCGGTTGGCCATCTCGGCGATGCCCAGAACGTCCTCGTCCGTCTCCGTGGGCAGGCCCAGCATGAAGTAGAGCTTCACCGCGCTCCAGCCGCCGGAGAAGGCGGTGCGCAGGCTCTGGGTCAGATCCTCCTCGGTGAGGTTCTTGTTGATGGCGTCCCGCAGGCGCTGGGTGCCCGCCTCGGGGGCGAAGGTGAGCCCCGCCTTCCGGCCCCGCTGGAGGCGCTGCATCAGCTCCATGGAGAAGTTGTCCGCCCGGAGGGAGGGCAGGGAGAGGTTGACGTGGTTCTTGTCACAGAAGCCCT
>CAJUQS010000181.1 GCA_910588365.1 uncultured Oscillospiraceae bacterium | reverse complement strand
GCTTTCCCTTGCAATCCGTCAGGATTGCTGCGGAAAATCTCCTTGTCTGACGAGAAAAATCCTCGTCCATCCGGCATCCCCCGGTTATGAATACAGGTTCTAAAGGATAACCGCTCCAGGGGGGCTCCGCGCCTGCGGGCGCGGGGGCCTGTACCTTTTCCCTCCCGGGAAAAGGTACCAAAAGTGCGCCGGGGGAGGGCCCCCGGTCCCCCCGGCATCGCCCTCCGGGCGATACTCCATGTTTTAATTATTTGCCCTTTGTTGTAGCCGGGCTGATTCTACCGGTGGTGCCTGCCCTTCGTCTGCCTCTCTATATGCGTCTACCCACAGGTCCTAACGGGGGCCCCTGCTGTGGCACATCGGTGCGGTGCAAGTTTCCTGCGCATCGACTCAGAGCGATCCCCGCTGCTGGCTTTACCCCTTTAAGAGGCCGGCAGGCGGAGTTGTTCAAGTGCCAGTCCACTAGATCAGAACCCCTTAGGATTTGCTTGTTCACGGGGCAGAGCAACTCTTCACTTGCAGAGCGTGTCCGAAAAACCCCCGCCGAGGCAGGCCGTCCCAATGGGACGGCCCCGAGTAAGGGAGTCCAGAACCGTAGGTTCTGGCGCGCTTTTGGGTACTTTTCCCGCGTGGGAAAAGTACCCGCGGGGTGTGGGGCCGCGTAGGCCCCGTTTGACTCGCGTCATTCGGCGTTCCGCCGAGCGCCCGCTCGGGCGGTGCAAGCGCCGCCTTGGGCCGCATAGGCCCCGGGTCATCTACCAAGAAAGGAAGTAAAAATCATGTCAACTCCTCATAACGCTGCCGCAATGGGCGATTTCGCCCAAACAGTCCTGATGCCCGGCGATCCCCTGCGGGCAAAATTCATCGCCGACACCTTCCTGGACAATGCCAAGCTGGTCAACAACGTGCGCGGCATCCAGGGCTACACCGGCACCTACCGGGACACCCCCGTCTCCGTCATGGCCTCCGGTATGGGAATGCCCTCCATAGGCATCTACTCCCACGAGCTCTACAGCCAGTACGGCGTGGAGAACATCCTGCGCATCGGCTCCGCCGGCGCCATCAGCAAGAAGCTGAAGCTCCGGGACGTGGTGGCCGCCCAGGGCGCCTGCACCAACTCCAACTTCGCCCACCAGTACGAACTGCCCGGCCTGTTCGCCCCCATCGCGGACTTCACGCTCCTGGAGACGGCCGTAGCCGTGGCCCGGGAGATGGGCGTGGAGATGCCCGTGGGCAATCTGCTGAGCTCCGACACCTTCTATGACGCCTCCAACTCCACCATGAAGTGGGCGGAGATGGGCGTGCTGGCCGTGGAGATGGAGGCCGCCGCCCTGTACATGACCGCCGCCAAGCTGGGCAAGCGGGCCCTGGCCATCTGCTCCATCTCCGACAGCATCGTCACCGGCGAGGCGCTGCCCGCCTCCGATCGCCAGACAACCTTCACCACCATGATGAAGATCGCACTGGAGACGGCCGTGAAAATGGCGGGCAAATAGGCCCCCGTTCCGTCACATTCACAAAAAATTTTCACATTGGCCACAAAACATCCCCAATTCTGCGCGTTTTTCTGGTTGCTTTATGGTGAAGGATCAGGTATAATACGGTAATAGCATCCCGGAAACCGGGCGTCACGCCTGAATCTGTCTCTTTGCACCGGGGTGTAATTAAAAAAGAAAGGTTGATTGATTCCAATGAAGAAGAAGTTCTTGGCCCTGCTTCTGGCCCTGGCGATGGTTCTCGCCCTGGCGGCCTGCGGCGGCGGCAACAACAAGCCCGCAAACAACAATCCCGCTGACAACAAGACCGCAAATGACAACAAGACCGACGCTCCCGCAGACACCACCGACCCGGCTCCCGCCGAGCCCGCCCCCAGCGGCGAGACCGATCCCGAGAAGATCGACGACACCATGACCAGCGCTGACAACAAGTACGTCATCGCCATGGTCACCGACGTGGGCCAGCTGAAGGACAAGTCCTTCAACCAGGGCACCTGGAACGGCGTGAAGCTCTACGCCAGCCAGAACGGCAAGTCCTACAAGTACTATCAGCCCGCCAATGGCGACAGCGCCACTGACGAGGACCGCTATCAGGCCTACAAGGCCGCCATCGACGGCGGCGCTGAGGTCATCGTGGCCCCCGGCTTCCTCCAGGAGGCGGCCATGGTCCGCGCGGCTTCTGAGTATCCCGATGTCAAGTTCGTCTTCATCGACGGCTATCCCCTCTCCGACGCCAACGGCAACGCTCTGAACAACGTGGTGGGCGTGGCCTTCCACGAGGAGCAGTGCGGCTACCTGGCCGGCTACGCCGCTGTCAAGGAGGGCAACACCAAGCTGGGCTTCACCGGCGGCGGCGGCGGCACCAACCCCGCTGTCAACCGCTACGGCTACGGCTTCGTCCAGGGCGCCCAGGCGGCTGCCGCTGAGGACGGCGTCAACGTGGAGATGAACTACAGCTACCTGTACGGCGACGGCTACTCCGCCTCCGCCGAGCTCCAGACCCAGATCAGCGGCTGGTACTCCAACGGCACCGAGATCGTCTTCGCCTGCGGCGGCTCCATGTGCAACAGCGTGTTCGCCGCTGCCGCGGCCAACAACGCCCTGTCCATCGGCGTGGACGTTGACCAGTCCGCCGAGTCCAACACCGTGATGACCTCCGCCGTGAAGGGCCTGAGCGAGGCCGCCAGCCTGATGCTTGGCCGCTTCTATGACGGCAAGTGGGACGAGGTCGGCGGTCAGGCCGTGAACCTGGGCGTGGACGAGGACGCCGTGGGCCTGCCCTTCGCCACCTCCCAGTTTGAGGTGATCACCGAGGCCGACTACAATGCCCTGGTGGACGGCATGAAGACCGGCGGCTCCCTGGAGGTCAAGGGCGACTATGACGCCTTCCTGGCCGGCAGCGAGACCTATGAGAATGTTGCTGTCAACTTCGTCAAGTAAATCCTGCAAAGCATAAAATCAGCCCCCGCCGGTATACACCGGCGGGGGCATTTTGCTGTTTGGGGTGAGGCAGGGCCTTTTCCCTTCAAGAAATCATATCAATCCGTCTCCCCGCACTGCTCCAGCACCGTTCGGAGGAAGAACTGGGCCAGCAGACACGGGAGGGTAAAGCCCATGAGCATCAGGTACCCGCCGCTGAGGGGGAACCACAGCACCGAGACCGCCAACGGCCCGTACCAGCCCGCCGCCGCCAGCACCGCCCGCAGGGGCCTGCCCAGGCCCAGCCTCAGGGACAGGCGCAGGGTCTCCCGGTTCAGGGGCCGTCCGTCCGAGAGCAGGCCGTAGAGGTAGGAGGATGCCAGCAGGCCAGCCAGGAAAACAGTGGAGCAGAGCATGAAGGGCAGGTAGAACGCCGGGTTCGAGGACACAAAGCCCAGGTAGAACCGGGCCCCGTAGCCCGCCGCCGCCAGCGGCAGTACCGTGAGCAGGAAAGCGGCGTAGGACCGCTTCCACCCCTCCTTGAACGCCTCCCAGTACCCCGGCCAGCTCCGCGCCGGCCGGTCCGCCGCCATGCGGCGGATCGTGCGGTTGAGCGCCAGGACGGCGGGCGGGATGGTGATGACCGGGACGCAGCTGAGCAGAAACATCAGGTTGAGCTTGAGCAGGGCGGCGGCCTCCTGGCTGACGATCTCCAGGAAACGGCGCAGGCCGGTTTTGGGCGGGCCGTCCGGCTCCAGCGGCGCGGGATCGGTGTAGTTGTAGCCCTTGGGTGAAAACATGGCAGCCTCCTTTCTCAAGTACATCGACTATACCACACGCCACGCCAAAATTCAACACCTGTCTCCCGGGGCTCGTTCCGGATCTCCGTGCAATCCCACATCAGCACATATAGAGAAAGCGGCCCAACCCCCTGCAAAGCAGGGCCTCTGCGGGTTAAGCTCCCCGGTATTTGTTGTTATTGCCAAAAAAAGTTGCGCGTTTTCTGTTGAATGCAACAAAATTGCCCAAAAATATTCATCCATGTGAGGCAACCTTTGAAAAAATTACATTTTCTTGAATTGTCACATATTTTCACCATAAAAAGGCATTTACAGATAATTGTTCCGCGTATTATAGTTCTAGCATGTTCTGTGGCGTCCGCCCTGAGAGGAAGGGGGCGGCGCTGTAAGAACCTGTATTCATAACCGAGGGATGCTGCCTGCGCGGGCCTTTTGCCGTCCTGCTGTGTTAAAAATCCCGAGACGTGCCGGACTCCCTGGATTTTTTGCTCCGCAGACCGGCGAAATTCCTCCCCATCCGGTATTCTTCAGCGATGAATACAGGTCAAAATAAAAAAGAGGAGTGGTGTTATGAAAAGATTCCCCCGCATGACAGCGGCCGCGCTGGTGTTTACGCTGCTGCTGTCAATCACCGGATGCGGCGCGTCCGACGGCAAGACCCACCTGACCTTCCAGATCTGGGACGTCGCCCAGCGGGACGGTATGCAGGCCATCTGCGACGCCTATACCGCCCAGCACCCCGAGGTTGAGATCGAAGTGCAGGTCACCAGCTGGGGTGAGTACTGGACCAAGCTGGAGGCTGCCGGCGAGAGCAATACCATGCCCGACATCTTCTGGATGCACACCGACCAGATCCTGTACTACGCCGACTTCGGCATCCTGGCGGACGTGACGGACCTCTACGCCGACGAGGACCCCAACTACTACCAGAACCATTTCTCCGAGATCTCCATCGGCAACGCCAGCGGCTCTGACGGCCGCATGTACGGCGTCCCCAAGGACAAGGACAACATCGTGCTGGTCTACAACAAGGAGATGTTCGACGCCGCCGGGGTATCCTACCCCACCGCCGAATGGACCTGGGACGATCTGACCGACGCCTCCCAGAAGATCTACGACGCCACCGGCAAGTACGGCTATATGGCCTACAACGACGAGCAGCTGGGCTACTGGAACTTCGTCTACCAGAATGGCGGCTACATCCTGGATCCGGAGACGAACATCCACGCCGGGTATACCCAGCCCGCCACGGCGGATGCCATCAAGTTCTATGTAAATCTCCAGAAGAATGACTGGTGCCCTGACCAGAATTATTTTGCTGAGACCAGCCCCGGTACATCTTTCTTCTCCGGTATGGGATCCATGTTCCTGGAGGGCAGCTGGAACCTGCTCAGCGAGCTGCAAAATTTCCCCGACATGGTGGGTGACTGGGACATCGCCCCTCTGCCCAAGTGCCCCAACCCCGCCAGCGGTGACGGCCGGGGCACCATCTCCAACGGCCTGTGCTACTCCACCGCCGCCAAGGGCAAGAATCTGGAAATCGTCAAAGACGTGCTCCGCTTCTTCGGCAGCGAGGAGGGGCAGCGCATCCAGGGCGAGTCCGGCGCCGCCATCCCCGCCTATCTGGGGCAGGAGGAGAGCTGGTCCACTGTGTTCAACAGCTTTGACTACGTCATCGACGTGCAGGTATGTTACGACCAGTTTGACAATGCCGTCCAGTACATCAACAACGCATCCCGCCGCAAGTGGAAGTCCACTGTGGCCGACGAGATGGTCAAGGTTTACAGCGGCGCTTCTGACATCGACAGCGCCCTGACACGTATGCAGGAGATCGCCGACTCCTATGTAACGGCCGAGTGAGAATGAGAGGAGGGTATATTTTTGAATAAGATAAAATTGTCCGCCGCCGCCCGGCGGGAGGAAAACTGGGGCTGGATCATGGTGGCCCCCACCATCATCGGTCTGGTTATTCTGAACCTGTGGCCCTTTGTACAGACCATTTACGCCAGCTTCTGTGAGCATCTTGGCTTTGGCCACTACAAATTCATCGGCTTGAAAAACTATGGGGATATGTTCGGAAACGCCGAGTTCTGGAAGGCCACCTGGAACACCGTCTACTTTTGTATCCTCACGGTGCCCGTGGGCATCATCCTGGCCCTGTTTGTCGCTATCCTGCTCAATGCCAAGGTGAAGTTCAAAGGGGGCTTCCGCACCATCTTCTTCCTGCCCCTGGTCTGCGCCCCTGCCGCCGTGGCCATGGTCTGGCGCTGGATCTTCAATGGTGAGTACGGCATTCTCAACCAAATACTGGGTCAGAAAATCCAGTGGATCACCGATCCCAAGACCGCCGTGATCGCGGTGGCCATCGTGTCTGTATGGAGCAGCATCGGTTATGACGCGGTTCTGCTGCTGGCCGGCCTCCAGAATATCCCCAAGACCCTCTATGAGGCCAACAGCATTGACGGCGCCGGCAAGGTCCGCCAGTTCTTCACCATCACCCTGCCCATGGTCTCCCCCACCATGTTCTCCGTGCTCATCATGCGCCTGATGGCCTCCATGAAGATCTACGACCTCATCTACATGATGGCGGACGAGACCAACCCCGCCCTGACGGATATGCAGAGCCTGATGTACCTGTTCTACCGCTCCTCCTTCGTGGCGGGGGACCGCGGCTATGGCTCCGCCATTGTCGTGTGGACCGTCGGCCTGATCCTTCTTGTCACCCTGATTCAGTTCTGGGGCCAGAAGAAGTGGGTCACCTACGACATTTAAGGAGGGATCGACATGAAAAGTACAGATTCTCTGAGACGTTCCTACGCCATCAACAAGTTCCTCACCTATTTCTTCCTGATCCTGGGCGCGGTGATCATGATCTTCCCCTTCGTGTGGATGATCCTCACCAGCTCCAAGACCGTGCCGGAGAGTATGCAGATCCCGCCCACCATCTTCCCCGCCAAGTGGATGCTGGACAACTTCAAGGAGGCCATCGCCTCCCTGCCCTTTGGCCACCTGTACTGGAACACCACGCTGATGGTCTTCTTCCGGGTGATCTGCGCGGTCCTGTTCAGCTCCATGGCCGGCTACGCTTTCGCCAAGCTGAAGTTCAGAGGCAAGGGCCTCCTGTTCGGCATCGTGCTGGTTCAGATGTCCCTGCCCAGCCAGATCTTCATCATCCCCCAGTACCAGATGGTCGCCAAGATGGGCATGGCCAACACCATTTTCGCCCTGGTCTTCCCCGGTCTGGTCAGCGCCTTCGGCGTGTTCTTCCTGCGCCAGACCTACATGAGCATCCCCGACGAGGTGGGCGAGGCCGCCTATCTGGACGGGTGCAACCAGTGGCAGACCTTCTATAAGGTCATGTTCCCCCTGACGGGCACCTCCGTGGCCGCTCTGACCATCTTCACCGCCGTGTTTGCCTACGGCGATCTGATGTGGCCCCTGGTGGTCAACTCCGACCTGAAGATGATGACCCTCTCCTCCGGCCTCTCCACGCTGAAGGGCCAGTTCTCCACCAACTTCCCCGTGCTGATGTCCGGCTCCCTGCTGGCCATGCTGCCCATGGTGGTCCTCTACCTCATCTTCCAGCGCCAGTTCGTGGAGGGCATCGCCGGTACGGGCGGAAAGTAATCCACACGCGCGTTTTCTTCATTCTCCTCCATTTTCCCCTGCGGCAGCCCCGGCCAGCGTCAGCGGGCCGGGGCTGTCCACATAAATAAGCATAACAGGCTTGAGTAAGGTGATACGATATGATGATTTATGACAGCAAGAGCGGGACCTTCACCCTCCACACCCGCCGCACCACCTACCAGATGCAGGCGGACGGACACGGCGTCCTGCTCCACCTCTACTACGGTCCCCGGGTTGGTGACGGGGATCTGAGCTACCTCCTTCAGTACACGGACCGGGGCTTCTCCCCCAACCCCAGCGGCTCCGGCGCGGACCGGATCTACTCCCTGGACACCCTGCCCCAGGAGTACTCCACCTGCGGCGTGGGGGACTACCGCCTCGCCTCCGCCGAGGTGGAGCAGCCCGACGGCAGCCTTCTGCTGGATCTGCGCTATGCCTCCCACGAGATCCGTCCGGGGAAGTACGCCCTGGAGGGCCTCCCCGCCTTTTTCGGCCGGGAGGGGTGGGAGACGCTGTCCATCCTGCTCCGGGACCCCTGCTCCGGGATCGAGGCGGAGCTGCTCTACGGCGTGTGCGAGGAGGACGATCTCATCACCCGGGCGGTCCGGCTGACCAACCGGGGGGACAGGCCGGCGGCGCTGTGCCGCGCCATGAGCCTTTGCCTGGATTTCAACCGGGCGGATCTGGACCTTGTCACCTTTGACGGCGGCCACGTGAAGGAGCGGAACCTGAATCGGGCGGCCCTGCGCCCCGGCGTACAGAGCGTGGGCAGCCTCCGCGGGACCTCCAGCCACCAGCACAACCCCTTCGTCATCCTCTGCGAGCAGGACGCCGGGGAGGACCACGGCCTGTGCTATGGCGCGGCCCTGCTCTACAGCGGCAATTTCCTGGCGGCGGCAGAGCGCAGCCAGTTCGACGATACCCGGCTGGTGATGGGCATTCACCCCCACCACTTCCGCTGGACCCTGGCCCCCGGTGAGTGCTTCACCGCCCCGGAGGCGGCCCTTGTCTGCTCCCCCGACGGCCTGACCCCCATGACCCACCGCTTCCACCGGGCCATCCGGCAGCGGCTCATCCGGGACCCCTATCAGGGAAAGCGGCGGCCCGTGCTCATCAACAACTGGGAGGCCACGGAGTTCCGCTTTGACGCGGACAAACTGGTATCCATCGCCCGGGAGGGTGCGGAGCTGGGGATGGAGCTGTTCGTCATGGATGACGGCTGGTTCGGCACACGGGACGACGACTGCGGCGGCCTGGGGGACTGGGACGTGAACGAGAAGAAGCTCCCCGGCGGCCTGGAGGCCCTGGTGCCCCGCATCCAGGCGCTGGGCATGGGCTTCGGACTGTGGATCGAGCCGGAGATGGTCAGCGAGCGCAGCGAGCTCTACCGGGCCCATCCGGACTGGGCACTGGGGGCCCCCGGCCGGCCCCAGGCCCAGGGCCGGAGCCAGCTGGTGCTGGACTTCTCCCGGCAGGAGGTCCGGGACCACGTCTACGCCGCCATCTGCCGGGTGCTGGACAGCGCGGACGTCTCCTACATCAAGTGGGACATGAACCGCTCCCTCTCCGACGTGTGGTCCGCCGCCCTGCCCGCCGGCCGGCAGGGGGAGGTCTACCACCGGTACATGCTGGGGGTCTACGACCTGCTGGAGCGGCTCCACCGGGACTACCCCGGCCTCCTCACCGAGGGATGCAGCGGCGGCGGCGGCCGGTTCGACGCCGGGATGCTCTACTACACCCCCCAGATTTGGTGCAGCGACAACACCGACGCCATCGACCGGCTGCGCATCCAGTGCGGCACCGCCTTCTGCTACCCGGTCAGCGCCATCGGCGCCCACGTCTCCGCCGTGCCCAACGGGCAGACCCGGCGCGCCGCCCCCATGGAGACCCGGGGCGTGGTGGCCATGTGCGGCACCTTCGGGTATGAGATGGATCTGGGCAGGTGTACGGCTGAGGAGAAGGAGACCGTCCGGGCGCAGGTCCGCACCTTCAAGGACCGTGCCGCCCTCATCAGCCAGGGGGACTACTACCGGCTGACGGACCCCTTCCGGGATCTGACCTATACCGCCTGGCAGCACGTCTCCCGGGACAGGCGGGAGGCCCTGGTCTCCCTGGTCACCGGCTCCGCCCGGGCCGCCCTGCCCTTCATCGTGCTGAGGCTGAAGGGCCTGGACCCCGCCCTGCGCTACCGCATTGACGGCGGAGAGCGGATCTACGACGGCGCGGCCCTCCTGCACGCCGGCCTCTCCTTCCCCCTGATCGCGGGGGATTATCAGGCCCGGCAGCTGTACCTGCGGGCCGTGGAGGCGTAATCGCGTCAAAAAAGCGGCAGCGCCACTTTTTGAGAAGGAAATCCCGGGCCGGGTTCGGCCCGTACAGTCAGCAGGCCGGCGGGGATGAACCCCGCCGGCCTTGTCCGTTCTATTCTATTTCAAATCCTCCAGCCCCGCCCTGCAGAAGGACTGGAAATACTGGTACACCGGCACCAGGAAGGCGAAGGCGTCCGCCAGCTCGTCCACCAGCGCCGGGGAGCAGAGCAGATCGTCGAAGGGGCGGTTACAGCCCACGGAGATGTCCTTCTTGTTGTACCAGGGCGTCAGCAGCGGGGACGGGTCCCCCTTCGGACGGGCGTAGTCCTGCCCCTGGACCTGGAAGCGGCCGTCCCGCTTCAGCCGTCGGGCCAGCTTCTCCAGCCGCCCGGGCTCCCCGTCGATATCCCGGCGCATGGCGGCCATGGTCTGGGCCGAGGCGTTCCAGAAGCCCACGCCATAGCTCCACCCCTCCGGGGCAATCTCGAACCAGAAAACCGGCTGGCGGCTCCAGACGTCGTTTTCCGGGCGGATGGTCAGCCACAGGTGGTCCTTGTAGGGCCCCTGCCCGTGTAGGCGGCGGGCGTCCCGGTAGATGCGGCAGACGTGGAGGTTCAGCCCCAGCTTGGGGAACTTCTCCGTGAACCGCTGGTGCACCTCCCGCCCCAGCTCCACGGTGGGCTGGTAGAGATGCGCCTGATACTCCTCCTTGTGGGCGGTGAACCACGCCCGGTCGTTGTTCAGCCGGATACCCCACATGAAGTCCAATGTCTTTTCGCTGTAGCCTTGAAACATCGCTCACATCCTCTTTCTATCTATCGTGGTGCCGGTATGATTCCCGTATGAAAAATTCGGGAATCATACATTTGATTCAAGCCCTTTTGCTCGCCGCCGTAAACGGCGGCAGCCGCAAAACATGGCACATTTTACTTCCGACCTTTCGGATCGGAAGCAATATTATACTCCCGCTTCCGGCAAAAAGTCAAACAAAAGTTCCTGTCGCGGCGGGCACTCCCGCTCCGCAAAAAGTCCTGACCCACAGCGGTCAGGACTTTTTTACCGGCTTATTCTCCTTTCTCCACTCCCTGGGGGGCACGCCGTAGCGCTTTTTGAACGCCTGGGAGAAGTGGAGCTGGTTGGGATAGCCGCAGCGGACGGCGATCTCCCCGATGGAGGTGTTGGAGCTCTTCATCAGCTCCGCCGCCTCGTTCAGCCGCAGGGCGATGAGGAACTCCTGGGGCGTACAGCCGATGACCTCCTTGAACAGCTTGCTGAAATAGCTGCGGTTGAGCTTGCACACCCCGGCGATCTCCTCCACGGTCAGGGGCCGCTGGTAGTTCTGCTTGATGTAGGTCACCGCCTCCTGGATGTAGAAGTCCCGGAGCGGCCCCCCGCGGGTCTCCCGGCGGGTGGAGGAGCTCTGGACCAGATCGTCGAGGAAGAGGCACAGCTGGCCGATCAGGTGCAGCGAGGTGGCCTCCGGGTGGTCGGCGATGTAGAGCATCCGGTCCTGAAGGGAGCCGGCCTGCCCCGCCTCCCGGGGAACGTAGATGGGCTGGGACACACTCAGCCCGGCGGCGGTCAGGTAGTCCGCCGCCCGCAGCCCGTCAAATTCCAGCCATACGTACTTCCAGGGCTGCTGCTCGTCGGCGCAGTAGGTGTTGACCTGGCCGGGGCAGATGAGAAACCCCTGGCCGGGCCCCAGGCGGTGATGATGGGTCACCCCGTCGGCGTCATTGGAGCGGAGCTGCCCCCTGCCAGAGATGATAAAGTGAAACAGGTAGTGGTTGCGGACAGAGGGACCGTAGGAATAGAGGGGGGCACACTGCTCCCAGCCGTATTGGTAGAGGGTCAGATCGAGAAAATGGTCATTGGGGAAGATGGAAAAGGAATAATTGTCCATCATTCATCACTCACTTTCACTTACGGCTTCAAATAAAATCTCCGCCTTCCATACAGGCAGTATATCATTAAACAGGCAGGATTTCAAGGAGAAATATACTGTTTTTGTTGCATTTCAGCTCTCTTACGGACAAATTTAAGATTTTTCCGCAAAAAACAGAAAAATTTTTTTGGAAAAAAGTTCCACAGCCGCCCGCCGGCGTGGTAGAATAGGGGGACAAGCCGCGCCGCGCGGCGGGAGAGCTTCTCCGCAGACAGAAAGGAGCATATGAGAGATGGGGATTCGATTTGGTACGGGCGGCTGGAGGGCCGTCATAGGGGACGGCTTCACGAAGGCCAACGTCCAGCTGCTGACCGCCGCCCTGGCCCGGCGGATGCGTGAGGAGGGCGGGGCCGCACGTGGATTTCTGGTGGGCTATGACCGCCGCTTCCTCTCCCGGGAGGCCGCCCACTGGGCCGCCGAGGTGATGGCGGGGGCGGAGATCCCCTGCCTGGTGGTGGAGCGGGAGGCGCCCACGCCCATGCTGATGTTTGCCGTCAGCTACTACGACCTGCCCTGCGGCATGGCGGTCACCGCCAGCCACAACCCCGCCCTCTACAACGGCGTGAAGGTTTTCACCGAGGGGGGCCGGGACGCCAGCGAGGAGGTGACAGCCGGCATTGAGGCGTATATCCGCCTGCTGGCGGGGGAGGATATTCCCGTGGTTCCCTATGAGGAGGGCGTCCGGACCGGTCGTATCCGCATCGTGGATCCCATGAACCCGTATATTGACGCCATCATCCGCTCGGTGAACATGGACGCCATCCGGGCCAGGGGGCTGAAGGTGGCCCTGGACCCCATGTACGGCGTGTCCAAAACCGCCCTGCAAACCATCCTCATCACCGCCCGGTGCGATGTGGATGTGATCCACGAGCGGCGGGACGCACTCTTCGGCGGCCGTCTGCCGGCCCCCAATGGGAAGACCATGGTCAGCCTCCAGAGCTTCGTGGAGGAGCACGGCTGCGACATCGGCATCGCCACCGACGGCGACGCCGACCGGCTGGGGGTGATCGACGACCAGGGGGAGTTTCTCCACCCCAACAAGATCCTGTCCCTGCTCTACTACTACCTGCTGCGCTACAAGGGCTGGCGGGGGCCGGCGGTGCGCAATCTGGCCACCACCCACCTGCTGGACGCCGTGGCCGCGGATTTCGGGGAGGACTGCTGGGAGGTACCCGTGGGATTCAAGCACGTGTCCGGGAAGATGCGGGAGACCGGGGCCCTCATCGGCGGGGAGAGCTCCGGGGGCCTGACGGTCCGGGGCCATATCCAGGGCAAGGACGGCATCTACGCCGCCGCGCTGCTGGTGGAGATGATGGCCACCACCGGGCGGCGGCTGTCGGAGCTCTACCAGGAGATGGTGGACCGCTACGGCCGCTTTGAGATGGTGGAGCGGGGCTACCGCTTCTCCCGGGAGGAGCGCCAGCGCATCAGCGCCCTGCTCCTGGAGGACAGGCGGCTGCCGGAATTCGGCCGCCCGGTGGAGCAGGTCAGCTACGCCGACGGCTGCAAGGTCCGCTTCCAGGGCGGCGGCTGGGCAGTCTGCCGCTTCTCCGGCACCGAGCCCCTGCTGCGGATCTTCTGCGAGATGGACCGCGAGGACCGGGCCGCGGCCGAGGTCCGGCGGCTGGAGGAGTTCCTGGGCCTGGACGGCCGGAAGGCGGAATAGAAGGAAAAACAGGAGGAAACGAAAAGATGACAGTTCCCATTATTTTATTTGCCGTCGGACTGCTGTGCCTGATCAAGGGCGGCGACTGGTTTGTGGACGGCGCGGCGGCGATTGCCCGCCGCCTCCGGGTGCCGGATCTGCTCATCGGCGCCACCGTGGTGTCCATCGGCACCACCCTGCCCGAGGTGATGGTCTCCACCACCTCCGCCGTGGGCGGCCACGGCGAGATCGCCTATGGCAACGCCATCGGCTCCGTCATCTGCAACGCGGCCCTCATTGCCGCCGTCACCATCGCGGTCCGGCCCGGCAGGATCGACGCGAAGGCCCTGCGCACACCGGTGTTCTTCTTCTTTGCCGCCGCCGCGATCTACGCGGTGACCGCCTGGTGGACCGGCTATTTCAGCCGCCCCATCGGCCTTGTCCTGCTGGCCCTGTTCGTGCTCTATATGGCAGTCACCGTGGCGCAGGCCCGCCGGGCCTCCCTCGCCGCCGGCGGCGGGGCCGCGGAGGAGGAGGCCGTCTCCGTCCCCAGGGCCGCGGTGCTGCTGGCGGTTGGCGCGGCGCTGATCGCCGTGGGCGCGGACCTGCTGGTGGACAACGGCATCCTGATCGCCCAGGCACTGGGGGTGCCGGAGTCCGTCATCGCCCTCACCTTCGTGGCTCTGGGGACCTCCCTGCCGGAGCTGGTCACCGCCGTCACCTCCCTGATCAAGGGCCACGGCAGCCTCTCCCTGGGCAACGTGGTGGGCGCGAACCTCTTCAATCTGGTGCTGGTCAGCGGCGTATCCGTAACCCTGGCACCCTTCTGGATCCCCCAGGGAGCCCGGATTGCCGGCGTGAGCGCCTCCCTGGTGCTGGATCTGCCGGTGATGTTCCTGGTGATGCTGGTGCTGACCGTCCCCGCGCTGGCAAAGGGGCGGCTGTTCCGGAGCCAGGGCGTCCTGCTGCTGGCGGTCTACGCCGCCTTCTGCGCCGCCCAGTTCCTGCTGGCGTGAGCACAGGGACGCGCCATAGCCTGTAAATTTCTCGTTAAAAATCGGGGACCCGGCTTGACAATTCCCGGGCAATGGCATATGATGGGTGGCAAGTGAAGGGGAGTAATCGGCGCCAGCCGGCGCGGCAAAGGACGTCAGTACGGTTCAAGCCCGTCTTTGCCTGAAATGATGAGACTTTCGCGGTGTTTTGATACGCCGTGAAAGTCTCTTTTTTTGCGCCGTCCGCTCCCCGAATTTCAAGGAGGATTTCCCTATGGAGCTGTTTCTCGATCTGTTCGGCAACATTCTCAACTTCACCTGGCAGGAGGGGCTGATGCTCCTCGTGGGCGGCGTACTGATTTATCTGGCCATCCGGCGGGGGATGGAGCCAGCCCTGCTGCTGCCCATGGGCTTCGGCGCCATTCTGGTGAATCTGCCCCATGTGAACACCGGGGGCATTGAGGCGCTGTTCAACGCGGGCATTGCCAACGAGCTGTTCCCCCTGCTGCTGTTCATCGGCGTCGGCGCCATGATCGACTTCGGTCCCCTGCTGTCCAGCCCGAAGATGTTCCTCTTCGGCGCGGCGGCCCAGGCCGGCATCTTCATCACCCTGGCGCTGGCCCTGGCCATCGGCTTCCCCCTCGTGGACGCGGCCTCCGTGGCCATCATCGGCGCGGCGGACGGTCCCACCAGCATCTACGTGGCCAACTACTTCGGCAGCCAGTACCAGGGCGCCATCATGGTGGCGGCCTACTCCTACATGGCCCTGGTGCCCATCATCCAGCCCCCCATCATCCGGGCCATCACCAGCAGAAAGGAGCGGCAGATCCGCATGGAGTACGCCCCCGCCCAGGTCTCCAGGACCGTGCGCATCCTGTTCCCCATCTGCGTCACCATCATTGCTGGCGCCATCGCCCCCAAGAGCGCGGAGCTCATCGGGTTTCTCATGTTCGGCAACCTGATCCGGGAGTGCGGAGTGCTGGATAGCCTCAGCCAGTCCGCCCAGCACGAGCTGGCCAACCTCATCACCCTGGTTCTGGGCCTGTCCGTGGCCTTCAAGATGAAGGCGGAGCTGTTCGTCACCCGGGAGACGCTGATGATTCTCGCACTGGGTCTGGTGGCCTTCGTATTCGACACCGTGGGCGGCGTCCTCTTTGCCAAGCTGCTCAACCTGTTCTCCCGCAGGAAGGTGAACCCCATGATCGGCGCGGCGGGCATCTCCGCCTTCCCCATGGCCTCCCGGGTGGTCCACAAGCTGGGATTGGAGGAGGACCCCTATAACTTCCTGCTCATGCACGCCGCCGGCGCCAACGTCAGCGGGCAGATTGCCTCCGTCATCGCCGGCGGACTGCTCATCACGCTGGTGGAGCGGATGCTGTAGGGAGGGCCGCCCTTCGGGCGCGGGGAGATGTTAGGGCGTGTTTGAAAAATGTCAAAACGCCCAAACAGCGGATCTCTGTCCGGCATAAATCGCTGTTTTCTATCGATGTTCTATATTTATTGATAAATACAATTTCACAAATTTATGAATTGTCGATATACTACAAAAAGCGGGGCAGAGTGTCCCGGAGGCTTCGTTGGAAAGAGAGGACTTATGGAGGAAAAAATCGTTTTTTGCAAGGGCGGCGGCTGTACGGCCAAGCTGGGGGCCGGAGTCCTGGAGCGCGTCCTGGAGCGCCTGCCCAGAGGGCCGGCGGACAAGGATCTGCTGGTCGGCTTTGACAGCAGGGACGACGCCGCCGTCTACCGGGTGACGGACGAGGCGGCCATCGTACAGACCCTGGACTTCTTCCCGCCCATGGTGGACGACCCCTATACCTTCGGCCGCATCGCCGCCGCCAACGCCCTCAGTGACGTGTACGCCATGGGCGGCGAGGTGAAGACGGCGCTGAACATCGTCTGCTTCCCGGAAAAGATGGATCTGAACGTCCTGGGGGAGATTATGCGGGGCGGCTCGGAGAAGGTCATTGAGGCCGGGGGCACCCTGGTGGGCGGCCACTCCATCGCGGACAGCGACGTCAAGTACGGCCTGTCCGTCACCGGCCTCGTCCATCCGGACCGCATCTACCCCAACAACGGCGGCAGGGCGGGGGACCGGCTGATTTTGACCAAGCGCCTGGGCGTGGGCATCGTCTGCACCGCAAACCGGGTGGGCGAGGCGTCCCGGGAGGCCATGGACGCCGCCGTGGACTCCATGACCACATTGAATAAATACGCCGCCGGGTGCTGCCGGGGCTTTGACATCCACGCCTGCACCGACGTGACGGGCTTCAGCTTTCTGGGCCACCTCCACGAGATGATGGACGGCAGGCTCTCCTGCCATATCCACGCCGGCCGCGTGCCCGTTATCCCCCAGGCGCTGGACTATGCCGGCGAGTTCCTGCTCACGGCGGCGGCCCAGCGCAACCGGAACCACACGGGCCCCTTTGTCCGCTTCGAGGGGGTCCCCTTCGCCATGGAGGAGGTCCTCTTTGACCCCCAGACCTCCGGCGGGCTGCTGATCGCCCTGGGGGCGGAGGAGGCGCCGGCCCTCCTGGAGGCCCTGCGCGCCATCGGAGCGCCCGCCGAAATCGTGGGCGAAATCACCGAGCGCCGGGAGCCGGAGATCCTGGTGACAAACGACTAGGCAGTCATACTTTTTCTTGAAAGAAAAAGTATCAAAAAGAACTTTTGCGCAAGGCATTCGCCTTGCTTCACGTATTATTACAACAAGAGCAAAGCGTATGCTTTGCGGCAAAAAGTTTTTCTTTTTGGATCTTTTTCTTGTTCACAAAGAAAAAGAACACGAATATATGGAGGAACGTACAATGATTCAAGTAAACGCAATGGGGGACACCTGTCCCATTCCCGTGGTCAAGACCAAGAACGCCATCAAGGAGCTGGGGGAGGCCGGCGGCGTGGTGGAAACCCTGGTGGACAACGAGATCTCCGTACAGAACCTGACCAAGATGGCGAACCAGAAGGGGTACGGCGTCAAGAGCGAGAAGCTGGGGGAGAACCAGTTCAAGGTCACCATGACCGTGGGCGAGGGCGCGGCGCGGATCGGGGAGAACGAGCCCACGGAGTGCATCGTCCCCAGCGGGCGGGAGAAGAACGTCGTGGTGGCTGTCTCCTCCGACGCCATGGGCCTCGGCTCTGAGAAGCTGGGCAAGACCCTGCTCAAGGGCTTCCTCTACGCCCTGGGCCAGCAGGACGTGCTGCCCAGGACCATCCTCTTCTACAACGGCGGCGCGTCCGTCACCTGCGAGGACTCCGCCTCCCTGGAGGATCTGAAGAGTCTGGAGGCCCAGGGTGTGGAGATCATGACCTGCGGCACCTGTCTGGACTTCTACGGCCTGACGGAGAAGCTGAAGGTGGGCGAGATCACCAACATGTACACCATCGTGGAGAAGCTCACCGGCGCGGATCTGGTGGTCAAGCCCTGATATGCGGAAGAAACAGCCTGCCCTGATTGTCACCTTCGCCACCACCGCCGCCGCCATGGAGGCTGAGAGCTTCTGTCTGGCCAACCAGCTCCCCGGCCGCGTCATCCCCGTGCCCCGGGAGATCACGGCCGGATGCGGCCTGGCGTGGAAGGCGCCGCCCGAGGCGGAGGAACAGCTGGCCGGGGCGCTGCGCGCGGCGGGGCTGACCTGGTCGGCCATGCAGGTACTGGAGGTGTGATGTGATCTACTTGGACAACGCGGCGACCACGCTGCAAAAGCCGCCCCAGGTCATCGACGCGGTGGTCCGCGCCATGACCGCCATGGGCAACGCCGCCCGGGGGGCCCACGGCGGGGCCCTGGAGGCCTCCCGGACGGTCTACGGCGCCCGGGTGAAGCTGGCCGGGCTCTTTGGCTGTCCGCGGCCCGACCACGTAATCTTCACGGCCAACTCCACCGAGGCCCTGAACATCGCCATCAGCGGCGTCCTCCGCCCCGGGGACCACGCCGTCACCACCGACTGCGAGCACAACAGCGTCCTGCGGCCCCTGTACCGGCTGGAGGAGGAGCGGGGCGTGAAGCTGGACATCGTCCCGGCGGACAAGCTGGGGCGGGTGGACTGCGGGGACTTTGAGCGCCTTGTTCAGCCCGGCACCCGGGCGGTGGTCTGCACCCACGCCTCCAATCTGACGGGGAACGTGCTGGACGTGGCCCGCATCGGCGAGATCGCCCACCGGCAGGGGGCCCTGCTCATCGTGGACGCCTCCCAGACGGCGGGGGCCCTGCCCATCGACATGGAGGCCATGGGTATCGACGTGCTCTGCTTCACCGGACACAAGGGCCTCATGGGCCCCCAGGGCACCGGCGGACTGTGCGTCCGGCCCGGGGTGGAGATCGCGCCCTGGAAGGCGGGGGGATCCGGGGTCCACTCCTACGACCGGCACCAGCCCCAGGAGTACCCCACCCGCCTGGAGGCCGGCACCCTCAACGGCCACGGCATCGCGGGGCTGTCGGCGGCCCTGGACTACATCGGCGAGGTGGGCCTGGAGGCCATTGAGGCCAGGGAGCATACCCTCATGGACCGCTTTTACCGGGCGGTCTCCGCCATGGAGGGCGTGACAGTCTACGGCGATTTCTCCCAGCCCCGCCGCAGCGCCATCGTAACCCTGAACATCCGGGACTACGACTCCGCCGCCGTCTCCGACGAGCTCAGCGAGGTCTACGGCATCGCCACCCGCCCCGGGGCCCACTGCGCACCACGGATGCACCAGGCCCTGGGCACCACGGACCGGGGCGCGGTGCGCTTCAGCTTCTCCTGGTTCAACACCGTGGAGGACGTGGACGCGGCCATCCGGGCGGTGGGGGAGCTGTCTTCATTTTCTTAAAAGAACCATCTTCTTTTTCCTGAGAGAAAAAGAGGCGAAAAGAACTGTAACACGCCCTCAAACGGGATGGGGATCCGGGATTGCCGCACGGTGACGGGACCGATCCGTTTCGGGGCAGAATGAGGTGCTATGGAGAGGGTTTATATCGGCATTGACATCGGCTCCACCTGCGCCAAGACGGTGGTCCTGGACGGGGGGAGGAACATCCTCCTGCGGCTTTTACAGCCCACCGGCTGGAGCAGCGTGGACACGGCGGAGGACATCCGCGCCCGGCTGGCCGGGGAGGGCTTCCCGGTGGAGGAGGCCGCGGTGGTGGCCACCGGCTACGGCCGCGTCTCGGTGCCCTACGCGGACAGGTGCGTCACGGAGATCACCTGCCACGGCAGGGGGGCCTGCCGCATCTACGGGACGCCGGATCTGACGGTCATTGACATCGGCGGCCAGGACACGAAGATCATCCGGATTCAGGACGGCGCGGTCAGCGACTTTCTCATGAACGACAAGTGCTCCGCCGGCACGGGGCGCTTCCTGGAGATCATGGCGAACACCCTGGCCGTCCGGCCCGAGGAGCTGTGCGGAATGGCCGCCCATGGGGGCGGCACCAGCATCAGCTCCATGTGTACCGTCTTCGCCGAGTCGGAGGTCATCAGCCTCATCGGCCGGGGGGAGAAGCGGGAGAACATCGCTTTCGCTGTGGTGGACTCCATTGTGAAGAAGGTGGCCTCCCAGGCCGGCCGGATGTCCGCCGATCAGGAGACGGTGTGCCTCACCGGCGGGCTGTGCGAATACCCCTACCTGCGCCAGTCCCTGTCCGCGGCCCTGGGCCGCCCGGTTCGGACGGAGGCGGACGGCCGCTACGCCGGGGCCGTCGGCGCGGCGCTCTGCGCGTTCTCGATACGGAAAGCGTAGGCATATTAAAATTGAAAGTGATGGAGGAAAGCGAAATGTCGGATTACGTGAGCATGTGGAAGGACCTGGGGATGGACCTGGAGAACCACGACCTGCTGTGCCAGGTGCTGCCCACCGCCGTGGGGGACGTGTTTTTGACCCAGGAGAACCGGCCCAAGGGGATGGACTTCTGGGATCTGGTGATCTCCGAGGTCCACGGCATCCGGCCCAAGGAGCTGATTGAGGAGCAGAAGAAGGGCCGCAAGGTCTTCGGCACCTTCTGCGTCTATGTGCCGGACGAGGTGGTGGTGGCGGCCGACGGCATCGTCACGGGCCTGTGCGGCGGCAGCCAGTTCTGGGTGCCCGGCGGCGAGGCCGTGCTGCCCAAGAGCACCTGCCCCCTCGTCAAGGCCAGCGTAGGCGCCCGGCTGGGCCGGACCTGCCCCTTCTTCCGCATCGCGGATATGTACGTGGGCGAGACCACCTGCGACGGCAAGAAGAAGGCCTACGAGATCCTGGGCGAGGATGTGCCCATGTACATCATGGACGTCCCCCAGATGAAGCGGGAGAAGGACATCCTCAAGTGGAAGGACGAGATCGCCGAGTTCGCCAAAATGGTGGAGAAGTTCACCGGGAACACCATCACGGTGGAGAAGCTGAACGAGGCCATCCACATCATCAACGAGAAGCGGAAGGCCCTGGCCCGGGTGTACAACTGCCGCAAGTCCGCCTGCCTGCCCATTTCCGGCAGGGACGCGCTGCTGATGACGCAGATCTCCTTCTTTGATGACCCCGTCCGCTGCGCCCAGATGTGCAACAAGCTGGCCGACGAGCTGGAGCAGCGCATCGCCGACAGCGTGAGCGTGGTGCCCGCCGGGTGTCATCGCCAGTGATAAAATGTAAAAAAACGCCGAGGAAAAAATGTAGTTTTGTGGCGGAGGTGAAGGGAAAAAGATAGACTCCCAATCAGGGCGAGAAAGAGCCCGGAAAGGGAGTCAGAAAATGAAAGGAGCACAG
>CAJUQS010000180.1 GCA_910588365.1 uncultured Oscillospiraceae bacterium | reverse complement strand
CTCCGATCACCGGGCAAAGCCCAGCTATCCCCGAGGGGAGGCGCACAAAAATCAATTACACGGATAGCATACCACAAGATATAGAGATTGTCAACGCCAATCTTCTATATCTTGTTTTCTTTTTTCTTTGCAGAATATAGCGGGTTCGCTATCTGTTTATTTATGAACGGGGACAGCCCCGGCTTACGCTTCACCGTCCATGGCGACAAGCGGCGCACCTTGAAAAAGGGCTTTGCTATGTTGAAACATCGGCTGGGCTTCATACCCTGTCCCGGAGGTTATACAGGAGCGGCGGACAGTGTGCATTCCGCGCACCCGCCGCTGAAATGCCGCACAGCGGCTGCCTGACAATACGCGGTCTGGAGTGAGGGCGCAGGAAATGGGCCGGGACAGGTTATCACATAAACACGATCACACAATCGTCAAAAGATATCATGATGTTTCGCCGCAATCTAGTATATTTGGCAATCTGCTGGGAAATAGTAGAAACGGAAGGAGTGAGGAATATGGATATGCGTTCGGGGATTGATAGGAGAGGTATTGATAAGTCTTCCCTTCGTGATATTAGCGGTGTGAGTATTGATATGACGCTGCCGCAGCAAGAGCGTATCAAGAGCTATGTGGAACAGATAGGGAATCCATACTGTTACCTGGATGGCGATATTGTGGTCACAATCGGATACGCCGATACCGATGTCAGTTTACAGGATCGTTTGAAGTCCTATATTTCTAACTTAAAGTGAATATGGGAAAAAGCACCATCCCTTTTTCGATTGACAAATTACCCTGAATATAGGATAATAACAGAGTCAATGGAGGTGGCTTGGTCAGCCGCCAGGGATAGGTACCGGAAACGAATTTCCTGATGATTCCATTAGGAGGTTTGACGATGGCACTATATCCAGAGAAAATATATCGTTCCATGGCATATTATCGGCTCTCAAAGAATGATTATTCTACTCATGAGAGCGATAGTATTTCTAACCAGCGAAAGTTAATACAGAATTATGCCGCTACTCATGCTGATATTGAACTTGTGGGAGAGGCATATGATGATGGCTACACCGGGACGAACTATAATCGCCCCGGCTTTTGTGCTGTCATGGAGGCAATCGAATCTGGCAAAGCTGATTGTGTAATTGTGAAGGATCTCTCCAGATTAGGCAGAGAGTATATTGAGACTGGAAAGTATTTGGAGATGGTGTTTCCGGACAAGGGCGTGCGGTTTATCGCAATCAATGATGATGTGGACAGCGACCATCGCAGTCAAGGAGACGACATTTTGATTCCCGTCAAAAATATCATAAACGAATCTCAATGCCGGGAATTATCCAAAAAGCTCCGGGAGCAATTTCGACTGCAACGAAGTCAGGGCGAGTTCTTGGGCGCATTTGCAAGCTATGGATACCTTAAATCTGCTGAAGACCGGCACAAGCTGGTCATTGATGACTATGCCGCCGAGATTGTTCGCAGCATTTTTGCACTGAAAATGCAAGGCTATAGTCAACAGGCCATTGCTGACAATTTGAATCGTATGGGCGTTTTGCCGCCTTCTGAATACAAAAAGCAGTTGGGTCTGCGGTATCAAAGCGGTTTCAAATCGTCAAAGAGGGCAGAATGGACAGCCATGACTGTGCGGAAGATCCTTACAAATACAGTTTATGTTGGAGAGCTGGTGCAAGGGAAGCGCGGCACACCGAATTACAAAGTTAAGAAGATGCGGGAGAGAAAGCCGGAGGATTGGGTTGTAGTGGAGCACAACCATGAACCTATCATTGATGTGCTGCTTTTTTCGGCCGTTCAGAAAATGATGCAGAGGGATACCCGGACTTCACCGGATCACGAGACGGTTCAAGTGCTTGCGGGCCTGCTGTTTTGCCCGGACTGCAACCGGGCCATGTGCCGACGCGTTGTTACGCGAGGTCAAAAAAAGTTTTACTACTATGTATGCTCCACCAACAAGAAGGGAAGCGGATGTTCCAGCCACAGCATTTCTCAGGAAAAGCTGGAAATAGCGGTACTGCACGCAATTCAGGGGCAAATACAGAGCATCGTAGAGATGGATACGCTTTTGAAGCAGATTTCCTGCAATGAGTTATTGGCCGTAAAGCTGAAACGGTTGGATATACTGATTGCCCAGGCAGCGCAGGAATTAGAACGCTACGAGACATTTCGGATGAAACTGTACGAGGCTATGACAGACGGCCTTGTGGATCGTGAAGAATATCATCAGATGCGGAAGCGGTATACCCAGCAAATCGAGGTTTCAGAGCAGGCTCTACATGAATTGGAGCAGCGGCGTAAAGAGACTGAGGAGGAAGCGGCTCCGGACCGTACCTGGATGGAGCAGTTTTTACAGTATCAAAATATCACTGCGTTGGATCGTGAGGTCGTTGTTACACTGATTGATAGAATCTATGTCTACGAAAACAGGGAGGTGCATATTGACTTTAACTTCCGGGATGAAATGGCGGAAATCTATGATCTGCTGAACACAGCGAAGAAGGAGGCGGTATAAATGGCACGGAAGAGCAGATATACAGGCTCCGTCCAGGAAATCCCGGAAATCCGCCCTCATTATATTGCCGCCATTTATCTTCGGCTTTCCGTGGAAGATGGGGACAGTCTTGAAAGCAACTCGATTGGGAATCAAAGGAAAATCTGTCTGGCCTTTCTGGAAAAGCACAGCGATTTTGAAATCGGCGCATTTTATGTGGATGATGGCTGCACAGGTATGAATTACAAGCGGCCTGGATTCCAGGCTATGTTTGCCGATTTAAGGGCTAAAAAGGTCAACTGCATCATTGTCAAGGATATTTCACGTTTGGGCCGCCACTATATCATGACCAGCGAGTATGTAGAAAAGGTATTCCCGGAGATGGGTGTCCGCCTAATCTGCATCAACGATGACTATGATAGTGAAGATACTCATTCCGACCGTGATGGCCTTTTGATGCCGTTCAAGCTCGTTATGAACGATACCTATGTAAAAGATACTGCACGAAGGATTCAAAGCAGCATCCACGCAAAAATGGACAGCGGAGAATACCTGCCATCTTCAGGAAGCGTTCCATATGGGTATCGAAGGGCACCGGAAAAAGGTACATTTGAGATTGACAGGGAAACGGCCCCGGTTGTCCAGCGCATATTTGAAATGCGTGCGGAAGGTATGATGTTCAATACGATTGCAAAAGTGCTGAACCAGGAGGGGATACCCAGTCCGGGGAAAATCCGCTATGATCGCGGGCTTACGAAAGCGGAGAAATTCAAAAACGCGCTATGGCTTCGTGGGACAATCCGAAAACTTACGGGGGATGCCGTTTATATCGGCAGTCGAATCCACGGAAAGGTTGCCCGGGAGCGGCTGGGCGGTGATAAGAAAGCTCGTCCTAAAGAACTGTGGCAGATAATTCCTAACGCACATCCGCCCATCGTGATGCAGGCGCTGTTTGACCAGGTTCAGGAAATCAATCAGGCAAAGTTAGAGCGTCTGGCCGCATATGACACGCTGGACAATCCAGATCCGGACTACCGTGATATTTTTCGTGGCAAAGTGTTTTGCGGAGAATGTGGAGCAAGAATGACTGCGGGAATCTTGGCTGGCAGAAAAACGACTCCGGTTTCAGTCTACTTTAATTGTAATCAATATCGGTACTCCAACCATAGCAGGTGCAGTAATCATTACATCCGGCAGGAAACTCTGATGGATACCCTGAGACATTTCCTCGACAAACAAGTGGAGATTGCAGTTGACATCGAACGATTGACTACAGAGATACGCAAAATGGAAAGTACGCCTGACAGCGTACAGAACCGTTTAGCAAGTTTCCGCAGTCAGCGTATGAACCTGGAGGCCAAGCAGGACCGGCTTTTAGAGGATGTGGCGATGGGGGTTCTTGACCGGGAGGAGTATATCCGAATCAAGGCACGATACCGCAGCGAACATTCTCTTTTGGAACAACAGGAACAGGAGGCTGTCCAAGAGTGCGAAAGAATAAAAGCCGCACTTGGAACGGCAGAGACCTGGCTGGCTGCAATCCGGTGTTATCGGGAGATACCGAAAATCGACCAGGAAATTGTAGATGTACTGGTGGATCGGATACTTGTATTCGAGGATAAAAGCATCCGGATTTCTACAACTTATGGCAATCCGTATGCGTTACTTGAAACGTGCCTGGACAGCGACGCTGGAGGTGCTGGCTATGCTGGATAGCGGGAAACTGAAGCTCATGTATCTTCGGCTCTCGAAAGAAGATGACGACATTGACGGAAAAGGGCAGGAGAGTTTTAGTATCGGCTCCCAAAGGCTTTTGATCCAGCAATATGTCGAATCGCACTCAGAGCTTGGGAAATACAGCGATTTTGAAGAGATCATTGATGACGGTTATTCTGGAACCAATTTTAACCGTCCCGGGGCGGCGCGCCTTTTGAAACTGGTAGAGGCAGAACAAGTTGAAACGATTATTGTCAAGGATCTCTCCCGGTTTGCCAGAAACTATCTCGAAGCGGGACATTTTCTGGAGTTTGTCTTTCCTGCGTATGATGTTCGGTTTATTTCCATCAACGACAACTATGACAGCCGTGCATACGGGGAGTCCACTGGGGGCCTGCAGCTGGCAGTCCGCAATTTAATCAATCAACTTTACAGCAAGGATATATCGAGGAAAATCAAAAGCACTGTCGATATGAAAAAGCTGAATGGAGAATACGTCTACGGAGCGGTTCCCTATGGGTACAGAAAAGGGGAGAAGAAAAACACAATTATAGTGGACCCCGAAGCGGCTGGGGTGGTGCAGAAAATTTTCCAATGGGCATCCGAGGGCATTACAGTGTCGCAAATTGCCCAACGTCTGAACACAGACGGGATTCAAACTCCCTCCATGTATCTGAAGAAGTTTCGTGGAAACTATCGGGTCAGCTTGTATTGGTCATTTGATTCTGTAAAGAATATTTTAATCAACCGAATTTATACAGGCGATACAGTTCCCTTCAAATCCCATGTAGTGAGAGTTGGAAGTGACCAAGTAAAGCTGCTGCCGGAGGATGAACAGCTTGTGATTCCTGACACACATGAGGCTATCATAAGCCGGGAAATGTTTTTCCAGTCCAGGAAAGTCATCAAGAGCAACGTGAAATCAAAGTCACAAGGTCCCTCCAGCCTGTTCTCAACTTATTTGAAATGCGGCTGCTGCGGAAACAAGCTGCAAAAAGGGCGCAAAAGCAATCAGACATTCCGATGCGCTACCGCGAGATATGCCCTGGATTCGGATTGTGCAAATGTGCATATACAGGAGAAACGTCTGGCAGAGGTTATACTTCGGGCGATTCAAAATCAATGCGATGTGGTGGACGCAAAGGTGCAGACCGCAAGGGCTGCGCGAAAAGGGGCCCTCTCGGAACAAACATCCCTTCAAAATGAATTGCAGAAGCAGAAGCGGAGAGTTGAAAAAAGCCAGACACAAGTGATGCGCGATTATGAAGCATACATCAGCGGCAATCTGACAAAGGAAGCGTTTCTGCAAAGAAAGGCGGCAGCCAAAGAAGTTGAAGCAGAGGCTGGCATACAGGTGGTATTGCTGACAAAGCAGCTGGAACAGTTAAGTGCTGAGGCGAAGTCCATCGAGTCAATGCTTCGGGCAACCGATCCGTTATGCAGGCACATCCATGTTCGGGAGTTGACACCGGAGTTGTTAAAGGAGTTTGTCCAGAGCATCACGGTATACCCGGGGGGTGTCATCAACATCATGTGGAATTACAGAGATTCGTACAGCATCCCGAATATGACGTGTGAGTAATAATAGGGACAACACAGTGAATGTACGATAAGTTCTGGTGGCGAAAACCATTGAAAACACACGATTTTGGGGAGTAATGCTTGATGTTGTCCCTATTATAAATCACTCGTTTTACTCAAACG
Organism: uncultured Oscillospiraceae bacterium; assembly: GCA_910588365.1. Taxonomy (GTDB): domain Bacteria; phylum Bacillota; class Clostridia; order Oscillospirales; family Oscillospiraceae; genus Pelethomonas. The sequence goes on along the minus strand of CAJUQS010000180.1, from coordinate 34,042 downwards.
GATTTTTGCAAAATCCCTGAAACCCTTGCAAATACACGGATTCAGAAAATTTCAAAAAATTTGTTGTCCCATATTGACATCACTCGTGAGCGGCAGCCCGATTCTCCAGAACGGGAAGCTCATCGGCGCCGTGACCCACGTGATGGTCAACGAGCCCACCAAGGGGTACGGCATTTTAATTGAGAACATGCTGGCCCAGGCGGGGCGGTAGCAAGCAGGAGGGGGGGAGCGGCCCGGGCCGCTCCCCCCTCCTTGCGCACACCTGCCCGGGGTGCTAAGATAGAAGTGAAGCCGGCCGTCCAGTTGCGGCGGCAAACCGGCCAGTTGCGCCATGGGCCGTTATCCCGCCGCCCGGCCGGCCGAAGAAGAATGTATGCAAAAGAGGGTGCCTGATATGATACGAACAGCCATTTGCGACGATGAGCCGGCCGCCCGGGCCTGTCTCTCGTCCCTGATCCGGGCCCAGTCCCGCCCCTGTGAGATTGTGGAGTACGCCAGCGCCGGGGAGTGCCTGGACGAAGGCCGGGAGGTGGATCTGCTCTTTTTGGACATAGAGCTGGGCCCCGGCGGCGAGGGAGGGGACGGCCTCGCCCTGGCCCGGACCATCCGGGAGCGGACGCCGGGGAGCCGGCCGGTCATTGTCTTCGTAACCGGCTATGATCGGTATGTGTTCGACGCCTTTGACGTGGGCGCGTTCCACTACCTGCTCAAGCCGGTGGACGAGGAGAAATTCGCCCGGGTGTTTGCCCGGGCGGCCGCGCAGATTGAGGCGGAGAGGCCCGCCCGGACCCTGACCCTCCAGATGGCGGGCGTCAGCCGGACCGTGCCCCTGGAGAGCATCTGCTACATCGAGAGCAGCAACCACAAGGTGGTGCTGCATCTCAGGGACGGGGAGTTCGCCTGCTACGGGAAAATCCGGGATTTGGAGGCGGAGCTGCGCGGCCGGTTCTTCCGCGTCCACAAGGGCTACCTGGTCAACCTGGCCTGGGTGGAGGGGTACAGCAAGACAGAGCTGACGCTGGCCGGCGGGGAGAAGCTGGTGATCTCCAAGTACAAGTACCAGGATTTCGTGAAGGCGCACCTCCGCTTCCTGAGGGAGGGGGGCGGCCTGTGAGCGAGACGGGGTTCCGGATCTTCAACCGGGTGTTTTCCGCGGCGTCGGAGCTGCTGTACGCCGGCCTGCTCGCCGCCTTTTTCCGCTCCTTTCTCCCCCGGGAGCGGAGGCGGCCGGGGACGCTCCTGGCCTTTTCCATCTACCTCCTCTTTGAGCTGGCCTGCAGCCGGGCGGCGCTCCCCCAGGGCTCCTTCGCCCTGGTGCTGACGGCGCTGCTGCTGGCGGCGTCGGGGTGGATGGGGCTGAGCCGGTCCCTGACATTTCTCCTGACGCTGTTCTATTTCAACGCCAGGATCTCCAGCGGGCTGATGGTGCAAAGCCTGTATTTTATCATGGAGCGGTCAATCCCCTTTCGCCTGGAACCGCCGGAGGCGGTCTTTCTCCGGGCTGCTTCCCTGGTCATATTGTTCCTGGTGTCCCATGCCGCCATACTGGCGGTTATGCTCTGTGCCCTCCAGCGTCAGATGCGAAAGCAGAGCATGGCGCTCCAGCGGCGGGAGCTGTGTTATCTCAGCTTGGTACCGACGGCGGGGATTCTGTTCGGGCAGGTGATCTCCCGCCTGCTCATCGAGTTCAAGGACGGCGTCCTGCTCCAGCTCTATGAGCGCCACCCGGCCTTTCTGGCGGTGATCCCGGTGCTGGCGCTGCTGTTCTACGCGGGAGCCTGGCTGACGGTGGCCTTTCAGCAGGGGATGGCGGCGCTGCGGGAGGAGCAGGCCACCTGTTTCGTGGAACGCCAGCAGACGCAGGCCATCCGGGCGCGCATCCATGAGGCGGAGCAGTTCTATACCCGTATCCGTCAGCTGAAGCATGAAATGCGGGGCCACATGACCAACATCAAGGGTCTGGTGCAGAGCGGCGAGTATGCCAGCCTGGAGGACTATATCGCCAAAATGGACGAGAGCATGAGCGGCTTTGAACTGACGCTCCAGACAGGCAACCCGGTCACGGATGTAATCGTCAACGATATTCGGCGGCGGAGCCTTGATCTGGGCATCCGCTTTCAGGTGGATTTCCATTACCGGCCGCCGGGGTTTGACGCCTTTGATGTGGGAATCATCCTGCAAAACCTCCTGCAAAACGCGGTGGAGGCCTGCGAGAAGGTCAGCGAGGGTGAGCGGTTTATCGTGCTGACTGGAAAGAGAAAAGGACGTTTCTTTCTGATAGAGGTCAAAAACTCTTTCACGGGCGAGGTGGTATTCGGACAGGACGGCTTGCCTGTCACAACGAAACAGGAGGACGCCCCCATGCACGGGATCGGCCTTGCCAACGTGCGCCGGGAGGCGGAGAGGTATATGGGAGAATTGGAGCTGAAAGCGATTCAGCAGGAATTTTCCGCAGCGGTTCTATTGCAGGAAAGGAGCAATCTATGAGCAGTATTATTCAGCCGGGTTTTGGGGCGCTGGCATACAGTACCCCCGCCAAGTCCCGTGAGGCAAAGCAGACCGGGACCCAGGGCGGCAGCTTTCTCGATCTGGCGGCGCGGGCCGGCAGAGGGACAAGTGACGTGCGGGAAATCAGCGGCGGACCGGGAGCTTCCGAAACGGCGGAGACATCGAATGTGGATGCCTATATGGAGCATCTGAAAAAGAAATATGGGCGGGTGACAATCGAAAGCATTGGGAAGGATCAGGCAAGCCTTGAAAAAGCGGGTAAGCGCATGAGCGGCAACGATGTTGTGATTGCCCCCAATATCTTGGAGGAAATGGCCGGCGATGTAAACAAAGCCCTTTATTATGAACAAAAAATCGACTATTTTTTCAACACCATTATCCCCCAAGGAAATTCGATCTGCGCCGCACAGGGCTTGGTTTTTGAGCCTTGCGGAGTAGTGATCCATGAGGATGGAACTGTAACCTATATTTGTGGATGTAGTGATTCCCCGGAGCGCGTGGCTGAGGTCAACCGGATCAACGCGGAAAAGGCCAGGAAAAAAGCGGAACAGCAGCGGCTGTACCAGGAGCAGGCCGCGGCGGCGGTATTGGAAACATCCTTTTCCCATATCGGCGATCTGCTGAAAACGCGGATGGCAGCCGCCCCTGCCGTCACGCCGGAGATTTCTTTGCCGGCAGGAGCAAATATGTTTTTCCTCAATATGTGATGCGAAAGGATAGGTGAAATCATGAGCAATACGATTCAGCCGGGCTACGGGACACAGACATATAGCGCACCTGCAAAGTCCCGTGAAGTGAAGCGAACCGGGGCGCATGGCAGCAGCTTCATGGATATGGCGGCGCGGGCCAGTGAAGGGAAAAATGATGTATTTGAGGTCAGCAGAACAGAGGTCACCCAGCAGAAAGTGGTGTTATCAGAAGAAGAGGAAATGCAGCTCTTTAAGAAAGAGTTTTATGAGGACTTGTCGAAAATAGTCTGCAATCCGACCGTAAGTAATGCGGCTGTCAATATATCGGACGCAGCATTTCAAGCCATGAAAGATGATCCAGAATATAGGGCACAGGTTCTTTCCTTGCTTCAAAGGGATTTGGGCGCTTCTTTTGCTCCGAGAAATTGTTCTGTTCTGATTACTGTTGGAACAGACCTCGATCAATACAGAGCTGATTCATGGCCTGTTGGAAATGATTCTGAATTTCATTCACGCTCAAAAGACAGTTTTTGGGAGCAGCGCATGGAACGCCACAAAAAATATATGGAATTTGCCGGAGAAGCCGCAGCAAAGCGGCGGATGCTGATGAAGCTCCGCATGAACGGCAGTTCCGTAAGTGCCGCAGAACTTTTGATGGGACTGCTTTAAGGGAGGAAATATCATGAGCAATACGATTCAGCCGGGCTACGGGACACAGACATATGGCGTCCCCGCAAAGTCCCGTGAGGCCAAACGGACCGGCACCCAGAGCGGCAGCTTTCTCGAACTGGCGGCGCAGGCCGGCCGGAGCAGGGACGGCACGTTTACCGCTGGCCTGGGCGGTCTGGCGGGGATGGCGGCGATGCCCGCCAGCCTGATCATGGACCTGTCGGTGCGGTCCGCCGGTCCGGCTCAGACCGGGGGGACGGAGGCGGTGGAGGCCCCCTCCCTGGAGGCCATGCTGAAAGCGAAGTATCCCAATATCCACTACCACGTCTTTGACGCCAGCAGCGGTTACTGGAGCACCCGGAACGACTACCCCCACTACCTGCTCTACCAGGACGGGGACAAGGCCAAGGAGACGCTGGAGAACTGGCAGCCCGAAGGGGAGAACCCCTTCTACGGCTCCATAGACGGCAGGTTCATCGCGCCCAAGGAGATCCACGCCCTGGGCAAGGTCCCGCCGGGGAGCAAGGCCGTGGTCATCCACCCCAAGGTGCAGGAGCGCATGGAGACAGACAGCGCCTACGCCCAGGAGATTTTCGCGAAGATCGACACCTGGTTCGCCTTTGACGTGGCCCGGAACGAGGCCATCATGCCCGGCAGCACCTGGGACATGTCCCAGGCCGTTGCCATCGGGGAGGACGGGAATATCTGCAACGCCTGCTCCTCCAGCGGCGGCGGGGAGATCACCTATTCCAGGAGCGGTTCTGACGATGAGGAAAGCTGGTGGGATCTGCGCATGGCCCGCCACGCGGAGTTCATGAAGCTGGCGGCGGAGGGACAGGCGCGGCGGCGGATGCAGGCGTCCGATCTGCTCTCCGCCAGCGCGGCCAGGGCACAGCTGGCCAGTATGATGAAGGATGGAGACCTGCCGGGGATCTTCGGCAGCGAGATTGCCGGGATTCCCACCGAAACCATTCTGGACATCACCCGGGCCCAGGTCTGGGGGATTTAGCCGGAAAAACAGAGGCGGCGTCCAAAAGGACGCTGCCTCTGCTCTGCCTTTCAGGCGTTCTGCTCACACCACTTCGCAATCTCCCCAATCAGCTCCAGGGGGAGGGGCTTGCTGTAAGGGAGCTGGATGGTGCCCTTGCTGGTCCTGTACTCCGTCAGACGATCGGCAAAGGCCGCCACGGCCTCCGGGCCGGGGTACAGGCCGATGTGCCGCCTGGAGGCCGCGAACTGGATCAGATTGCGGCCCTTCCAGTAGGTGGGCATGCTCCAGGAGATCTTCTCCCTGGCCTCCGGGAGGCTGGCGCGGATGGCGGCGTTCACCTGGCGCAGATAGTCCCGGGCCTGCTCCGGCTGGGCGGCGATATAGTCCTCGATGGTCTCCGGCGGCTGTCCGCAGTAGTGGCTCTGCCCCGCCCTCCGGAAGGAGCGGCCGCACCGGGGGCACACCCACGGTTCCGGCTCCTCCGGCGCGCGGAGGATTTTCTCCATGGCCTTGCCCTTGGCCAACTCGTCCACCAGCTTGTCCAGGTACCGGATCTCCCGCATGAGGGGGTCCTCGATCTCCTCCACCCGCACACCGCAGACAACGCCCCGGATCAGCGCCCGATTCGGATTGGGCCGGGGCGCATTGCGGAAGAAGTCCCCGTAGGGGACGGCGGCGGAGCGGGCCGCCTCCAGCTGCTCCGGGCGGTACCCCGTCAGCCAGCAGACAATCTGGTCCACCTCCTCCCTGGTGCGCCCCTTCCGAACCGCCTTGTCCAGCAGCAGGCCGTACACCTTCCCGAAATCCATCTGAAAAACCCTGTCATTGTTCATCTTTTCCCACCCCCGGCAGTTATACCGGTATCTTACCACAGATTCCGCCCCTTCGCAAGGCCGCCCTCCAGGCTGACAGCCGCCGCGTGGAAGTCCGGAAACGTTTGGATGGGCAGAGCGGGGGCCTTCTCCGCGCGCCCCGCCCGCGCAGGGGCGGCCGGAAACCGGCCCGGGTTTGCCGGGGGACTGCCGGGGATGTCCCCGCCGCGGCCGGACAGGTGTGTTTCCGCGCATGTGGAATGGTGAGAAAACATGTCGGAAATGTGATTATTTTCGATAAAAATGTCAAAAATTTCCTAATTTGTCGAAATATTGACAACGATTTTTGGCCTTATTTTTTAAGTTTCACTTGTGTTTCCTGTCTGTTTATGGTAATTTGTTAACAAGGCACAACGAAGCTTCGATATTTCGTCTAAACGGACGGATGGCCCCCTATCCATGTCGACATGCAAAACTTGGAAAGGATCTATGCAAATGGACAACAGAATAAAAATCATGCTGACGGACACCAACGAGGATGCCCGGAGCATGCTGCGGGAGGCCCTGGAGCGAACGGGACGCTTTGCCGTCATCTGCTCCACCGGCGACGGCGGACAGGTTCTTGAGATGATTGAAGAAAACAGGCCGGATATGCTGGTTCTGGATCTGATTCTCCCCGGCCTGGACGGCTTGAGCATTCTGCGCCGCCTGGACGGCAAGGACCGGCCCGTGATCCTGGCGATGTCCAATTTTGTCACGCAGGAGGTGGTGGCGGAGGCCGGAAACCTTGGCGCGTCCATGTTCATCAGCAAGCCCTACAACGAGAGCGCCCTGGTGGATAACCTGATCCGTCTGGCGGATAAGCAGGAGACCCGCCTTCACGCGCCCGGACTGGAGGAGCTGGTGACCTCCATCATTCATGAGGTGGGCGTCCCGGCCCATATCAAGGGGTACCAGTATGTCCGGGAGGCCATCATGATCACTGTGGAGGACATGGACGTCATCAACTCCGTGACGAAGATTCTCTATCCGGAGGTGGCCAAGCGCTACCACACCACGCCCAGCCGGGTGGAGCGGGCCATCCGCCACGCCATCGAGGTGGCCTGGGACCGGGGCGATCTGGAGACGCTCCAGCGCTTTTTCGGCTATACGGTCAGCAACGCCAAGGGAAAGCCCACCAACTCGGAGTTCATCGCCATGATCAGCGACCGCATCCGGCTGAAGCTGAAAATTACCTCGGCCTGATGGGACATCCGCGCCGCACGGGGCTCTTCTCGGAGGCTTTTGGCAGGAAAAGAGGCTTTTGCGCACACTCTCCCTCGCCGCGCGCGGCGGCGGGGGAGTGCGCTTTTTCCGCCGGCCGGGCGGGGCGCCCGCGGAAAGGGGGCTTGCAAGGGGCGGGGATTTCTGCTATACTCTCCCTCGACAGCCTTTACCGCTCCGGCGGAAACCATGTAAAAGGAGACATGTCATATGACGTACACCTATCGGCCCACCGGCGTCTGCTCCACCCAGATTGATCTGGAGCTGGAGGACGGCATCATCCAGTCCGTAGCGTTCACCGGCGGCTGCAACGGGAATCTCAAGGGCATCTGCGCCCTGGTCAAGGGGCAGCCCGCCCAGGAGGTCATTGAGAAGCTCCAGGGGACCCAGTGCGGCTGGAAGCCCACCAGCTGCCCCGACCAGCTGAGCAAGGCCCTCCGGGCCGCGCTGGACGAGGCGGAAAAATAGGGAACCCGCCCGGGAGGCCCCGGGGGATGGATGGCCATCCCCCGGGGCCTCCCCCCGTCCGGGGAAAGCTTGTTTCAAGATTCCGAAATTTCTGAATTTCTTCCAATACGGTTGTCTTTTCCAGAGTGCCATGCTATAATAGAGAGCTAAAGCCAGATTACTCGCATCAAGCGATCAGATAAAAGGAGCAAACAACCATGAACGAGAAAAAAGTGATGCTCTCCGGTATCAAGCCCAGCGGTGATTTGACACTGGGCTCCTACCTGGGGGCGATACGGAACTGGGGGGCCCGGGCAGAGGAGTTCGACTGCTACTACTTTATGGCGGATCTCCACGCCATTACGGTGCGCCATGACCCCGCCGCCCTGCGCCGCCGGACGCTGGAGCAGCTGGCCCAGTATATCGCCTGCGGCCTGGACCCGGAGAAGAACACCCTCTTTGTCCAGTCCCACGTCCACCAGCACGCGGAGCTGGGCTGGGTCCTCAACTGCTACGCCATGTTCGGCGAGCTCAGCCGCATGACCCAATTCAAGGACAAGTCCGCGAAAAACGCGGAGAACATCAACGGCGGCCTCTTCACCTATCCCTGCCTGATGGCAGCGGACATCCTGCTCTATCAGCCGGATGTGGTCCCGGTGGGAGAGGACCAGAAGCAGCATGTGGAGCTGGCGCGGAACATCGTCCAGCGCTTCAACGGCATCTATGGCGATGTGTTTAAAATGCCGGAGCCCTACGTGGCCAAGGTGGGGGCCCGGATCATGAATCTGGTAGATCCAAAATCAAAGATGAGCAAGAGCGATGATACGAACATCGGGCGTGTGCTGCTGATGGACGAGCCCGCCGTTATCATGAAGCAGTTCAAGCGGGCCCTTACCGACAGCGACACCGAGCGCTGCGTCCGCTACGCCCCCCAGGAGAAGCCCGGCGTGGCAAACCTGATGCAGATTTATTCCGCTGTCACGGGGAAGGGCTTTGACGAGATTGAGCGGGAGTTCGACGGCATGGGTTACGGCAAGTTCAAGCCCGCCGTGGGCGAGGCCGTGGTGGAAGCGCTGCGCCCCATCCAGGAGGAGGCCAGGCGCATCATGGCGGACAAGGCGTACCTGGAGGGCGTGTACCGGGCCGGCGCGGAGAAAGCTTCCTGTGCGGCGGAAAAGACCCTGCGCAAGGTCTACAAAAAAGTGGGCTTTCTGGCCAGGTGAGCGGGAGAGGCGGACTGATGAACAATATGTTTGACCGGACAAGCGTCCTTCCCGTCATCCTCGCCCTGGGCGTATCCATGCTGCTGAGCTTCGCGCTGACCCCCCTGGTCAAGCGCCTGGCCTATAAGATCGGCGCGGTGGACGTGCCCAAGGACAAGCGGAGAATGCACGACCATCCCATCCCCCGGCTGGGGGGGCTGTCCATCTTCGTCGGCTTTGTCATTGCCGTGATGCTCTTCGCCCAGCCGGACCGGCAGCTGCGGGGCATCCTTCTGGGCGCGTGCCTCATCGTGGCGGTGGGCGTGGTGGACGACTCCCACCCCCTGGGCGCGGGCATCAAGTTCATATTGCAGATTGTGGCGGCGCTGATTGCCGTCTGGCACGGCGTGGTGATCCAGACCATCGCCAACCCCCTGCCCTTCGGCGGGGACTACTGGGACTTCGGCATCATGGCGGTGCCCATCACGGTGATCTGGATTGTGGCGGTAACCAACTCCGTCAACCTCATCGACGGGCTGGACGGCCTGGCGGACGGCGTGTCCACCATCGCGGCCCTGACCATGCTGGTCATCGCCCTGCTGATGCGCAATATCGAGATGGCGGTGATCTGCGCGGCCCTGGTGGGCGCCTGCGTGGGCTTCATCCCGTACAACCGCAACCCGGCCAAGATGTTCATGGGGGACACGGGCGCCACCTTCCTGGGCTACATGCTGGCCACCGTGTCGGTGACGGGGCTCTTCAAGCTCTACGCCATCATCTCCTTTATCGTGCCCTTCATCATCCTGGGCTTCCCCATCTTTGACACCGCCTCCGCCTTCACCCGCCGCATCCTCAAGGGGCAGAACCCCATGAAGGCGGACCGCAGCCACACCCACCACAAGCTCATCGACATGGGCATGAACCAGAAGCAGGCGGTGGCGACGCTGTATCTGGTGGCCGGGGTGCTGGGGCTGTGCGCGGTGATGATTGTCACCAGCGGCTACGTCAAGGTCATCCTGTCGGCGGCCGCCCTGGCGGGCACGGCCTTCACCGCCGCCCGCATCGCCCGCTACCCCCACGATCACCACAAGAAGGAGGAGGCGTCCCGGCCGGAGGACGACGGGGACGCCTCGCAATGCCGCGAGGAGGAGAGCTGATATGGAAAAGCTGCGTATCATGAGCGTGTTCGGCACCCGGCCGGAGGCCATCAAGATGGCGCCCCTAGTCAAGGAGCTGGCCGGACGGGAGGAGATCGAATCCATCTGCTGCGTCACCGCCCAGCACCGGGAGATGCTGGACAGCGTGCTGAAGGTGTTCGGCGTGCGGCCGGACTGGGACCTGGACATCATGACCCCCCGGCAGACCCTCAGCACCATCACCAGCCGGTGCCTGCTGGGCATGGACGAGGCCGTCGATCAGCTCAGGCCGGACATGATTCTGGTCCACGGGGACACCTCCACCACCTTTGCCGGGGCCCTCTCCGCCTTCTACCACAAGGTCCCGGTGGGCCATGTGGAGGCGGGGCTGCGCACCTATGACAAGTACTCCCCCTACCCGGAGGAGATGAACCGGAAGCTGGTCACCGCCATTGCGGATCTGTTCTTCTGCCCCACGGAGTCAAACCGGGAGAACCTGGCCGGGGAGGGGATTACCCAGGGCGTGTTCGTCACGGGCAACACGGTGATTGACGCGCTGCGCACCACCGTCCGGGAGGACTACGCCTTCTCTACGGAGGCGCTCAACAGGCTGCCCTACGGCAGGAAGAAGATCCTCCTGGTCACCTGCCACCGCCGGGAGAACTACGGCCGGCCCATGGAGGAGGTCATGTCCGCCCTGGCGGACATCGCCCGGCGGCACGCCGATGTGGAGATGGTCTACCCGGTCCACCTGAGCCCCGTGGTCCAGGAGTGCGCGAAGCGGCACCTGTCGGGCCTGCCCAACATCCACCTGACCGCGCCCCTGGCGGCGGACGAGATGCACAACCTGATGGCCCGGTGCTACCTGGTGCTCACCGACTCCGGCGGGCTCCAGGAGGAGGCCCCGGCCCTGGGCAAGCCGGTGCTGGTGCTGCGCCGGGAGACGGAGCGGCCGGAGGCCGTGGCCGCCGGGACGGTGAAGCTGGCCGGCGTGGCGCGCAAGGACATCACGGCCATGGCGGACGAGCTCATCGACGACCCCGCCGCCTACGCCGCCATGGCCCATGCGGTCAACCCCTACGGGGACGGGCAGGCCTGCCGGCGCATCGCGGACGCGATTTTGTGGCATTTCGGCAGGGGGGAGCGGCCGGAGGACTTTGCGGTCTGAATGTTTCAAGCAGGCTCTGAGCCGCTTGCGGAAGGAGGCGCTGGGACCTGGATAAGAAGCAGATGACCTATCTCACCCTGGGCTTCGGCGCGCTGCTCCTGGTGATTGTGACGCTGCTATTCATCGGGAACCGCCGGAGCACCGGGGACGTGGTCCTGCCGGCCCGGCAGGCGGAGGGCGGCGGCCGGGAGGACGAGGCGGACCGGCACTGGCTGAGCGTGGTGGAGATCACCCCCGAGACGGTGAAGCCGGCGGTCAACACCCTGGCCCGCCCGGTGTCCTACAGCCGCACCCAGGTGGTGGAGACCTTCTGGAGCGGCGGCGGCGGCCGGAGCGTGTCCCGGATCTACGTCAGCGGCAGCCGGACCCGGCTGGACACCCAGCTGGCCGACGGCAGCGTGCGCCACATGCTGATTTCCGGCGGCATGGCCGGCGTGTGGTACGACGACGAGACGGAGTGGGCCGTCCTGCGCACGCCCCAGCTCAACGCGGATCTGGCGGCCAGGACGCTCTCCTATGAGACGGTGCGGGATCTGCCCGTGGAGCGGATCGCCGGGGCGGACTACCGGGAGAAGGACGGGGCCTGGTGCCTCTACGTGGAGACGCTGCCGGACGGCGCGGGCTACGCGGACCGCTACTGGATCAGCGTGGACAGCGGCCTTCTGTACGCGGCGGAGCGGATCTGGGACCGGGAGCTGGTCTACCGCTTCTCCGCCGGAACGCCGGACACCGCCGCCGTGGAGGAGGGGCTGTTCCTCCTGCCGGACGGCAGCGCGCTGAGCGGCGGCGAGTGATGTGCCGCGAGGCGCAAAACTTCAACCAAATAAGAGAGGATTGTATACATGGCAAACGTAGCGATTGTTACGGACAGCAACAGCGGCATCACCCAGAAGGCCGCGGCAGAGCTGGGGATCCGCGTACTGCCGATGCCCTTCTATATTGACGAGAAGCTGTACTTTGAGGACATCACCCTCACCCAGGAGGCGTTTTACCAAAAGCTGGCCCAGGACGCCGACATCTCCACATCCCAGCCCACGCCCGCGGACGTGACCGGGCTGTGGGACGAGCTGCTGGAGAGCTATGACCAGATTGTCCACATCCCCATGTCCAGCGGCCTGAGCGGCTCGTGCGAGATGGCGATGATGCTGGCGGCCGGCGACTACGCGGACCGGGTGTTCGTGGTGGACAACCAGCGCATCTCCGTCACCCAGCGCCAGTCCGTGCTGGATGCCGTTGAGCTGGCCGGGGCCGGGCTGGGCGCCCGGGAGATCCGTGACGAGCTGATGCGGGAGCGGCTGGAGGCCAGCATCTACATCACCGTGGACACCCTGAAGTACCTGAAGAAGGGCGGCCGGGTCACCCCGGCGGGCGCGGCCATCGGCACGGTGCTGCAAATCAAGCCCGTGCTCCAGATCCAGGGGGCGAAGCTGGACGCCTTCGCCAAGGCCCGGGGCTGGAAGAGCGCCAAGAAGACCATGCTGGACGCCATGGAGAAGGATCTGAACGGCCGCTTTGCCGGCAGGGCGGTCCATCTGAGCGGGGCCTACACCTGCTCCGACGAGGAAGCCCGGGAGTGGAAGCGGGAGATTGAGGGCCGCTTCCCCGGGTACGACGTGTGGATGGACAGGCTGTCGCTGAGCGTGGCCTGCCATATCGGCGCGGGCTCCATGGCGATTGCGTGCAGTAAAAAAATCGGGAAATAAGCTGGACCAATCTGCATGCCGTCACCGATTGGCACAGGCTCTAAAACGCGGGGGCATCCATCCCGCGGCTTTCCGGGGGGCGCACAGCGGGGTTTCGCTGTGCGCTCTTTGCGGTTGGGAGGCGGGGAGAGAGGGGGCGGATGTCAGGAAGAAACCGGACAAGCGAAGCGTCCGCGCCGCCGGCTCTCTTCCGCCGGGGCCGGTTCCCCCGTCAGAGAGGCGCTAAGTGGTCCAGAGTAACGCAAACCGTTGCGGCACAAGGGCTTTTACTCTGGACCATCTGGAGATGTCTGACGGGGACGCTTCACCGAATGGCGCCGGCAAAAGAGCCGCTCTTTGGGCGTGTTGCCATTTTTCAAACAAGCCCTGAGTGGTCGCGGCGAAATTTTTCGTGCATTTTTCCGGATTATGGTGTATCATAAGAACTGCTGTGATTATCCATTCAAGGAGGAGCAAGAGAATGAACAACTGCTATATTCCCCAGGGCTACCGCACCCCGCTCTACGGCTACGACATGCAGCGGGCCATCGAGTTCGTCAAAAGCAGCTTCCAGGAGAATCTGAAGTTTGCCCTGAACCTGCGCCGGGTGTCCGCGCCGCTGTTCGTGGACAAGAACTCCGGCCTCAACGACAACCTCAACGGCGTGGAGCGGCCCGTGGCCTTCGACATCCCGGCGGTGGCCGGCGCCGCCGGCGAGGTGGTCCACTCCCTGGCCAAGTGGAAGCGCCTGGCCCTCAAGCGCTACGGCTTCTATCCCGGCAACGGCCTGTACACCGACATGAACGCCATCCGCCGGGACGAGAGCCTGGACAACATCCACTCCGTCTACGTGGACCAGTGGGACTGGGAGAAGGTCATCACCCGGGAGGACCGGACGGCGGAGTACCTCAAGTACACCGTCCGCTCCATTGTGGGCGCGGTGTGCGACACCTGCGACACCCTGCGCCGGGCCTTCCCCCAGCTGAACGTGAAGCTGGATCGGGACGTCACCTTCCTCACCACCCAGGAGCTGGAGGACCGCTATCCCGGCCTCTCCCCCTCGGAGCGGGAGACCGCTTTCATGCGCGACGGGCACAGGACCGTCTTCCTCATGCAGATCGGCAAGACCCTCAGAAGCGGACAGAAGCACGACGGCCGCGCCCCGGATTACGACGACTGGGAGCTCAACGGCGACATCCTCATGTGGGACGGCCTGCTGGACCGGGCCCTGGAAATCAGCTCCATGGGCATCCGCGTGGACGAGGAGAGCCTGGACCGCCAGCTCACCCTGGCTGGCTGCGAGGACCGCCGGGAGCTCTCCTTTCACAAAATGCTCCTGGACGGGCAGCTGCCCCTCACCATGGGCGGCGGCATCGGCCAGAGCCGCCTGTGTATGCTGATGATCGGCTGCTGCCATATCGGCGAGGTCCAGGTCAGCCTCTGGGACCGGCAGACCCAGGACGCCTGCGCCAAAGCCGGCGTGGCGCTGCTGTAGGGCGGGCGAAGGCAGCCATTCTTTTTTCTTGAAAGAAAAAAGAATCAAAAAAGAACTTTACTGTATTGTCCGTTACCGGGCGGGGAGCCTGGCTGATTGCCGCACTGTAGAGCGCATTGCCCGTCCGGCAGGACTGGGGCCAAGGGCTGCACGGCAGCGCGAACCGGGCGGGGAACTTTGCCGGGAAGCGCAGCCGAGACTCGCATTGCCCGTCCGGCAGGACAACGGAGTTTCGCGTGAATAATTGAAAATAGAAAGTGAGGAACACAACATGGAGAACAGAGTGCTGGCCAATGTGGAGCCGAAGAACGTACTGCGCTTTTTCGAGGAGCTCTGCCGCATACCCCACGGATCGGGGAACACCGCCGCCGCCACCGCCTGGGCGCTGAAGTTCGCCGAGGACAGGAACCTCCGCCACCGCCGGGACGAGCTGGGCAACGTGGTCATCTGGAAGGAGGCCTCCCCCGGCTATGAGGACCACCCTGTGGTGATGCTCCAGGGCCACCTGGACATGGTGTGCGTCCAGGAGAACGGCCTGGGCCACGACTTCGCCAGGGACCCCCTGGACCTCTATGTGGACGGCGACTGGGTCAAGGCCCGGGGCACCAGCCTGGGCGGGGACGACGGCATCGCCGTGGCCATGGCCATGGCCGTGCTGGACGATGACGCCATCCCCCATCCCCCCCTGGAGGCGGTGTTCACCGTGGACGAGGAGGTCGGGATGCCCGGGGCCATCGCCCTGGACGGATCGGATCTGAAGAGCCGGTACCTGCTGAACATCGACTCCGAGGCCGAGGGCGTGCTCACGGTGGGCTGCGCCGGCGGCGCACGGTGCGACATCAAGGTCAGCCTGCCCGTGGAGGCGGCCCGGGGCCGTGTGTGCGCCCTCTGCCTGGAGGGCCTCTCCGGCGGACACTCCGGCACGGCCATCCACATGGGCTTTGCCAACGCCAACAAGCTGCTGGGCCAGTGCCTGTCCGAGCTGGAGGGCGCCCGCCTGGTGTCCGTCCACGGCGGCGAGCAGGACAACGCCATCCCCAACAGCGCCCGCGCGGTGATTCTGGTGCCCGCCGGCGAGGAGGCGGCGCTGAAGGCCAGGGCGGAGGCCTGGGCGGAGAAGGCCAGGGGCGAGTGGACCAGGGACCCGGGCTTCGCCTTCACCTGGACGGCGGAGGACGGCGGCGCAAACGCCCTCTCCCTCCAGGATAGCGGCAAGGTGGTCAAGCTCGTCCAGGACGCCCCCAACGGCATCCTGGCGATGAACCCGGACCTGCCCGGACAGGTGCAGACCTCCCTGAATCTGGGGTGCCTGCGGCTGGAGGAGGGCGCGGTGCGTCTGACCTTCTGCATCCGCAGCTCCGTGGCGGCGGAGAAGGCGCAGATGGCGGATAACCTGCGGGCGCTGGCCGCCGCCAACGGCGGGAACTACGACCAGCACGGGGACTATCCCCCCTGGGAGTACAGGAGGGAGTCCGCCCTGCGGGACGTGATGGTGCGGGTGTTCCGTGACCAGTACGGCAAGGACCCGGTGGTGGAGACCGTCCACGCGGGCCTGGAGTGCGGCATCCTCATGGAGAAGGTGCCCGGGCTGGACGCCGTCTCCCTGGGGCCGGACCTGGTTGAGATTCACAGCACCAGGGAGCGGATGTCCATTGCCTCCCTCCAGAGGACGTGGGCCTACCTGCTGGCGGTGCTCAAGGCGCTCTGATTTGTTGTAGATTCCTGCCGTATTGCCTCCGAATCGCTGCGCAGCAGAATTTGCAGAGCACTCCCCCACCGCTTCGCCTCTCCATAGGGCGTAGGGTTGGGAGAAACAACCAACGACGGCCCATAGCACCCGCGCAGAGGCCGGGTCCTTGACGAATCGTCGCGTAAACAAAACCCAAATTGGGGATTCTCAAGGGGGGACCCCTTGAGCGGCTTTTCGGTGCCTTTTTGTCCGTACAAAAAGGCACCCGGGGTACGGGGCCGGGGAGGCCCCGCCATGTACGCACAAACGGACAGAACTATCTCTAAGGAGAACGATCTATGAAATTCCAAGATATGCCTTATACAAGGCCCGACCTGGAGCAAATCAAAAAAGACTCCGCCGCCGTCCTGGAGCGGATGGAGTCCGCCGCCTCGGCGGCGGAGCAGCTGGCCGCCTACATGGACTACGAGGAGCAGAAAAAGGCGGTGGACACCGCCTGCACCCTGGCCTATGTGCGCCACACCATCAATACAAAGGACGCCTTCTATGAGAAGGAGAACGACTTCGCCGACGAGATTGGCCCCGCCCTCCAGGAGCTGAGCCAGAAGATCGACCTGGCGCTGCTGCGCTCGAAGTTCCGCCCGGAGCTGGAGGAGAAGCTGGGGAAGCTGCTCTTCACCAATCTGGAGATCAGCGTGCGGACCATGAAGCCGGAGATTATGGATCTCATGCAGGAGGAGAACCGCCTGCAGAGCGAGTACCAGAAGCTCTACGCCTCCGCCCTGGTGGAGTGGGAGGGGGAGTACCTGCCCCTGCCCAGGCTGGGGCCCTACAAGCAGAGCCCGGACCGGGCCGTGCGCCGGGCCGCCTTCGCGGCCGAGGGCGGCTGGTTTGACCGGCACCAGGAGGAGCTGGACCAGCTCTACGACAAGCTGGTGAAAAACCGCACCGCCCAGGGCAGGGCCATGGGGTATGACAACTACCTGCCCCTGGGCTACGACCGCCTGGGCCGCAACTGCTGGGGGCCGGCGGAGGCCGCCGCCTTCCGGGATCAGATCGCCTCGGATCTGGTGCCTATCGTGGCAAAGGTAAAGGGGGACCAGGAGCGGCGCCTGGGCGTGGACAAGCTGAAGTTCTACGACGATCTGCTCCTCTTCCCCGACGGAAACGCCGACCCCCAGGGCACGGCGGAGGACATCCTGGCCGCCGGCCGGGAGATGTACCGCCAGCTCAGCCCCGAGACGGCGGAGTTTGTGGACTTCCTCTACGACGGGGAGCTGCTGGACGTGCTCAGCAAGGAGGGCAAGGCCCCCGGCGGCTACTGTACCGGCCTGCCTTTGTACAAGGCCCCCTTCATTTTCTCCAACTTCAACGGCACCAGCGGCGACGTGGACGTGCTCACCCACGAGGCGGGCCACGCCTTCGCCGACTACCGGGCCATGCGCCGGGACTGCCTGTCCGCCCTGCGCAGTCCCACCATGGAGGGCTGCGAGACCCACTCCATGTCCATGGAGTTTCTCACCGCCCCCTGGCACGGGAAGTTCTTCGGCGATCGGACAAGGAAGTACGAGATCGGCCACTGCGAGGACTCCCTCATCTTCATCCCCTACGGCTGCATGGTGGACGAGTTCCAGCACCGGATGTACGAAAACCCGGAGCTGACCCCCGCCCAGCGCAACGCGGTGTGGCTGGAGCTGGAGGGGAAGTACCGGCCGTGGATCGACTTCGAGGACCTGCCCTTCTACAGCCGGGGGGCCGGCTGGCAGCGCCAGCTGCACATCTACCTCTACCCCTTCTACTATATCGACTACTGCATGGCGCAGACGGTGGCCTTCCAGTTCTGGCTGGCCTCCATGGCGGACCGGCAGGACGCCTGGGCGCGCTACCTGCGCTTCGTGGACGCCGGCGGGACCGCTACGTTCCGGGATCTGGTGGCGTCCGCCGGGCTGCGCCTGCCCTACGCCCCCGGCGCCATCCGGGAGATTGGGGAGGCCATCTCCGGCTGGATTGAGGCCAACCCCCTGTAGCCGTGGAGACGAAGAAGTGGGAGGCCCTGCTGGCCGCGGTGGAGTTGGGCAGCTTCACCCGGGCGGCGGCCCGGCTGGGCGCTACCCAGTCGGGGCTGACCCACATGATGAACGGCCTGGAGCGGGAGGTGGGCTTCCCCCTGCTGCTCCGGGACCGGTACGGGGTGCGCCTCACCGCCGCCGGGGAGCGGCTGCTGCCGGCCATCCGAGAGCTGGTGGAGGCCAACCGGCGGCTGGAGGGCCAGATTGCCGCCCAGGGAAGCCTCAAGCGGGAGAGTGTGCGGGTGGCGGCCTACTCCAGCATCTGCATGCACTGGCTGCCCACCATTGTCCAGCAGTTCCGCTGGGAGTTCCCGGACGTGTCCGTGGACATCCGCATGGGCAGCGTGGACGAGATGTACCGCTGGATCCGGGAGGACAAGGTGGATCTCAGCTTCGCCAGCCGCCAGGACCGGGGGCGCTACGACTGGGTGCCGCTGTGGGACGACCCGCTGCTGGCCATCCTGCCCCCGGACGACCCGGCGGGGGAGGGGGCGAGCTTCCCGGTGGAGGCCTTCGGCGGCCGGGAGTTCCTCATGCCCTCCCTGGGCTTTGATCTGGACATCCTGGGCGTGTTCGAGGCCCAGCTCGTGCGGCCGGACATCCGCAGCAACACCGCCGTGGAGGACGCGGCCATCCTCTCCATGGTGGAGCACGGCCTGGGGGTGAGCATCCTCTCCCAGCTGGTGCTGCAGGGGCGGCGGGACAACGTGCGGGCCCTGCCCCTGGACCCGCCGGCCAGCCGGCACATCGGCATCGCCGTCCCCTCGCTGGCCGAGGCCACGCCCGTGGTGGGGCAGTTTATCGAATACTCGAAGCGCATCGTGGACGGGATGCACCGTTAGAATCTTCCGCCGGGGACGCTCTGCATCCCTGGCGGCGGACTGCGGGGGCAAACGGGGAAAATAGTGGGGAATTGACGCAAAATTTCCAAAATACTGTTGCATGTTCCCGGGCAAATGTGGTATGGTAAGGAGAAGAAGCATATCCATATACAATACAGACGAAGAAAAGAGGAACGCCTGTGGCAAAGGGATACCAGAGCTACCGGGGCCGGCATTCGGCGGGTACGCGCCTGCTGATTATCCTGCTGGCCGTCATTCTGGTGGCTGCCTGTGGATTTTTGGTGATACAGCGATATATTTCCTACACATACGACGGCGGGATGTACCTGGAGCTGCCCCTGGTGGGGCGGGTTGACCTGCCGGTCCCGCCCCGTCCGGCGGCCGCGGCGCCTGAGGAGGAGGACGAGCAGGAGCCGGCAGTGAACGTGGTGGTGGACGCCCCCGGGGAGCCGGTGCAGCCGCCGGAGCCGGAGGCGGAACCGGAGCCCCCGGCGGACGTGTACGGCGAGCGCCATCTGGTGGAGCTGGCGGCGCTGCCGGCGGACGCCGCCGCGCTGTCGGCCCAGCTGGCCGCGTTCTCGGCCAACGGCTTCCTGTGGCAGGTGCGGGACAATACGGGCCTGGTGCGCTACGCCTCCGGCGCGGCCCTGCAGAAGGCGGTGGCCGCGGACGCGGCGGCGGCGGAGACGGTCTCGGCCCTGTGCGCCCAGGAGGGGACGGTGGCCGTGGCCCGCTTCAACGCCCTCCACGACAGCTACTACGCCTTCGCCAACATGAAGGAGGCCGCCGTCTGCCAGCGCAACGGCTACGTCTGGTATGACAGCCACTCCTATCACTGGCTGGACCCGTCCAAGGAGCTGGCCAGGAGCTATGTCATCGGCCTGGCCATGGAGTGCGCCCAGCTGGGCTTTGACGAGATTCTTCTGGAGGAATTCGCCTACCCCGCGGAGGGAAAGCTGCAAAAGATCGACTACTCCGGCAACACCATGGGCAAGACCGAGGCCCTGACCCTGCTGCTCCAGCAGCTGCGGGATGCCCTGGAGCCCTACGGCACCCGGCTGAGCCTGCTGGTGACGGAGGAGCTGCTTCAGACCGGGGCCGACGAGGAGTCCGGCCAGAGCCTGGCGGCCATGCTGCCGCTGGTGGACGCGGTCTACGTGGCCACGGCTGACCCGGCCGCCGCCCAGGCCCGGCTGGCCGCGTTCGCGGCCGGGGGGGCGGTCCCCGCGCTGGTGCCGCTGACGGCCGCCGCCGTGGAGGGAAACTGGTGCGTCCAGGCGGGATAAAATGAACGATTCGGGGAAGACCGCGGAGGAATCCGGCGGTCTTCCTCGATTTTGTGACGAGATGGGAACTTATTTGTCGGAATAGGCATAATAGACAAAAACGGGGGCTGTTTCACCGGTCAAATAGATACTTTCGCTGAACCGAAGTTTTCTTGAGAAAATTACTGGAACCGCTGGGAGGATTGTGCTATACTGTTTAACACCTTTTCTATCGGAGAAATCTGGTGGGAATGAGAGAACAATCCAGGTTCAAAACGAGGTAGAAAGGGAGAATTTCCCGAGTAGATCAATCGAAAAGGGGTGAGAGAATGTCACTGGAAGCCATAACGAAAATCCGCGCGGTGGAGGACGGCATGGAGCGCGCCAAGGCAGACGCCAAGGCACAGGCGCAGAAACTGCTTGCGGACGCCGAGCGGGAGGGACGCGCCCTGCTTCAGAAGGGCAGGGAGAAGTCCGCCGGGGAGGCTGCCGCCGCCATGAAGAAGGCGGAGGAACAGGCCGCCGTCCGGCGAGAGGAGATCCTCGCCCAGGCGGCGAAGGACTGCGCGAAGCTGAAATCCGATGCGGAAAAGCGCATGGATAAAGCGGCGCAGGCGATCTTAGGAAGGGTGGTAGAGAGTTAAATGGCCATTACCAAGATGAAACGGGTCCGGCTCATCGCCCTTGCCGAGGACAGGGACGCGCTGCTGTCGAGCCTGCTTCATGTGGGCTGTGTGGAGCTCCGGGAGCCCACGGAGTACCTGGCCGACGAGGCGTACGCCTCCCTGCTGCACCGGGAAACCTCCGCCCTCGCGGACGCCAGGGCGGATCTGACCGAGCTGCAGCACGCCATCGAGGTGCTGCGCCAGTACGCTCCCCTGAAGGGGAGCTTGTTTGCGCAGAGGGCGCGACTGAAGGAGTCCGACCTGCTGGACCGGGAGGCGCGCCGCGCGGTCCTGGAGAAGGCGGCGGCGATCAACGGCCACGCCCGCACGGTGGGGCAGCTGAGCGCCCAGGAGGCCCGCCTCCACGCCGACCAGCAGGCCCTGGCGCCCTGGTCCGTGTACGACGTGCCCCTGGAGGTGAAGGGCACCGCCCAGACGTCCGTGCTGCTGGGCACCGTTCCCAGCACGGCGGACTTCCACGCCCTGGCCGGCGCGGCGGAGGCCGCGGGTCAGGCGTCCGTGCGCGAGCTGTCCTCTGACCGGGAGCAGAAGTACCTGGAGATTCTCGTGCACAACGGGTGCCGCCAGGAGGTGCTGGACGCGCTGCGCGCGTTCGGCTTCAGCTTCGCCCAGCTCAAGGATCTGACCGGCACGGTCAAGGAGAACATCCAGGCGCTGGACCGGGAGCTGTCCGGCATCCAGTCCCGGCGGGAGAAGGAGATCGAGGCCATCCGGAAGATGGGCGGGTGCCTGGACGAGCTGAAGGCCGGTACGGACCGGGTGGAGCAGATCGTGGCCACCGAGAGCGCCAAGGAGCGCCTGCTCTCCGGCGGCTCCATCCTGTTCCTGGACGGCTGGGCCTCCCAGCCGGAGATCCCCGAGCTGGAGCGGGCCCTGGCGAAATTCGACTGCGCCTATGAGCTGGAGGACCCCAAGGAGGAGGAATACCCCGACGTGCCGGTGGAGCTGCGAAACGGCAAGCTGGTGCGCCCGATGAACATGGTCACGGACATGTACTCCCTGCCGGCCTACGGCTCCGTGGACCCCAACCCCCTGATGGCGCCGTTCTTCATCCTGTTTTACGGCATGATGATGGCGGATATGGGCTACGGCCTCATCATGATGATCCTCTCCGCGGTCATCATGAAGAAGGCGAAGCCCAACGGCGCGACCATGCGCTACATGATCCCCCTGATGGGCCTGTGCGGCATCAGCACCTTTATCTGGGGCGCGCTGACCGGCGGCTTCTTCGGGGATCTGATCCCCCAGATGCGGGGCATCCTCACCGGCGTGGATCCCGAGAGCGTCCCCCTGTGGTCCCTGTTCTCCCCGCTGGACGACGCGCTGGCAGTCCTGATGGGCTCGCTGGTTCTGGGCGTCATCCAGATTTTCACCGGCATGGGCGTGAGCATGTACAAGCAGATCAAGCGGGGCGAGACCATGGCGGCCATCTGCAACGAGGGCGCGTGGTTCGCCGTGTTCGCCTGCGCCGGCGCGGCCGCCGCCACCGGGCTGGTGACGCCCATGATCATCGCCATCCTGGTCATCCTGGTGCTGACCCAGGGCTATGGCAAGCAGGGCGTCGTCGGCAAGGTGATGGGCATTTTCGGCTCACTCTATAACAACATCACCGGTTATTTCAGCGACATCATGTCCTACTCCCGCCTCATGGCCCTGATGCTGGCCGGCGCGGTGGTGGCCCAGGTGTTCAACAAGCTGGGCGCAATCACCGGCAACATCTTCACCTTCTTCATCATCGCCATGATCGGCAACGCGCTGAACTTCGCGCTGAACATCCTGGGCTGCTTCGTCCACGACATGCGCCTGCAGTGCCTGGAATTCTTCGGCCGGTTCTATGAGGACGGCGGCAAGCCCTTCCGTCCCTTGAATATCAACACCAAATACGTAGACATCGAAAAGGAATAAGGAGGAAATTACTATGAACGGTTTTCTTGATTCTTTCGGCGGCCTGGCGCTGGCTCTGCTGGGCTCCGGCCTGGCAGTCGGCCTGAGCTGCGTTGGCTCCGCCAAGGGCACCGGCATCGCCGGCGAGGCCGGTACCGGCCTTCTGTGCGAGGACCCCTCCAAGTCCGGTAAGGTCATGGTCCTGCAGCTGCTCCCCGGTACCCAGGGCCTGTACGGCATGGTCGTCTGGTTCTTCGCCCTCATCCGCATGAACTTCATGGGCAACGCCGCCGCCGTGGCCGGCTCCATGACCGTCCAGCAGGGTCTGGCCTACTTCGCCGCCTGTATGCCCATGGCCATCGGCGGCCTGCTGTCCGCCATCGCCCAGGGCCGCGTGGCCGCCGGCTCCATCAACATCCTGGCCAAGAAGCCCGACGACTGGTCCAAGGGCCTGATCCTCTGCGGTATCGTTGAGTTCTACGCCATTCTGTCTCTGCTTGCTTCCATGCTGATGCTGCTCCAGCTGTAATCATCCCGTAAGAAAAGGGGATTCGATATGAACGGAATTGAAAAAATCACCGCGCGCATCGAGACCGACACCAAGGCCGAGGTGGGCAAAATCCTCCGCGAGGCGGAGGAGAAGGCTGCCGGCCTGCGCACCGAGTACCAGGGGAAGGCCGACGCGGAGGCCAAGGCGGCCGCCGAGGCCGGCCGGGAGGCCGCCAGGCGCCAGGCAGAGCGCCTGGAGAGCGCGGCCCGCATGGAGGCGAAAAAGCAGATGCTGGCCGCCAAGCAGGCCTGCCTGGACGAGGCATTCAACCGGGCGAAGAAGCAGCTTCTGAAGCTGCCCGACGACCAGTACGCGGACCTTCTGGCCCGCATGGCGGTGCGCGCGGCCAAGACCGGCCGGGAGGAGATCCTGCTCAACGCCAAAGACCGCAAGCGTGTGGGCGAGCAGGTGACGGCGAAGGCCAACGCCCTGCTGGCCGAGGCCGCGGCTCCCGAGGCGGCCTCCAAGGCGGCGGCCAAGGGCGGCAAGGCAGGCAAGCTCCTGTCCAAGGCGGTCACCGGCGCCAGCGCCCTCCTCCAGGGGACGGCCATGCTCACCCTCGCCGGGGAGACCCGGGAGATGGAGGGCGGCCTCACCCTGCGGGACGGGAACGTGGAGGTCAACTGCGCGTTTGAAACGGAGCTGCGGGTCCTCCGCGAGGAGATGACGGCGGAGGTTGCCGCCATCCTGTTCGCTTAAAGCCAATCCAATGAATGCAACTGCAAGAAAGGAGGATGGCTTTGGCAAAGAAAGTAAAGGATACCGATTATCTGTTTATTTCCACCTACCTGCACAGCCGGGAGCGCGATCTGCTCACCGCCGCCCGCATGGAGCGCATGATTGAGGCGCCCACGGCGGAGGACGCGGCCAAGGTGCTCACCGAGATTGGCTACGGCGAGTTCTCCAGCCTCAGCGACCGGGAGCTGAGCGCGGTGCTGGCCCAGGAGCAGGAGAAGCTGTTCCAGGACCTGTACCGCTTCGTACCCGACAAGGCGGTGGTGGATGTGTTCAAGGTCAAGTACGACTACCACAACCTCAAGACCCTGCTGAAGGCCCGGGCCGTGGGCGTGGACGGCGGAAGGCTTCTGCTGGACGCGGGCCGCGTGGGCGCGGAGGAGATGCGCCGGGCGGTGACGGAGGGGGACTACGGCTCCCTGCCCGAGGCCCTGCGCCGGGCCGCTGTCGAGGCCGGCGAGGTGCTGGCCGCCACCGGCGACCCCCAGCTGAGCGACTTCGTGCTGGACCGGGCCTACTACGGGGAGATGCTCAGCGCCGCCCGGGCCACGGGCAGCGCCTTCCTGACCCGCTATGTGCAGGCCGCCATTGACGCGGCCAACCTGCGCGGCGCGGTGCGCACCCTGCGCATGAAGAAGGGTGCGGACCTGCTCAGGCGCGTTCTGGTGGAGGGGGGCACCATCAGCCCCGACAGCGTCCAGGCGGCCGCCCTCAGCGGCAGCCTGGAGGAGCTCTACCGGCCCACGGAGCTGCGCGGCGCGGCGGAGCTGGGGACTGCGGCGGCCCAGGGCGGCAGCCTCACCCCCTTCGAGAAGGCCTGCGACGACGCGGTGACGGCGGTGGCCGCCCGGGCCAAGAGCGTGCCCTTCGGCGTGGAGGCGGTCATCAGCTACCTGGTGGCCAAGGAGATCGAGTTTACGGCGGTCCGCATCATCATGTCCAGCCGCATGGCTGGCATCGGCGGGGATACCATCCGGGAAAGGCTGCGTGAGGCTTATGTATAAGATCGCGGTACTGGGCGACCGGGACAGCGTCCTGGGCTTCAAGGCCCTGGGGCTGGACACGTATTTCGTGGAGACCACCGACGAGGCGCGCCATACCCTCCACCAGCTGGCCAAGGACGAGTACGCCATTGTATACGTCACCGAGCAGCTGGCCGCCGACATTCCCGCGGACATCGCCCGCTACAAGACCAGCGTCACCCCCGCGGTGATTCTCATCCCCGGCAAGACCGGCTCCCTGGGCCTGGGCGCCCAGGCGCTGCAGAGCGCCGTGGAGCGGGCCGTGGGCGCGGACATCGGATAATTCTGCCCCCAGCCGGGGCGGGGACGCTCTGTACCTTTTCCCCCGCCGGAAAAGCAACCAAAAGGGCGCTCAAGGGCAAAGGCCCTTGAGAATCCCAATGGGGGAGTCGTTTACGCGACGATTCGTCAGGGATCCTGCCCCTGCGCCAGTGCAGCGGGCCGTTGGGTGTCTGTGTTCCCAACCCTTGCGCCCGATTGCCGGGCGAAGCGGGTTTACTACGCGTTCACGGGGCAGCGCGGCTCTTCATCTGGGAGCGTGTCCGAAAAGCCCCCGTAAACGGGGGGGTCTTAGGGGGGCTTGCCCCTAAGCGGTTTTTTGCCCGCTTTTTGTCCGCACAAAAAGCGGGCGCGGGTCCGGGCCGCGCAGGCCCGGTGCTCGGAATAGAAGAAGCTTTCTCTGCCGCGCGGCCGCGCGGCAACCGCAATAGCCTTTAATTTTGAAAAGGAAGGCAGTGAAGGAATGAGTCAAGGAAAAATCATCAAGGTTTCCGGCCCGCTGGTGGTGGCCGACGGCCTTGCTGACGCCAACATGCAGGACGTGGTCCGCGTGGGCGAGCAGCGGCTGATTGGCGAGATTCTGACCATGACCGGCGACCAGGCCTCCATCCAGGTCTACGAGGAGACCAGCGGCCTGGGCCCCGGCGCGGCGGTGGAGACCACCGGCGCACCCCTGAGCGTGGAGCTCGGGCCCGGCATCATTGAGAATATCTACGACGGCATCCAGCGCCCGCTGGAGGAGATCGTCAAGCAGACCAAGTCCAACAACCTGGCCCGCGGCGTGGAGGTCCCCGCCCTGACCAGGGAGAAGAAGTGGGCCTATACCCCCGTTGCCAAGGTGGGCGAGCGGGTGGTGGGCGGCGACGTGCTGGGCACCGTGCCCGAGACGGAGGTCGTTCTCCACAAGATTATGGTCCCCAACGGCATCAGCGGCACCGTGGAGTGGACCGCCAAGCCCGGCAATTACATTGTTGACGAGGTCATCGCCAAGATCAAGACCGACAAGGGCGGGAGCGTGGAGCTGACCATGGTCCAGAAGTGGCCTGTCCGCGTGGGCCGCCCCTACAAGCGCAAGTACAACCCGGTGGCGCCCCTCCAGTCCGGCCAGCGGATCATCGACACCATGTTCCCCATCGCCAAGGGCGGCACCGCCGCCGTCCCCGGCCCCTTCGGCTCCGGCAAGACCGTGGTGCAGCACCAGCTGGCCAAGTGGTCGGACGTGGATATCGTCATCTACGTGGGCTGCGGCGAGCGCGGCAACGAGATGACCGACGTTCTGCGCGAGTTCCCCGAGCTGCAGGACCCCCGCACCGGCGAGTCGCTGATGAAGCGGACGGTGCTCATCGCCAACACCTCCGACATGCCCGTGGCCGCCCGTGAGGCGTCGGTGTACACCGGCATCACCATTGCCGAGTACTTCCGCGACATGGGCTACGCTGTGGCCGTTATCGCCGACTCCACCTCCCGCTGGGCCGAGGCTCTGCGTGAGATGTCCGGCCGTCTGGAGGAGATGCCCGGCGAGGAGGGCTACCCCGCCTACCTGGCTTCCCGTCTGGCCCAGTTCTATGAGCGGGCCGGCGTGGTGCAGTGCATGGGCAGCGAGGACCGCACCGGCTCCCTGACGGCCGTGGGCGCCGTGTCCCCTCCGGGCGGCGACCTGTCCGAGCCCGTCAGCCAGGGCACCATGCGCATCGTCAAGGTGTTCTGGTCCCTGGACTCCTCCCTGGCCTACCGCCGCCACTTCCCCGCCATCAACTGGCTGAACTCCTACTCCAACTACCTGGACAACATGAAGCCCTGGTTCGACGAGCACCTGGGTCCCCAGTTCATCGAGAACCGGAACAAGGCCATGAGCATCCTCCAGGAGGAGGACAACCTCAACGAGATCGTCCAGCTGGTTGGTAAGGACTCCCTTGGCGCCAACGACCAGCTCACCCTGGAGACCGCCAAGATGGTCCGCGAGGACTTCCTCCAGCAGAACGCCTTCATGGACGTGGACAGCTACTCCAGCCACGACCGCCAGATGCGGATGCTGGCACTGGTGCTGGACTTCGACCGCCTGGCCCGGGACGCCGTGGCCAAGGGCGCGCCCCTGGCCCCCATGCTGGACATCCCCGCCAAGGAGAAGATTGGCCGCGCGAAGTTCGTGGACGCCGACAAGTACGTCCAGGAGTACGCCGCCATTGCCGACGAGATGGAGCGGGAGATCGCCGAGATCGTGGAGAAAGCAGGTGCTGACTTATGATGAAGGAATACCGTACCATACACGAGATCTCCGGACCTCTGATGGTGGTTGAGCACGTCGAGGGCGTCACCTACGACGAGCTGGGTGAGATCGAGCTGAAGGACGGCAGCCTCCGCCGCTGCCAGGTGCTGGAGGTCAACGGAGACAAGGCCGTGGTCCAGCTCTTTGAGCCCTCCGCCGGTATCAACCTGCGGGACTCCAAGATCCGCTTCCTGGGCCACCCCCTGGAGCTGGGCGTGTCCGGCGATATGCTGGGCCGGGTCTTCAACGGCATGGGCCAGCCCATTGACGGCGGCCCCGCCATCCTGCCCGAGGCCAGCCGGGACATCAACGGCCAGCCCATGAACCCCGCCGCCCGGGACTACCCCAACGAGTTCATCCAGACCGGCGTCAGCTCCATCGACGGACTGAACACCCTGGTCCGCGGCCAGAAGCTGCCCATCTTCTCCGGCTCCGGCCTGCCCCACGCCCAGCTGGCGGCCCAGATTGCCCGCCAGGCCAAGGTGCTGGGGGACTCCGCGTCCAACTTCGCCGTGGTCTTCGCCGCCATCGGCATCACCTTCGAGGAGTCGGAGTACTTCGTCAACGAGTTCAAGCGCACGGGAGCCATCGACCGTACCGTGCTCTTCACCAACCTGGCCGACGACCCCGCCGTCGAGCGTATCGCCACGCCCCGCATGGCGCTGACAGCGGCGGAGTACCTGGCCTTTGACAAGGGGATGCACGTTCTGGTCATCCTCACCGACATCACCAACTACGCCGAGGCCCTGCGCGAGGTTTCCGCCGCCAAGAAGGAAGTCCCCGGCCGCCGCGGCTACCCCGGCTACCTGTACACCAACCTGGCTACCATCTACGAGCGGGCCGGCCGTCAGCTGGGCAAGGACGGGTCCATCACCATGATCCCCATCCTCACCATGCCCGAGGACGACAAGACCCACCCCATCCCCGACCTGACCGGTTACATCACCGAGGGTCAGATCATCCTCTCCCGGGAGCTCTACCGCAAGGGCATCAATCCCCCCGTGGACGTGCTGCCCAGCCTGAGCCGTCTGAAGGACAAGGGCGTGGGCGTGGGCAAGACGAGAGAGGACCACGCCTCTACCATGAACCAGCTGTTCGCGGCCTACGCCTCCGGCAAAGAGGCCAAGGAGCTGATGACCATCCTGGGCGAGGCGGCCCTGAGCCCCACGGACCTGCTGTACGCCAAGTTCGCCGATGAGTTCGAGAAGCGCTATGTCTCCCAGGGCTATGAGACCAACCGCAGCGTCATCGAGACCCTGGATCTGGGCTGGGAGCTGCTGAGCATCCTGCCCAAGAGCGAGCTCAAGCGTATCAAGTCGGAGATGATCGAGAAATACCTGCCCAAGAAGGACTCCTGAGCGGGCGGTTTCGATTGCAGAGATTATGATTTAGGAAAGAGGTGAACAGATGGCCTCTAAGACCATAAACCCGACCAGAATGGAGCTGACCCGGCTGAAGGGCCGGCTGAAGACCGCCACCCGGGGCCACAAGCTCCTCAAGGACAAGCGCGATGAGCTGATGAAGCAGTTTCTGGAGATCGTCCGGCGCAACCGGGAGCTGCGCAGGAAGGTGGAGGAGGGCCTGGAGAAGGCCAACGCCGCCTTCACCGTGGCCTCCGCCCTCATGAGCCCGGAGATGCTGGAGCAGGCGCTGCTCTACCCCAAGCAGAGCGTGGAGCTGGACATGAAGTACCAGAACATCATGTCTGTCAACGTGCCGGTCTACGAGTTCCACACCAAGAACGAGGACCCGGCGGAGATCTACCCCTACGGCTTCGCCCAGACCTCCGGCGAGCTGGACGCCGCCCTGGAGGCCCTGGCCAACGTGTTCAGCGACATGCTGGAGCTGGCCGAGGTGGAGAAGACCATGCAGCTGCTGGCCGAGGACATTGAGAAGACCCGCCGGCGCGTCAACGCGCTGGAGTACGTCATGATCCCCGACTTCCAGCAGAAGATCCGCTATATCTCCATGAAGCTGGACGAGAACGAGCGCGGCAACATTACCCGCCTGATGAAGGTGAAGGATATGGTGCTCCAGGAAGCCCACGACTTCAAGCAGCCCGCCACCGCGTAAAATCCCGATAACGAGCGCAAGAGCTGCCCGGAACCATCCGGGCAGCTCTTTTGCGTGCCAAAAAGATGAGGGGCTGTTTGAAAATGGGAACATACCCAGCGGTGGGAAAAGGGCCGCCGCCGGACGTGCTGGCTGACCCTATTCCAGGTCCCTCACCCTGCACGGCGAGGCGTACAGCACCCCCGCCTGGGGCGTGACGCCCTGGATGCGGAACAGCTCCTCCACCGTGACGAAGGTATACCCCTCCCCCTGGAGCTGGTCCACGATTTGCAGCGCCGCGTCCACGCTGGTGGGGTAGAAGTCGTGGAGCAGGATGACGTCCCCGGGCTGGACGCAGCCCGTCACGGCGCAGGCCACCTTCCCCGCGTCCAGCAGCTCCCAGTCCCGGGGGTCCACGGTCCAGTACACCATGGGCGTCTTCACCAGCGCCGCCCGCTCCGCGCCGATGTAGCCGTAGGGCGGGCGCAGCCAGAAGCTGCCCTCGCCCACCGCGCCCCGCAGCAGTACCTCCGTCTTTTGAATCTCCTGCACCACCACGTCCTTTTCCGACTTGAGCAGCTTCACATGGGAGTAGGTGTGGTTGCCTATCTGGTGCCCCTCCGCCGCCATCCGCCGCAGAAGCTCCTCGTTGCCCGGGATCTGCTGCCCGATGACGAAAAATGTGGCCGACACACCCCGCTCCAGCAGCCCGTCCAGCAGACGGGACGTGGTGCTCGCGCGGGGACCGTCGTCAAAGGTTAAGGCGACATATTTGGGCTCCTCCACCAGCTCCCGCCGCGTGGCCTCGTCCAGACCGCCCAGAATCTCCACAGGTATCTCCGCCCCGCCCAGCGCCGGAGCCGCGCAGCCCGACAGCAGCAGACAGGGAATCAGGAACGCAAATAGCTTTTTCATGTTGCATCTATCCTTATAATTAGGTAATCATACTTTTTCTTGAAAGAAAAAGTATCAAAAAGAACTTTAATGACGGTTACAGGGCCGCGATGCGGGTCTATCGCCGCACCGAAGTCCCGCATCGCCCGTCCGGCAGGACAAAAACTTTCATGGCGCTTTCGGTATAGTATGTCCGAAAAAGAAGAAAACCGGACGGACCGCTTTCTGGCAGTCCGTCCGGTTTTTGTAAAATTAGAAGAATAGATTTGACAACAGGTATACGAGAAATGGCAGTACGATATTGCCGATAACGACCAGTGCCGCGATGATGAAAATCACCAGCAGCAGGGATTTTGTACCCGCCTGGGTCCCGTTCTGCTGGGAGGGAGGCCCTTTCTTTTTGACGGCCGCCTGGTCCAGTCCCGCCGTCCGCCGGACCCGCTTCTCCCTGTGCACCTCGCTGTGGACAAAGGACTTCTCGTGGTTGGCCTCGTTCACCCCGTCCACCCGGATGACGTTGCCCTGGGCGTCCGTGCCCCAGGTCTTTACCGGCGGATTGAACGCGCCGCACTTGGGGCAAAAGTCGTCCCTGTCAAAGTCGTACCGCTTCCCGCAGTCCTCGCAGGCAATGATTTTCATATCTCATCCCTCCCCGTGCCACCAGTATACCACGGGGCACGGCGTTTGAAAAGAGGGAGCGGGTCAGGATTGCCGTTTTTTTTTCAGCATACGGCGGCACGCCAGGAGGGAGAACGCCGCGATCAGCGCGTCCGCCCCCGCCGCCAGCAGGAAGGCCGGGGAGAGGGGATCGGAGGCGCTGGCGCCCATGATACTCACCGCAAGCATGGTGGGACAAAGCCCCAGCAGACTCCCGGCCAGGTAGGGCGCGAAGGGCAGGCGCACCGCCCCGAAGTAGAGGCTCACCACGTCCCCGGGCAGAACCCCAACCGCCCGGGCCAGAGCGGCGAAGAGGAAGCTGTTCTTCTGCCGCAGCTTCTCCAGCTGCTCCAGCCTGGGATATTTCCGCTCCAGCCGCGCCAGGGTGTCTGCCGCCGAGAGGCGGCCCGCCCAGTAGGGCAGCGCCTCGCACACCGCCAGCCCCGCCAGATTCACCCCCAGGGCCGCCGGCAGGGGAAACAGCAGACCTCCGGCCAGATACAGCACCACCAGGGGGAAGAACACGCTCATACTCTTGAAGGCGTACAGGGCGATGAGAAACAGCGCCGCCAGGGCGGGATTGGCGGGGGACCAGTGCAGGATGTCGGCGGGCTGCATGTCCCGTCCCAGCAGCAGGAATGCCGCCGCGCACCCCGCCATTACCCCGGCGGGCAGGTATTTCAGCCATTTCGACCTCGTAGGGAGGCCCCCTTTCCGCAGATAGGATGTTGTTGCCCATATCCTACCCTGGCTTTCCGCCGGACGCCACTACCAAAAGGGGAGGGGTGTCCAAATTCCGGACACTCCTCCCGCGCTGTGCAGGCTGGATTCAGGGCTCCACCCGGGGATTGTAGTACCTGCCCCGGTGCTCGTCCGCCTTTTTCCAGTGAATGGCCTGGGTGGGGCACCGGTGGAGGCACCCCAGGCAGTGGACGCACTTGGACTTGGTCCAGGCGGGTTTCCCGCCGGACAGGGTGATGGCGCCGCAGGGGCAGATCTCCTGGCACAGCCCGC
Organism: uncultured Oscillospiraceae bacterium; assembly: GCA_910588365.1. Classification (GTDB taxonomy): domain Bacteria; phylum Bacillota; class Clostridia; order Oscillospirales; family Oscillospiraceae; genus Pelethomonas. Next base: position 2,075 of record CAJUQS010000180.1, on the reverse strand, counting down.
AGCTGATGCACTCGTCCGTCACCACAAAGGGCCGGGTGGACCGGCCATGGGCGTAGAGGGGGTAAGCCACGGCGGTGAACAGCTCCGCCGCCACCCCGCGGAAGCGGTTGTAATCGCCAATGCCCTTGGCCCGGATGGCCCGGCAGGCGTCGTCAATGGGGAGCTCCGCCAAATCCAGCTTCTGGGCGGCGCTCGCCTCGTCCGCGATCTGCCCCAGGGGGACGTAGTTGTCCACCATGCGCACGCCGAACTGGGCCGAGAGGGCGATGTCCTTCTTCTTCAGCAGCTTTGCCATCTGTCCCGCCGCGTTGCCCGTGCTGCCCCCGCAGGTGAGCACCAGGTATACATATTGGTCCCGGTACCCGCTCAGCTGCAGCTTCTCCAGAAAGAAGGTGAGGATACTGGGCAGGCCGTAGAAATAGGTGGGCACCACGAAGCCGATGCGCTGCTCACGGCTGACGTCGTAGCGGTAGCTGCGGCTGCGCACCGCGTCCCGCAGGAAAATCAGGTGGTCGTCCGTGGCGGCGGCAATGCGCTCTGCGGCGTATTTGCTGTTGCCCGTGGCGGAGAAATAAAAAATCATTGGAGGAATCATTCCCTTCTCTGCCGCATCCGGCGCGGCAGGAAAATTTCGGTTTTAAGAGGTTATACGGCAGGTGTCGTTTGAAATGTGGAAATATAACCAGCGGAAAAAGGGCTGGCGTTTGGACGTGATGACATTTTTCAAACCTTAGTCTGCCCCCCAGAGGTTTTCGGGATACAGCCCGGCCTGGGTTTTTTCCAGCAGGGCCTGGACCACCGAGGGCTTGTCCTCCCGGTAGGTGACACCGTACCATTTGTCGGCGCTGGAGAGCATACGCACCTGGGCCCGGCCCCGGCGGAGCATGTCCGTGACCATCATGGGCAGATAACACTCCCCGCCCAGGGGGTCCTCGTCCAGAATCCGATCCAGGAACAGGGGGAGGCGGGCCTGCGACTCCTCCAGAAAGCTGTGCTGAAAGCCCCAGAAGTTCATGCTCACCAGGGTGTCGCCGGGCAGCGTCCGCCAGCCGCTCCCGCCGGCGGCCGGGCAGCGTCCGCCCTCGCCGTCCTTCTCAATATCCCGGCACTCCTCCACCTCCTCCAGCAGCCCGTCCGGGCTCAGGTGGCAGATGCCCCGGGTGACGCCGCCGTGCTCGGTGACGGTCTTGCCCAGGCGGTAGCCCACCATGGCATACTGGAAGCAGTCCGGCCGGTCCCGGTGGTGGGCGAGGTAGTCGTAGATGACACGGAAGGCCTCCGGGCCGTAGTAGTCGTCGGCATTGATGACCGCAAAGGGCCCGTGGATGAGCTCCCGGGCGGCCAGCACCGCGTGGGTGGTGCCCCAGGGCTTCTTCCGGCCCAGGGGGACGCGGTATCCCCGGGGAAGGCTCTCCAGCTCCTGGAAGGCGTAGGCCGTGTCCATGCCCCGGCCGATGCGCGCGCCCACCAGCTCCCGGAAGTCCGCCTCCAGTTCCCGGTTGATGATAAAGATAACCTTCTCGAATCCGGCCCGCCGGGCATCGTAGATGGAGTAGTCGATAATGCTCTGTCCGTGTCCGCCCACGGGGTCCATCTGCTTGAGGCCGCCGTAGCGGCTGCCCATGCCGGCAGCCAGGACGACCAAAACAGGTTTCTCCATATGCAAGTTCCTCCGTCAATCGTTCCGTGCTCCCCCCGGCGGGATTGCCGGGGCCTGGTAAAAGTAGGATAGCATATGCCGGAGAAAAAGTAAACGGAGAACGGGCGGCAAATTTTGTTAAGTTTTGTTAACAAATGGGGGACGGCGGGGAGATCCCCCGGGCGCCTGTGGGAAAAGCTGAGGGGAAGCTGGACGCGGACGTGCAGCTTCCCCCGGATTCCCCCGCTCTGGCGGCTTGGGTAATTGTATGGCTCTGTTCTCTGGATGTCAGCCTATATAGTCGACGCACTTGAAAATCGGTAAAGTTCGGCGGTCAAAATGATACGGGGCGGCGTTGTCGTCTTTGGCGGGCGTCAGCCCGCCTGTATCCTCCGCCTTGCCCCGCGTCATTTTTCCTCCCCTCCTTTTTACCTCT
>CAJUQS010000179.1 GCA_910588365.1 uncultured Oscillospiraceae bacterium | reverse complement strand
GCATCGAGCGCCTGTGCAGAATAATCGTGCATGACCCCTCGATGGGGTCATTGCACGATATGGATTTCTGCGGCTTTTTGCCTTGCAGGGCAAAAAATCTATCTCGCCAATCCGCACACGCTGAGATATTAAACAGGCTCTGAGAAGAATTTCGCCCTGCGCCGCGCAGCGGCGCAGCACATAAGGATGGATAATGCCATGCCGCAAAAAATCCCATTTTTTGAATTATTCCACAGCCTCACCCTGGACTGGGGCCTGCGCTCCCTCCTGGATGGAGCCCACCTCACCGCCGTGGAGGTAGAGCGGGAGAAGAGGACCATGCACCTGGCGCTGACGGTCCGCTCCGATCTGGGGGAGCGGAAGGATGAGCTCTCCGCCGCCGTGGCCTCAGCCTACGCACTGGAGAAGGTTTCCATCCACCAGACAATCGCCGCCCCCGCCCAGACCGCCCCCGGAAAGACCAGGGGTGAGGGCGGGGAGATTATCATGGGCGGACCCGTCAAGGGCGCGGTCCAGCCCATGGCCGGGCTCAACCCCAAGATGGGCGGTGTGGTGGTGGCGGGAAAGGTGTTCTTCGCCGACCTTTACGAAACCCGGCGGCCCGGCGTGTTCTGTCTGACCTTCGACATGACCGACTTCCAGACCTCCGTGCGGGTGACCAAGTATATGCAGAAGGAGGAGAAGGCGGCGCTGAAAAAGGACATAAAGCCCGGCATGTGGCTGAAGGTCCAGGGCTTTGTCAAGCTCAACCGGGACGGCAGCGATGTTCTGCTGGATCCCAAGAATATCTCCACCTACCCCCACGAGATGCGCCAGGATACCGCCGGGGTGAAGCGGGTGGAGCTCCACGCCCACACCACCTTCTCCAATATGGACGCCCTCTCCCCCCTCAGCCCGAAGGCGGGGCCGGACGGGAATATCGTCAAGCGGGCGGAGGCCTGGGGCCACCCGGCCATCGCCATTACAGACCACGGCGTGGTCCAGGGTTTTCCGGACGCATGGCACTCCGCCAAGGATATCAAGCTCCTCTACGGTATGGAGGGCTACTTCATCAACAATCTGGACGACCGCATCCCGGTCCACGGGACGCAGGAGGCGGCGTTTTCCGACGAGTATGTGGCTTTTGACATCGAAACCACCGGCCTGCGGGTGAAGCACGAGGCCATCACGGAGATCGGCGCGGTGGTCATCCGGGACGGGGAAATTACCGACCGCTTCCAGACCTTCGTGGACCCGGAGCGCCACCTCACGCCGGAGATCATCGCTCTCACCGGCATCACCGAGCAGATGCTCCAAGGCGCGCCCAAGGAGGACCAGGCCCTGCGGGACTTTCTGGACTTCGCGGGGAACCGGCCCCTGGTGGCACACAATGCGGAGTTTGACATCGGCTTTATCCGGGCCGGCTGCCGCAGGGCGGGGCTTGAGTTCGACCCCACCTATGTGGACACCCTGATTCTGGCGCAGAACCTCCTGCCGGAGCTGAGCAAATTCAAGCTGGACATCGTGGCCGAGCACTTGCAGCTCCCCGCCTTCCAGCACCACCGGGCCAGCGACGACGCGGCCACCTGCGGCCTCTTTCTGCCCCACTTTTTCAAAAAGCTGGAGAAGGAGCTGGACGTCCACTCCCTCCAGGCCGTCAACGCCGCCATGCCGGCCCTGCGGCAGAAGGGGCACTCCAACCGGCGGCCCAAGCACATCATCCTCATCGCGAAAAACAAGGTGGGGCTGAAAAACCTGTACCAGCTGGTGTCGGCCTCCAACCTCAAATACCTGAAGCGGGTTCCCCTGATCCCCAAGGACGAGCTGGTGAAACACCGGGAGGGGCTCATCATCGGCTCCGCCTGCGAGGCCGGGGAGCTGTTCCAGGCGGTGACCGAGGACAAGGACTGGGCGGAGCTGAAGCGCATCGCGGATTTTTACGACTACCTGGAGATCCAGCCCATCTGCAACAACGCTTTCATGCTCCGGGAGAAGGACGGCAAGGCCCGGGACGAGGAGGAGCTGCGGGAGTTCAACCGCACCATCGTCCGCCTGGGGGAGGAGCTGGGCAAACCAGTGTGCGCCACCGGGGACGTCCACTTCTTAGACCCGGAGGACGAGATCTTCCGCCACATCCTGCTGGACACCAAGAAGTTTGCCGACTGCGACTCCCAGCTGCCCATCTATTTCCGTACAACGGACGAGATGCTGGCGGAATTTTCCTACCTGGGGGAGGAGAAGGCCATGGAGGTGGTGGTCACCAACACCCGGGCCATTGCCGATCAGGTGGAGACCTTCGATCTGCTGCCAAAGGGCAAGCTGTTCCCGCCCCGGCTGGCCAACTCCGAGGAGGACCTCAACCGGCTGGTGTGGGACAAGGTCCGTGAGCTCTACGGCGATGATCCGCCCGCGCTCATCGTGGACCGGCTGAACGTGGAGCTGGGGGGCATCCTGGGCAAGTACGACGTGGTATACATGTCCGCCCAGAAGCTGGTCCAGCGCTCGCTGGAAAACGGCTACCTGGTGGGCTCCCGGGGATCCGTGGGCTCCTCCCTTGTGGCCTACATGTCCGGCATCACCGAGGTCAACGCCCTGCCGCCCCACTACCGCTGTCCCCAGTGCAGGCACAACGAGTTCATCCTGGACGGCTCCTACGGCTGCGGGGCGGATATGCCGGACAAGGTCTGCCCGGAGTGCGGGACCAAGTACGTCAAGGACGGCTTCGACATCCCCTTTGAGACCTTCCTGGGCTTCGGCGGCGGCAAGGTACCGGACATCGATCTGAACTTCTCCGGCGAGTACCAGGCCCGGGCCCACCGCCACGCCATTGAGATGTTCGGCGAGACACAGGTGTTCCGGGCGGGCACCATCGGTACGGTGGCGGAAAAGACTGCCTACGGGTATGTGAAGAAGTATCTGGAGGCCCGTGGCCTCAACCCCGGCCACGCGGAGGAGAACCGGCTGGCCCTGGGCTGCGTGGGCGTCAAGCGCACCACTGGACAGCACCCCGGCGGCCTGGTGGTGGTGCCGGACGATCTGGATGTGGAGGACTTCTGCCCGGTCCAGCACCCAGCGGACGCGGCGGACAGCGATATCATCACCACCCATTTTGAATACCACTGCATGGAGGACAACCTCCTCAAGCTGGACATGCTGGGCCACGACGACCCATCCATGGTCCGGATGATGGAGGACCTCACCGGGGTCAACGCCCGGGCCATCCCCCTGGATGACCCGGACACCATGAGCCTTTTCACCACCAGCCGCGCCCTGGGCTTTGAGAATGATCCGCTTCTGGGCCCCACCGGGGCCGTGGCCATCCCGGAGTTCAACACCAAGTTCACCCGCCAGATGCTTATGGACACCCAGCCCAAGGATTTCAACACCCTGGTGCGCCTGTCCGGCTTCTCTCACGGCACGGACGTGTGGATCGGCAACGCCCGGGACCTGATTGTCAGCGGTACGGCCTCCGTCACGGAGACGGTGGGGTGCCGGGACGACATCATGCTGTACCTCATCTCCAAGGGCCTGGACCCCAAAATGAGCTTCAAAATCATGGAGTCGGTCCGAAAGGGCAAGGTGAAGAAGGGGGGCTTCGAGGAGGGCTGGAGGGAGGCTATGGAGGAGCACGACGTACCGGCGTGGTACATTGAGTCTCTGGCCAAGATCGGCTACCTGTTCCCCAAGGCCCACGCGGTGGCCTACGTGATGATGGCTTTCCGCATCGCCTGGTTCAAGGTCCACAGGCCCCTGGCGTTTTACGCCACCTTTTTCTCCATCCGGGCCAAGGCCTTTGACGCGGAGTACTGCTGCGCGGGCTTTGACGCGGTGAAGCGAAAGCTGCAGGAGATCTGGAACAACAAGGACGCCACCGCCGTGGAACAGGATCTGGCGGTGACGCTGGAGGTCTGCTACGAGTTCTACCTCCGGGGCTTCCGGTTTGCTCCCATCAGCATCTATGAGTCCGAGGCGACCCGGTTTGTTCTCAAGGGGGAGGACGCGCTGATTCCGCCCTTTACCGCCGTGCGGGGACTGGGGGAGACGGCGGCGCTGGACACCGTGGAGAAGCGCAGGGGCAAGGAGTTCATCTCCGTGGAGGAGTTCTCCATGTGCTGTAATAAGCTCTCTAAAACCCATATCGACCAGCTCAAGGCCCTGGGGGCCTTCGCGGGCATGGCGGATACCAGCCAGATTACCCTGTTTTAAGGCTGCATACATACGTTCTCTCTTTGAATGGAAAAAGAAAACGTATCAAAAAAGGAAAACTTTTGCGTGAAACTTTGCTTCACCCTTGGATCTGTTTCCAGAATGCGGCAACAAGGATGCAAAGCGGATACATTGCTCTGAGAAAATAGGAACCGCTGAAAAAAGGAGGTTCCTTATGAAAACGCTTGTCATAACTGTATGCTGCGCTCTGCTCTGCCTGCTGGCGGGGTGCGGGGGAGAGGCGGCGCCCGCCGCCGGGCCCGCGCCGGAGTCTGTCCCGGAGGCGGATCCCATCCCCGCCCGTATGCGGGAGGAGCCCCTTCCGGGGAAGGCGTCCGCCCTGCTCAAGCTGGCGGAGGGGGACGAGCTGCTGGACTGGTGCGCCGGGGATCTGAACGGCGACGGGCTGGAGGATATGGTCCTCATGGTGGAGCGCAGCGGGGGAGAGGATGCGGAGCACTGGTCCGGCAAGCCCCGTGAGCTGATGGTTCTGCTGGGGGCCGGCGAGGGCTATACCCAGGGGCCTCTCAGCCGGAAGGTGGTGCGCTGGAGCGGCGAGGGCGGCATGAATCCCGAGCCCTACAACGGTATGTCCGTTGATGAAAACGGCCTGATTGTCCGGGAGTGGGGCACCAGGTGGGATGAGGAGATGACCTTCACCTGGCAGGAGGGCGGGCTGGCGCTGACAAGGTTCGCCCACTGGAACGGGGAATGGCTGGGCTCGGACCTCTATACCAGTCTGGAGGACCGGTTCGACCTGCTCACCGGGGAGTTTACCCGGAGGGGAGTGGGGGAGAGCGGGGAATGCCTGCTGTTCCAGGCCGTCCTGGACCTGCCGGGACCCTGGCTCCTGGAGGACGCGCCGGACACCTGGGCGCTGGAGGAGGCGCTGATGCTGGACGCCATCCCGCCGCTGCCCGGCCGTCAGCACGCCCCCTACCGGGAGGAGGACCACAATGTCACGGGGAGCCTCTGCCATACACCCCAGGAGGTACTGGACCACATCCGTGAGACCCGGTACCCGGAGCTGGGACGGGCGGATCTCTCCTGGACCGATGAGACCCGCGCAAGCTACTCCGCCTTTGTAGGCTATCCGGTGCCGGACTGTTACTATGAAGACGGGGAGAAGAAGCTCTATTACGTCTGGATGGACAGCCGCCGCAGCGATGGAGACGTGCTGTTTTTGACCCACACCGTCTGCCGTGTTGACGGCGATGAGATGGAGTTTATTGACATCAGGGATGAGGCGGAACTGCCATGAAATTCGAGGAGGCCATGAGCGATGATGTACCAGGAAATCAACTCCCGCACCGTTGACCGGTGGTGCCGGGAGGACTGGGAGTGGGGGCAGCCCATCTCCCATGAAACATACCTCGACGCCCTACGGGGCCGATGGGACGTATACCTGACGCCGGTCAGGCCCGTCCCCCACGAGTGGTTCGGGGAGCTGCGGGGCAGGAAGATCCTGGGCCTGGCCAGCGGAGGGGGACAGCAGATGCCCATCTTTTCCGCTCTGGGCGGGCGCTGTACGATGCTGGACTACTCCGGCGAACAGTGCGCCCGGGAGCGGATGGTGGCGGAGCGGGAGGGATACCCGATTGAGATCATCCAGGCGGACATGACGAAGCCGCTCCCCTTTGCGGACGGCGTGTTCGACCTTATTTTCCACCCCGTATCCAATTGCTATGTGGAGGAGGTCCGGCCCATTTTCCGGGAGTGCTTCCGGGTCCTGAAGGAGGGCGGCGTACTGCTCTGCGGCCTGGACACGGGCATCAACTACGTCTTTGGCGAGGATGAGGAAGAGATCATTTACACGCTGCCGTTCAATCCCCTCAAGGACAAGAGGATGTACGACGACTCCATCAAAAACGACTGGGGAATCCAGTTTTCCCACACGCTGGAGGAGCAGATCGGCGGACAGCTGGAGGCGGGCTTTCGGCTTGCCGCGCTGTATGAGGACACCAACGGCAGCGGGAATCTCCATGACCACAACATCCCGTCCTTTTTGGCCACCCGGGCCGTTAAAAGCCTGTGAATACAGGCCCTGAGTAAGACAGGAGGAATTGCCATGAAATTAGCGGAAGCTTTGCAGCTGCGATCGGACCTGCAAAAGCGGATGGAGCAGCTGGCCAGCCGCCTGTACGACAACGCCACGGTACAGGAGGGGGAGTCCCCCGCCGAGGACCCGGTGGTACTGCTGGAGGAGTATGAGGGCTGTGCCCGGCAGCTGGAGGATCTGATGGCCCGCATCAACCGGACCAACTGCGAGACCCGGACGGCGGAGGGCACCCTGACAGAGCTGCTGGCGAGGCGGGACTGCCTGCGGATGCGGGCAGGTACCTATCACAACTTTCTGACCTCCGCCAGCAGTCTGGCCCGCCGGGCCACCCGGTCGGAGATCAAGATCCTCAGCGCCGTCTCCGTCCCGGCGTACCGGAAGAAGGCCGACGCCCTCTCCCTCCGGCTGCGGGAGGTGGACAACGCCATCCAGGAGGCCAATTGGACCACCGAACTGCTATAACCGGAGAAAAACGGCCCCCGTTTTTATTCGGAAATAATATTATAGCAATTCTCAAAAATAACGCCAGCAACGGAAGTGAATAGAGGCGGCGCAGAGCAAGGATGATGACACAGGCGGGCTGTCGCCCGTCAAGGAGGAAAACGCCGCCATGTGCTGTCTCTATTTGCTGAACTGCTGTTGGTATTTTCGAGGATTGCTATAAACAGGCTCTTAAAGAGGAGGGAAGTCTATGGCTGATTTTACCATCAATGAGATGCAGGAAATGCAAAGAGCACTTCAAGATAAATATAAAGGCAAATGGGAGCCCATTTCACCCGCAAACGGAAAAAATAAATTGCTGTGGATGATAGGGGAAATTGGGGAAGTTATTGATATTGTTAAGAAATACGGGGACTCAAAAGCTGTTTCTGACGCTGAATTGAGAAAAGATCTGGTAGAAGAAATGGCAGATGTCCTCATGTATTACAATGATGTGATGCTGTGCTACGGGATCTCTGCCGATGAATTAAAGCGGTCGTACGCAAAAAAGTTTGAAAAAAATATGACGCGCTGGTAGATCCCTCCCGCCGCTGTTTTCCTGCTTCTCAATCCTCCGGGGTTCTGCCCAGGAAAATATAGGCAAAACGGAGTTTTGCCCCAAAGTTTTTCTTTTGATTCTTTTCTTTTTTCAAAAAGAAAAGAATGGATACCGGATTGGTAGCCGCGCCGGGGCGAATGCGATCTCCGGCGGTCGAGAATGGCACCGCACAGTGGTCGCGGGCAGGGGCGCCTGCGGGGCGGGGTTCGAATCCCCGCTGTACCGATATACCCAGCACCGTAACGACCGCATTGTCACAAGTTACACCGCATGACCAAGCATTGACCGGCGCGGCGAGGGAGGGAACGGGGAAACATACGAAAAAACTGCGGCAAGGGAGGAGAGAGCATGAGCTATGTGCTGGCCTATGATGTCGGCACCACCGGCGTCAAGACCTGCCTGTTCGGCATCGACAGAGAGATCACCCTGCTGGCCAGCGCCCAGGCGGGCTACGGTTTGTACCTTCTGGAGGGCGGCGGCGCGGAGCAGGACCCGGAGGAGTGGTGGAGCGCCATGTGCCGGACCACCCGGGCCGTCTTTGCCGGATGCGCGGCGGCACCGGAGGAGGTGGCCGCACTGTCCTTTTGCTCCCAGATGCAGGGGCTGGTGCTGGTGGACGGGCACGGCGCACCGGTGCGCCGCGCCATGAGCTACATGGACCAGCGGGCGGCGGCGGAGCTGAAGCGGGGCCTGGCCCATGGTCCCCAGGTGGCCGGCGCCAACGTGGTCAAGCTGCTCCGGTGCCTGCGGGCCACGGGGGCGGTGCCCAGCAGCGTGAAGGACCCGGTTTGGAAGTACAAGTGGGTCCAGGCCCACGAGCCGGAGGTCTTTGCCCGAGCGGACAAGTGGCTGGATGTAAAGGAGTACCTGCTTTTGCGCTGTACCGGGCAGGCCGTCATGACCGAGGACTCCGCCTATGCTACACTCCTCTTTGATACCCGGAAGGGACGGGAGGGATGGAGCGGAGAGCTCTGCGCCCTATTTGATGTAAAGCGTAATCACTTGCCGCCTGTTATCCGCTCTACAGACCGGGTGGGCGGCGGTCTGACGGAGGGCGCGGCGGCGGAACTGGGCCTGGGCCCGGGTACGCCGGTCTTCGGCGGCGGCGGGGACGCGTCACTTATCGGCGTGGGGGCCGGGGCCTCGGCGGTGGGGAGCACCCACGTCTACTGCGGGACCTCCGGCTGGGTGTCCACGGTGACGGACCGGCAGCTGGTGGACGTGTCCGCCATGATTGCCGCCATCGTGGGGGCCCAGCGGGGGCGGTACAACTACTTCGCCGAGATGGAGACTGCGGGAAAGTGCCTGGAGTGGGTCCGGGACCACCTCGCCCTGGATGAAATCGGCATCTACCTGGAGAAGCGGAATGTGGCTGAGAGCCCGGAGGCGGTGTACGCCAGTCTCTACGACTATCTGACCGAGACGGTGGAGGGGTGCCCGCCGGGGGCGGGCGGCGTCATCTTCACCCCCTGGCTCCACGGCAATCGCTGTCCCTTTGAGGACCCGGCGGCGGCCGGGATGTTCTTCAATCTCCGCCTGGATACGGGGAAGACGGAGATGATCCGGGCGGTGCTGGAGGGGATCTGCTTCCACCTGCGGTGGATGCTGGAGTGCCAGGCGAAAAGGGTGCACACCTCTCCGGTCATCCGCTTCGCGGGCGGCGGGGCCCTGTCCCCGGTGACAGGGCAGATTCTCGCCGACGTCACCGGCCGGACCGTGGAGGTGGCGGCCAGCCCCCAGAACGCGGGGGCCGTGGGCGCGGCGGCTGTGATGGGCGTGGGACTGGGGATCATCCCCAGCCTGGACGAGGTGGGCGCGTTCCTCCCGGTGGAGCGGACGTACCGGCCCAACGCTGCCAACCGTGCGGTCTACGACCGGAGCTACGCCGTCTTCCGGCGGCTCCACGCCGCCAACAAGGACCTCTTCCGCCGGCTCAACGGCGGCAGGTGATGGAAAGGAGCAGATAGGGTGAAGCATACGGAGCTGCTGCGATCGGTCAAGTTTTTTCTGTTCTCCATCTCCGCCGGGGCGGTCGAGCTGGCGGCCTTCTCCCTGCTCAACGAGCTGACGGAGTGGAGCTACTGGCCCTGCTACCTCATCGCCCTGACGCTGTCCGTGCTGTGGAATTTCACACTGAACCGGCGCTACACCTTCCGATCCGCAGGCAGTGTGCCCAAGGCCATGGCGCAGGTGTTCGGCTTCTACTGCGTGTTCACACCTCTGTCCACCTGGCTGGGCGGGTATCTGGCGGACACGGTGGGGTGGAACGAGTATCTGGTGACGGGCCTGAACATGGCCGCCAATTTCGTGCTGGAGTTCCTCTTTGAACGCTTTGTGGTGTTCCGGGACACCTTGGACACCAACGGCGCGGGAGAGCGGGACGCCGGAGAACAATAAAGTTGTGCTTGCAGACGGGCGGGAAATCCTGTACAATACGGGAACGGCGCGGGAACCGCCGGAAGGGACAGGCCCGGCCGCCGCAACAGATGGAGGAGGAAATCACATGGCTTATCAATTTTCCCGTGAGGATTACGAGCGCCGCATGGCGTGGTACACCCAGGCCCGCTTCGGCATGTTCATCCACTGGGGGCTGTACGCCATTCCCGCCCGTGGGGAGTGGGTGCGCAGTGAGGAGCGGATCCCCAATGAGCAGTACGACCCCTACCTGCAGGAGTTCAACCCCGGCGCCTGTGACATCCGTTCCTGGATGCGGGCGGCCAAGGAGGCGGGGATGCAGTACGTGGTCCTCACGGCCAAGCACCACGACGGCTTCTGTCTCTACGACAGCGCCTATACGGACTTCAAGTCCACCAACACCCCCGCCGGACGGGATTTTGTCCGGGAGTACACTGAGGCGGCCCGGGAGTTCGGGCTGCGGGTGGGGCTCTACTTTTCCATTATCGACTGGCGGCACCCGGACTTCCCCCACTTCGGGGACAGGCAGCACCCCATGCGGGACAACCCCGCCTATGGCAACGAGGGCCGGAATTTTGACCGCTATCTGGACTACATGCACGCACAGATCCGGGAGCTGTGCACCAACTACGGCAAGCTGGATCTGCTGTGGTTCGACTTCGCCTACGACAACCTGCGGGGCGAGGCCTGGCGGGCCACGGAGCTGATGGACATGGTGCGCACCCTCCAGCCGGACGTGATCATCGACAACCGCCTGGAGGTCAGCGGGGAGGGCTTCGGCTCCCTGGCCGATTGCAGGCCAACGCCCTACCACGGGGACTTTGTCACGCCGGAAACCATGATTCCCCCCAGCGGACTGCGGGACGCGGAGGGCCGCCCCCTGGTCTGGGAGAGCTGCGTGACCATGAACAACCACTGGGGCTACTGCGCCACGGATCATTTCTTCAAGCCCGCCTCTCTGCTCATCAAGAAGCTGGTGGAGTGCGTCAGCAAGGGCGGCAATATGATTTTGAACGTGGGCCCGGACGCCCAGGGCCGCATTCCCGACCAGTCCCTGGACATTCTGCGTGAGATGGGCCGCTGGATGGAGCGCAACGGCCGGAGCATCTACGGCTGCGGACCGGCGGGCCTGGAGAAGCCGGAGTTCGGCCGCTTTACCCGCCGGGGGAACACCTTGTACTACCATGTCTACGAAAACGCCCTGGGGCCGCTGCCCGTGCCCGGCGTGGACAAGGGGAGCATCCTGTCTATCCGGCGTCTGGCGGACGGCACCGAGGCGCCCCTGTCCACCAGCTGGGTCCACAGCGACTATCCGGACGTGGCCTTTGTGAACCTGGGGCCGGATCCGGTTCTGCCGGACGAAACAGACACCGTGCTGGAGATTCAGCTGCGCCCCTGAGGCCGGTACGTGCAATAAGACAGCACCCCGCCGCTTTTCGCGGCGGGGTGCTGTCTTATTGTGCCTGGGGTTCTGTCACGAAGGCGTCCAGCACCTCCTTCAGGGTTTCCAGGGCGAGGGCTGCGTCCGTGTCGTGGGCAGCTGTCAGATTGAAGCGCACACCGTAGTAGCCGGCCTCGGCTTCAACTGTGTTCAGCTTATCGCCGCCGGCAACCCGAAAGCCGCTTTCACTGATATAGACGCAGGAGGAGGGCGCCCGGTTGCGCAGGAGACGAAATTTTTCTCCGCACAGCCGCCGCCCTCCTCCATATACTGGGCTATAGTCAAAAGGAGGTCCGGTATGGAGCGCTATTTTCCTTTTCAGTCCGATCCGCTGCCCTACAGCTACGTCGCCCTCATGCCCCGCTGCGACGCCAACACCCTGTACTACCACCACGATGACTTCTACGCCAAGGCTGTCTACGAGCTGAACAATCTGGTGGTCCGCCACCGGCTGACCCAGCTGAGCCTGAGACAGCTGCTCAGCGAGGACATCAACCTCCCCACAGCCCAGCTCGACCGCCTGCGCAATGCCGCCGGCGCGGTCTACAGCCACCAGCTCTACTTCGACGGCATCTCCTGCAAGGCGGGCCAACCGCCCTTCAACCGCCTGACCGAGGCGATCGTCACTACCTACGGCTCCATGCCCGCCTTCCAGCAGCTGCTCCGGGAGGCGGCGGACAGCATCATCGGCTCCGGGTGGGTCTGGCTGGCGGCCGAGGGGAATAAGGGCATCCATATCGCGACCACCGAGAACAACGAGGTGATCAGTCTGGACTCCCTGACCCCCATTCTGCTGCTGGACATGTGGGAGCACGCGTACCTCACGATGGATCACTTCAACAGGGCGGGCTATGTGGACGCATGGTTCTCCCTCATCAACTGGTCGGCCGCGGAGCAGCGCTACCTCAGCGCCCTGGGAGCCAATGGGTGACAGGCGGCCCCGTCTCAGGCGAGGGACTGGAGGAGGCCGGGCAGCAGATCCTGCACCTCGGGATACATAAGGAATCCGGTCCCGATGCCCAGCTCCCGGCCCAGCTGGATCTTCCGCTGGAGGCTCCCGGCGTCGTCAAAGAGGACGAAGCGGCTCTCACCGTTCTCAGTGGCGGTGAAGTATTTGGCACACAGATCGTTGGAGTAGAAAACCACGGGCTGCCTGCGGCCCATGAGAGTGTCCAGCTCCTCGCCGGTCAGGGGCGTGCCGTCGCCGGTGGGGCAGGGGAGGGGGAAGGACATACGCAGCCGCTGCAGGTCCAGTGCCAGCCGTTTCCCGCCGAAGGTGCGGGCGGCCTCCGCCAGCCGCTGGCGGAGCTCCCCGCCGGACAGGGCGGTGCAGATGAGGACATGGGCCTGAGGGAGCTTCGCGCCGTAGGACTCTGGAACAAACAGTTGCTTGCCATTGCGGCTGAGCACCCGGCTCAAGGCATCCAGAAAGGCGACCCGGTCCGCCGAGGCACCCTGCTCGAAATCCGCCAGCACCCCGCCGAAGCCCCGGTTGCCGCACTCACGCCACACGTCGCGGCACAGGGCCGCGGTGTCGCGGATGGCGCCGCTGTCCAGGTCCCCCAGGACCATCATGCCCCCGTGGGTCCGGGCCAGCAGCGCCTGGCGTGTCAGGCGGCCGTCCCGGCCGATGCGGTAGGCCACGTGGGCCAGCCGCTCGGTGAAGCGGGCGGCCTCCCGCTGTTTGTCAGGTGTGACGGCCAAATAAATCTGCACAGTCAGTTCCCCCTTGTGTAGTCGGTTTTGTTGTGGTATACTCAGGGAAGGACTGATGATTCAGTGCTTCCTGAATTAAGATTATGCGACCAAGGAGGGTGCTATGCCGTTTTCCCTCATCCCGGACCAGGTCTTCGACCGCTATACCCGGATTACCCCCCAATTCCTCCGGGAGCGGGGGGTGCGCCTGCTTTTGTGCGATCTGGACTACACCCTGGCGCCCCGGTCCGTGTCCCGGCCCGACGGGGAGCTGCGCCGGTGGCTGGAGGAGTGCCGCGCCGCCGGCGTCACCGTCGCCATTCTCTCCAACAACCGATCCACCCGGCGGGTGGAGGCGTTCTGCGGGGAGCTGGGCATCTCCTATGTGGGCCACGCGGGAAAGCCCGCGGTGCGGGGCTACCACCAGGCCATGGACCGGGCAGGGATCGGGCCTGCCCACACGGCCATGCTGGGGGACAAGCTACTCACCGACGTGCTGGGTGCCAAGCGCAGCGGTGTGCTGGCGCTGATGGTGGAGCCGCTGGGCGGGCCGGTGGGGGCGTGGAACCGGGTGCTCCACGGCTTGCAGAGACCCTTCAAATGGGCCGCGAAAAGGAGAAGGTAACCATGAGCAGATTTCAAAAGATCGCTGAGAAGCTGGACGAGCACGGCCTGGACGCCATGATGGTCACCAGCGCCCCCAACCGGATGTACGCGGCCCAGTTCCGCTCCAGTGCGGGTATGGCCATCATCACCCGGGACGGCAGCTACTTCTTCACCGACAGCCGCTACATTGAGGCTGCCAGGAAGGCCGTCACGGGGGCGGAGATCGGGCAGAACACCACCGACAAGCCGCTCTCGGCCCTGGCCAACGAGGTCATCGCCAAGCACGGCATCAAGCGCCTGGGCTTTGAGGAGCAATATGCCACCGTGGGCGAGTACAACACCTGGAAGGAGAAGCTTACGTGCGAGGAGCTGGTCCCCGCCGCGCAGCTGCTCACCAACCTGCGCGCTGTCAAGGATCAGAGCGAGCTGGACGCCCTCATCGCCGCTCAGCGGATCGCCGAGAAGGCCCTCCAGGAGGTCCTGGAGTTTATCAAGCCCGGCCGCACGGAGAAGGAGATCTCCGCCTTCCTCCAGTACCGGATGCTCTCAAACGGCGCGGAGCGCATGTCCTTTGAGCCCATCGTGGTCAGCGGTGTCAACAGCAGTATGCCCCACGGCGTGCCCTCCGAAAAGCCCGTGGAGGACGGCGACTTCCTCACCATGGACTTCGGCTGTATGCTGGAGGGCTACTGCTCCGACATGACCCGCACCGTGGCCATCGGCCACGTCACGGAGGAGATGGACAAGGTCTACCACACCGTCCTGGCCGCCCAGGAGGCCGGTATCGCCGCCGCCAGGGCCGGCGTCAAGGGCATGGAGATCCACGCCGCCGCCGCCAAGGTCATCGGCGACGCGGGCTACGGCGACTACTTCGGCCACGGCTTCGGCCACGGTCTGGGCATCGAGGTCCACGAGAACCCCGGCGCGGGAGCGAAGGCCTCCGTACCCCTGCCGGTGAATGCCGTCATCTCCGCCGAGCCGGGCATCTACCTCCCCGGCAGGTTCGGCGTGCGCATTGAGGATGTGCTGATCCTGCAAGAGGGCGGCTGTTTGGATATCATGCAGGCGCCGAAGGAACTGTTGATTCTCAAGTGAGCGGACCGCTTTCGTCCGCATGAAACAGGGCCGGGAGACCAGCGCGGTTTCCCGGCCCCGCTGTTTCCGCTAAGCGGGGAGAGAAAAAGAAGCAGGGGAGAACGGGTAGGATGAAACACAACGAGAAGAAGGAGAGACCGGTGCTGCGTATCTGGATGGGGCTTGCCAACACGGGAAAGTCGGCGCGGGTACTGGAGCGGATTGAGCGGCAGGGGGAGCGGACGGGGGCGCTGCTGCTCTCCCCGGAGCATGCGTCACACCAGGCGGAGATGGATCTCTGCCGGGTTTGCGGTCCCGCCGCCGGGCGGTATGCCGAGGTGCTCAGCCTGCGGCTGCTGGCCAGCCGGGTGCTGGCGGTGACCGGGGGGCTCTCCGACGGTGCGCTGGACGCGGGGGGGAAGTTGCTGCTGATGCAGCTGGCACTGCAGGAGGCGGCGCCGCAGCTGACGGTGTACGCCCGGCCCAGCCGGAAGGCCCCCTTTCTGCGGGAGCTGGTGACGCTGTGCGATGAGCTGACCGCCTGCCGGGTGCGTCCGGAGGATCTGGGGGAGGCGGTACCCGTGCTGGAGGGGCTCAGCGGGGAGAAGGTGCGGGATCTGGCGCTGATTTACGCCGCCTATCTCGCCCGGCTCCACCAGCCGGAGGCGGATCACCGGGATCTGATGGAGAAGCTGCTCGAGCGTCTGGAGGAGTCCGGCTATGCGGCGGGGAAGGACGTATACCTGGACGGCTTCACCTATTTTACCGCCCAGGAGATGCAGCTCATCTCCATCCTGCTGCGCACGGCCCGCTCCGTCACTGTCACGCTCCTGGGGGATGGAAGCGGCCAGGAGATCTTCCAGCAGGCTGTACGCACCCGGGATCGTCTGGAGCGGCTGGCGGCGGCGTGCGGCGCGGTGTGCGAGACGGAGATCCTGCCCCCCAGGGAGCCGGAGAACGCGCTGGCGTATCTGCCGGACCGCTTCTTCGGCCCCGTCCGGCCCTGGGAGGGGGACTGCGGCGGCGTGACGCTGTGCCAGGCGGAGAGCATGTTCACGGAGACGGAGTACGTGGCGGCCAAAATTCTGGAGCTGGTGCGCGGCGGCGCCTGCCGCTTCCGGGACATCGCCGTGGCGGCCCGGAACCTGGATGACTATCAGGCCACCATTGAGAATGTCTTTGAGCGCTACGGCGTGCCCGTCTACCTCAGCCGCCGGAGCGACGTGCTGGAGAAGCCGGTGCTGAGCCTGCTGGCGGGGGCCCTGGACGCGGTGGCGGGGGGCTGTGAGTACGAGGACATGTTCCGCTGGCTGAAAACCGGGCTGGCGGGGCTGACGGACCGGGAGTGCGATATCCTGGAGAACTACGTCATCCAGTGGGATGTCCACGGCTCCATGTGGCTGAGGGAGGAGGACTGGAGCGCCAACCCCGCCGGCTGGCGGGAGGAGTTCACCGACGCCCAGCGGAAGGCCCTGGCGGAGATCAACGCCCTGCGCCGCCGTGTGGGCGGACCTCTGGGCCGTCTGGCCCGGGGACTGCGGGAGCATCCCGGCGCCAGGGGGAAGCTGGAGGCGCTGTGGGCGTTTCTGGAGGAGCTGGAGCTGTCCAGACAGCTGTCCGAGCGCACGGACCGGCTGGAGGAGCTGGGGGAGCTCCAGCGGGCCAGGGAGTACAGCCAGCTGTGGGAGCTGCTGTGCAGTGTGATGGACCAGTTTGCGGACATCCTGGGGGACGCGCCTGTGGACACGGAGGAGTTTACGAGGCTCTTTCAGCTGGTGCTGACCCAGTACGACGTGGGCACCATCCCCGTGTCCCTGGACCAGGTCCAGGCCACCCAGATCACCCGCAATGACCGCCACCGGATCAAGTACCTCTTTTTGATGGGGGCAAACGACCATGTGCTGCCGGCCGTCCAGGCCGGGACGGGCCTGCTCACCCGGGAGGACCGGGAGCGGCTGAGGGAGCAGGGGATCGAGCTGTCCCCCAGCGGCATGGAGCTGTTCCACATCGAGCTGCAAAACATCTACGCCGCCCTGGCTCAGCCCACGGACGGCCTGTGGGTCACCTGGCCGACATCGGATCTGTCCGGCTCGCCCCTGCGGCCCTCCTTTGTGGTGGGGCGCATCAGGGCCCTGCTGCCGTCTGTCCGGGAGGAGACGGACCGGGGCGCGCTCCCCAGCCGCCTCACCGCCCCTGTCCCTGCCCTGGAGCTGGCCGGCGGGCGGCGGGGCCGGGCCCTGCGGCGCTACTTTGCGGAGCAGGAGCGGTGGCGTGGGGTCTTGCAGGCCATGGAGCGGGCCGCCGGGATGACCCGGGGACGGCTCTCCCCGTCGGCGGTGGAGACGCTCTATGGCCGCAGCTACCGCATGTCGGCCAGCCGCATCGACAAGGTGAACTCCTGCCACTTCGCCTACTTCATGCAGTACGGCCTGCGGGCCAGGGAGCGGACCCCGGCGGGCTTCGATGCCTCCCAGGTGGGGACCTTCCTCCACTACGTCCTGGAACACGTGACCCGGGCGGTGATGGAGCGGGGCGGCTTTGCCCAGGTGGGGGAGAAGGAGCTGGAGGAGCTGGTGGACCGGGCGGTGGGGCGGTACATGGACGCCGCTATGCCCGGCTTCGACGCCAGGGAGGAGCGGTTCAAGTACCTGTTCCGCCGCCTGCGCAAGACGGTTGGCGTCATTGTGGAGAACGTGTCCCAGGAGCTGGCCGCGTCGGATTTTGTGCCCGTCGAGTTTGAGCTGGGCTTCGGCGAGGGGGAGAAGCTGCCCGCCATCACCCTCAGCGCGGGGGAGGCCAGCCTGACCGTGTCCGGCAAGGTGGACCGGGTGGACGGCTGGCTGCGGGACGGGAAGCTGTATCTGCGGGTGGTGGACTACAAGTCCGGAAAGAAGGCGTTTGATCTCAGTGAGGTCCGCCACGGGCTGAACATCCAGATGCTGCTCTACCTGTTCACTCTGGAGCGGGAGGGCCGGACGCTCTTCGGCCGGGAGATTGTCCCGGCGGGGGTGCTGTACCTGCCCGCCAGGGACGTGCTGGTGAGCCAGCGGCGGGGGGTGGACGCGATGTCCATCCGCTCGGCCCTGGACAAGGAGCTGCGCCGCTCGGGCATGGTGCTGGCCGAGCCGGAGGTACTGCGGGCCATGGAGCACAGCGCCCTGGAGGGCCCGCGGTTCCTGCCGCTGACCCTGGGCCGGGACGGCAGCATCGCCAAGGGCGTTGCCACGGCGGCGGAGCTTGGAAAGCTGGGAAAATACGTGGACAGGCTCCTGGAGAAGATCGCCCGGGAGCTCCATCAGGGGAACATCGACGCGGACCCCTGGGGCCGCAGTGAGCAGGACAGCGCCTGCACCTACTGTGAGTTCGCCTCCGCCTGCCACTTCCGGGACGGGGCGGAGGACGGAGAGATGGAACTGATCCGCCCGGTGACCCCGGCGGAGTTCTGGGCGCACGTGGAGCTGACAATCAAGGAGGGGAAGGCGTAATGGGGATCCAACTGACGGAGAGCCAGCGGGCCGTGGTGGAGGACCGGGGCGGAGCCCTGCTGGTGTCCGCCGCCGCCGGCAGCGGCAAGACGCGGGTGCTGGTGGACCGGCTGTTCGGCCGGGTGCTGGGGGAGGAGCGGGCCAATCTGGACGACTTCCTCATCATCACCTACACCAGGGCGGCGGCCTCGGAGCTGCGCGAGCGCATCGCCCGGGAGCTGGCGGGGCTTCTGGCGGACCGGCCCGGGGACCGGCACCTGCAGCGCCAGCTGCTGCTGGTCTACCAGGCGGATATCAAGACCATCGACGCATTCTGTACCGCCCTGCTGCGGGAGAACGTCCACCTGCTGGACTTCGGTGGGGAGCGGGGGCTCACGGCGGATTTTCGGGTGCTGGATGAGAACGAGGCATCCCTTATGCGCCGGAGGGTGCTGCCCCGGGTGCTGGAGGAATTCTATACCGATATGACGCCTGGCCAGATCCAGCTGGCGGACGCCTTCGGCTTTGGCCGGGACGACCGGGGGCTGGAGGATCTGGTGCTGGATCTCCACGGCAAGATCCAGAGCCACGCCTACCCGGAGCGCTGGCTGGAGGCCCAAAAGAGGCTCTGGGCGGAGACGCCCGAGGACGCGGGGGAGACGGAATTCGGCCGGGAGCTGCTGGGCGGCCTGGGCCGGAAGGCCCGCCACTGGGCCGGCGTTCTGCGGGAGGGAATCGTGCAGATGGGGGGGGACGCGGCCCTGGCGAAGGCATACGCGCCCGGCTTTCGCGATGTGTTGGGCCAGCTGGAGGCGCTGGCAGCGGCGGCCGGTCTGGGCTGGGACGCGGCGGCGGAGCGCGTCCCCCGGTTTCCCCGGCTCACCGCCGCCCGCAAGTGCGACAGTCCGGAGCTGAAGGCGCGGCTGAAGAGCCTGTGGGACCGCTGCAAGGCGGAGATGGGGGCGGCTGCGTCCATCCTGGATGTGACGGCAGCGGAGGCGGGGGAGGATCTGCGCCGGTCCGCCCCGGCCATGGAGGCGCTGTTGGACCTATGTACGGACTTTTCCGCCGCCTACCAGCGGGAGAAGCTGCGGCGCAACGCCACCGACTTCTCCGACCAGGAGCACTACGCGGTGCGCCTGCTGCTGGGAGAGGCGGGGGAGCCCACGGAGCTGGCGCGGGTGATCGGCGGCCGATACCGGGAGGTGATGGTGGACGAGTACCAGGACACCAACCAGGTGCAGAACTGCATCTTCTCCGCCGTCTCCCGGGGCGGGCGGACCCTGTTCACCGTGGGGGATGTGAAGCAGTCCATCTACCGTTTCCGGCTGGCGGACCCCACCATCTTCCTGGAAAAATACCGTGCCTTCCCCGACAGCCGCGGGGAGGAGGGGGGACCCAGGCGGATTCTTCTCAGCCAGAACTTCCGCTCCCGGCGGAGCGTGCTGGAGGCGGTAAACTGGGTGTTTGAGGCCATCATGTCCCGGGACATGGGGGAGATCGACTACGGAGCGGCGGAGCGGCTGAATTTCGGCGCGGACTACCTGCCCCCCCGGGAGGACTGCCAAACGGAGTTCCACCTGCTGGAGGTTCCCATGAGCCGGAGCGGGGAGGAGCGGGCGGTCTCCCGGCCTTTGGCGGAGGCCCGGTTCGCGGCGGAGCGGATCGCGGCGCTGCTGGAGGAGGGGTATCCGGTGACGGACGGGGCGGATCTGCGCCCCTGCCGGCCGGAGGACATTGTGGTGCTCATGCGCTCCCCGGGGCCCCGGCTGCGCCACTACGTCCGGGCCCTGACGGAGCGGGGTATCCCCTGCGCGGTCCAGGAGGACGAGGACTTCTTCTCCACCATGGAGGTGGCGGTGGTATTCGCCCTGCTGCAAATCCTGGACAACCCCCGGCAGGACGTTCCCCTCATCGCTGTGCTGCGCTCACCCCTGGTTGGATTCACCCCGGACCAGCTGGCGCTCATCCGGGGCGGCCACCCGGAGGGGGATTTCTGCGAGGCCCTGGAGGCGTCGGAGGACCCGGCCTGCCGGGCGTTTCTGACCCGGCTGGAGGATCTGCGCAGCTTGGCAAAGGATATGAGTATGCACCGTCTCCTCTGGCGGCTGTACAACCAGCTGAACGTGCTGGGGATTTTTGGAGCCATGCCCGGCGGGGAGCGGCGGCGTGAGAACCTGATCGCCCTTTATGAGCACGCCCGTGCCTTTGAGGGGGCGGGGTACAAGGGCCTGTTCGCCTTTGTCAGCCACCTGCGCTTCCTGCTGGAGAACGGGGAGCAGCCGGTATCGGCCTCCGGCGCGGCCGCCGGGGGGGTGCAGATTATGAGCATCCACAAGTCCAAGGGCCTGGAGTTCCCCATCGTACTGCTGACAGATCTGAACAAGAGCTTCAACAGGGCGGATTTGCAGACCCCGGTGCTGGTCCACCCCAAGCTGGGCCTGGGACCCCTGTACATCGATCTGGACCGGCGCATCCGCTATCCCACCGCCGCCCGGGAGGCGGTGTCGGGCCGGCTGAGCCGGGAGATGCGCTCGGAGGAGATGCGGGTTCTGTACGTAGGCATGACCCGGGCCAAGGAGAAGCTGATCATGACCGCCTCCCTGCCGGCGGCGTCGCGGAAAATCGGGGAGCTGTCCGCCCTGTCCGCTCTGGCGGAGGGGGGGCGTCTCCCGCCGGAGACGGTGGACTCGGCCCGGTCCATGGCGGAGTGGATCCTGCTGCCCCTGCTGCGGCGGAGGGAGGCCGCGCCGCTGCTGGAGCTGTCGGAGGGGGGAGAGGGGAGCTGGGCCCTTGCGGAGGACACCACCTGGATTGTCCGCTTCCACGATGGCGTGCCCTACGGGGAGGCGCCGGATCTGACCCCGGCGGAGGGCTCGCCGGAGGCCCCCGCGGACGAAGAAAGCCTCCCGGTTTACCGGGAGGCCCTGGATTTCCGCTATCCCCACCGCGCCGCCTGCACCACGCCCACCAAGCTGACCGCCACGCAGCTCAAGGGGAGGGAGAAGGACCGGGAGATTGCGGAGGACACTGTCCAGCCCTACGTCCGCAAGGCATTTTCCGCCCCCCGGTTCCTCTCGGGCCGGCGGCCCCTGGACCCGGCGGAGCGGGGCACGGCGGTCCACCTTGTGATGCAGCACCTTCCCCTGGACGGCAGTGCGGAGGAGACGGTGGAAGATCTGGTCCGCCGCAGGCTGCTGACGCCGGAGCAGGCGGAGGCGGTGGATCTGGGCGCCATCCGGCAGTTTTTGCGCTCCCGGCTGGCGGAGGATCTGCGCCGGGCGGACCGGGTGGAGCGGGAGGTCCGTTTCAGCCTGCTGGCCCCCGCCGGGGACTACTACGCGGGCATGGCCCGGGAGGACCAGGTCCTGCTACAGGGGGTGGTGGACCTGTACGCGGTGAAGGACGGGACCCTGACGGTGGTAGACTTCAAGACGGACCGGGTGACGGAGGAGACGCTGCCGGAGAAGCTGGCCTACTACCGGCCCCAGCTGGAGGCGTACAGCGGTGCGCTGGAGAAGATTTTGCAGATGCCGGTGGTCCGGCGCGTATTGTACTTCTTCCATACTGGGCAGGAGATCGATGTTTAAGAACCTGTATTCACAACCGTTGAACGCTGTCTGGCCAGTCTTTTTCCCGCCATACTGCGTCGCTTTCCCTTGCAATCCGTCAGGATTGCTGCGGAAAATCTCCTTGTCTGACGAGAAAAATCCTCGTCCATCCGGCAT
>CAJUQS010000178.1 GCA_910588365.1 uncultured Oscillospiraceae bacterium | reverse complement strand
GCCCTGACTGCGTTAAAAATCCTTGCAATCCGTCAGGATTGCTGCGGCTTTTTGCCTTGCAGGACAAAAAACCTATCTCGCCAATCCGCACACGCTGAGATATTAAACAGGCTCTTAGGGCTTGTTTGAAAAATGGCAACACGCCCAGCAGAATAATCGTGCATGACCCCTCCGTGAAGCGCTAAGCCCGCCCCGGGCGGGCCCACGGATGGGATCATTGCACGATATGGATTGCTGGGTCGAACCGGCTTCATCTGGCGGCAAAATTTCTCGCCCCTGGTCATATTGCCATTTTTCAAACTGCGCCTAGGCGCCTTTTGTTCCAAAACGAATTTTTTACTTTTCCTCTTGCCATGGAGGAATAAAAGGAGTACACTCATACTATTGCAAAAAAATGGGCGCGGTCCGCCGCGCGAAGGAGCGTAAGAGGTATGAGAACAGCGATTATAACGGACAGCAACAGCGGCGTCACCGCCGCGGAGGCCCGGGAGCTGGGCGTCCGGGTGGTGCCCATGCCGGTGATTATTGATGGTCAGACCTATTACGAGGGGGTGGACCTGTTCCCGGAGGAGTTCTATCAGATGCTCCGGGCCGGGCGGGACGTGTCCACCTCCCAGCCCGCCCCGGAGGATGTGACCAGACTGTGGGACGAGGTGCTGGACGAGGGATACGACGAGGCGCTCTACATCCCCATGTCCAGCGGCCTCAGCAGCTCCTGCCAGACCGCCGTCATTCTGGCGGCCGACTACGGCGGCCGGGTCCTGGTGGCGGACAACCACCAGATCTCCGTACCCCAGAAGAACGCCGTGCGGGACGCGCTGGCGCTGGCGGCGCAGGGGCTGACCGCCGCCGAAATCAAGGAGCGGCTGGAGGAGGCCGGCGGGGACTCGCTGATCTATATCGGCGTGGACACCCTGGAGTACCTCAAGCGGGGCGGGCGTATCACCCCCGCCGTGGCGGCCATGGGGGCCGTGCTGGGCATCAAGCCCCTGCTGGCCATCCGGGGCGAGCGGCTGGACACCTTTGCCAAGGTCCGGGGGACCAAGCACTGCAAGGCCCTGCTTATCGAGTCCATGCAGAAAAGCGTGGAGAGCTGCCGGAAACAGGGCATTCCCATCCGCATCGACGCCGCCGGCAGCTTCGACAGGAGGGAGGAGGAGGCCGAGTGGCGGGAGCTTGCGGCCGGGGCCTTCCCCGGGGAGGCGATCCACTACGACCCCCTGTCCCTGAGCATCAGCAGCCACACCGGCCCCGGCGCCTTCGCCATGGGCCTCAGCCGCCGGATCGCATAGGAGCGGCGTGAACGAAAAGTCCTGGTTTGTGCAAGATTTCTCCCTACCAATTTCCCGGCGAAACGATACAATATGAGGCGCGGAGGACCCCTCCGCGCTTCCTGCTGCAACCCTTTCATCACTGCGCAGAGAGAGGTCTGGGATATGACAAGGCAAGAAACGTTCTCACCCGGGCGCTGGGGGATGATGATAGCCGGCATTCTGTTCATTGGCGTGTGCGTGGGCGCGTACCGTCTCAGCCGGTTCGGCGCGGACGCCTTCACCTGCATGAACCTGGGCATCAGCGGCTTTCTGGGCATGTCCTTTGGCACCTGGCAGCTCATCATGAACCTCGCCATCCTGGCGGTGGTGGCCTGGAAGGCCCGCGGCTGCATCGGCCCGGGCACTGTCGCCAACATGGTGGGCGTTGGCTATCTGGCGGACTTCACCTGCTGGATCGTCCTGGACGTCCTCCGGGTGGAGATGACGCTGCCCCTGCGCGTCGGGGCCCTGGTGGTGGGCAGTGCCCTGGTCGGACTGGGCGTCGCCCTGTACATGGCCGCGGAGATGGGCATCTCCCCGTATGACAGCGTGGGGCTCATCATCGTGGATATGACCGGCGGGCGCATCCCCTTCCGATGGGCCCGGGTCCTCAGCGACGTCACGGCGGTGTCCGTGGGCGTAATCTTCTGCCTGCTCTCCGGAGGCAATATGGGGATGATTCTGGGCGTGGGCACCATCTGCAGCGCCCTGCTCAACGGCCCCCTGATCCAGTTTTTCAAAACCCGCGCGGCGGAGCCCATGATGAGAAAACAGTGAGGAGAACACGATGAGTATTTTTTACCACGAGAGCGCCCGGACCTTCCATCTGACCAACGGAACCGTCAGCTATATCATGAAGGTGCTCCCCGACGGATCCCTGGGACAGCTGTACTTCGGCCGGGCCGTCCGGGACCGGGAGGACTTCGATTACCTGCTGGAGATGCGCAGCCGGCCCATGTCCGCCTGCGTCTTTGAGGAGGACGGGCGCTTCTCCCTGGAGCACTGCCGGCAGGAGTACCCCTCCTGCGGCTCCACCGACTTCCGCCGCCCGGCGCTGGAGCTGCGCCAGGAGAACGGCAGCCGCGTCACCGCCTTCGCCTACCGCGCCCACGCCGTCTCGGCGGGCAAGCCCGCCCTGGAGGGCCTGCCCGCCACCTACTGCGAGGACCCCGGCGAGGCGGAAACCCTCACCGTGTGCCTGGAGGACGCGCTGCTGGGGGCGGAGCTGTACCTGAGCTACACCATCTTCGCCGGGGAGAGCGCCCTGGCCCGGTCCGCCCGGCTGGAAAACCGCGGGACGCAGG
>CAJUQS010000177.1 GCA_910588365.1 uncultured Oscillospiraceae bacterium | reverse complement strand
CCCGCCTTGGCGGCATATTTTCCGCCCTGACTGCGTTAAAAATCCTTGCAATCCGTCAGGATTGCTGCGGCTTTTTGCCTTGCAGGGCAAAAAATCTATCTCGCCAATCCGCACACGCTGAGATATTAAACAGGCTCTAAGAGCCTGTTTAATATCTCTCAAGACGCCGTTTGTCGGGTCTTTTCCCGCCCTGGCGGCATATTTTCCGCCCGGGGTGAGGGGGCCTATTTGTGCTTCCCCACAAAGAACAGCGCCAGTACGCCGCAGCCGGTGTGGTTGCCGATGACGGGGCCCACGTAGTTGATCTCCAGCCGCTCCACGGGGTACTTGCGCCGGATGGCGTCCCCCAGGGCCGCGGCCTCCTCGCCGCAGTCGCCGTGGCTGATGAAGACCACGGAGGGATCCTCCACCAGCTCGTCCATCTTCTCCAGCAGGGCGCTGATGGAGGCCTTGCGCCCCCGGACCTTGTCCACGGGGATCAGGCGCCCCTCGCCGTCCACGTGGAGGATGGGCTTCATCTGGAGCATGGTGCCGAAGAGGGCCGCGGCGGCGGAAACCCGGCCGCCCCGCTTGAGGTGGTTGAGATCGTCCACGGTAAACCAGTGGCAGATATGGTCCCGCATCTCCTCCACGTAGCTGTGCAGCTCCTCCAGGGAGCGGCCCTTCCGCTTCTCCTGGACGGCCAGGTACACCAGCAGGCCCTGGCCGAGGGAGGCGGCCCGGCTGTCCGCCACCAGGATTTTGCACCCGGGGTGGGCAGCCTGGACCTCCTGGGCGGCGATGCAGGCGGACTGATAGGTGGTGGACAGGTTGGAGGAGAAGGAGATGCACAAAATGTCGCGGCCCGCCTCCACCAGGGGCTCCATGGCCGTCTGGAAGGCTGCCACGTTGATGGCGGAGGTGGTGCCCAGCGCGCCGGAGCGGATCTTGCTGTAAAACTCCGCGGGGGCGATGTCCCGGTTGTCCGGGTAGTTGAAGTACTCCCGTCCCTCCATGGTAAAGGACAGGGGCAGGACGGTCAGCTCCAGCTCCTCCGCCATCCGGGCGGAAAAATCGCAGCAGCTGTCGGTCAGAATCACGTAGTCGCGCATGAAAAGGACTCCTTTCTGAATGGGAGGAACTTGGAGGCCGGACCCGCCCGGGCGGGCGGCGGCCAGGAAAATTCTATAATATCCGTCTATTATACCACTTTTTGACCAGGGTGCAAGAGATCTCAGGAACTTTTTGTGGAAAACGGCGGCGGGAGCGCATCGCGGTGCGCTCCCGCCGCCGTTTTTCCGCCGGTCATTGTTCCATTTTTTAAACAAACCCTATTTGCATATGCCGTTTTTTCCGATATGCTGTTTCCAGAGTCCGTTTGAAAATGATAGCTTGTTTGAAAAATGGCGACACGCCCAAAGGGCGGCCCTTTTGCCGCCATACATTGCCGGTTTTCAAACAGACTCCAGCAGAGCGAGAGGAGGCGATACAAATCGCAAGGGAGATTTACGGTTATATCCGGGTCAGCACCCGGGACCAGAACGAGGACCGGCAGACGGCGGCCATGGAGGAGCTGGCGATCCCGGAAGAAAATGTCTTCCTGGACAAGCAGTCGGGCAAGGACTTCAACCGGCCCGCGTACAGGCGCATGGTCCGGCGCCTGCGGCCGGACGATCTGCTCTATATCAAGAGCATCGACCGGCTGGGGCGCAGCTATGAGGAGATTCTGGAGCAGTGGCGGGTCCTCACCAAGGAGAAGCGCGTCGATATCGTCGTGCTGGACATGCCCCTGCTGGACACCCGGCGGGGCAAGGACCTGATGGGCACATTCCTCAGCGACATTGTGCTCTAGGTGCTCTCCTTCGTGGCGGAAAACGAGCGCAGCAGCATCCGCCAGCGCCAGGCGGAGGGCATCGCGGCGGCCAAGGCCAAGGGCGTGAAATTCGGCAGGCCCGCCGCGCCCCTGCCCGACAACTTCCACCAGGTCTGCCAGGCCTGGCGGGGCAAGGAGATAACCCTCCACCAGGCCGCGAGCGCCTGCGCCATGCCCGTGGGTACCTTTTACGCCAAGGCCGTCCGGCTGGAGAAGTCCAACTGAAAAGGAAGCGTCAGTTTGAAAAAGTGTACCTTTATAAATAAAAAAACCAGTTAAAAAAATTTTTGGAAATACACTTAATTTTCGCCAAACGGGGCCGATTATATGGGTGTAAACAAAAGGAAGCGTCAGTTTGTAAAAGTACACCTTTTCAAAACCATACGACGAAAGGAGATCGTCATGCTTGCGCTGCAACTGAAGTCCGGGGAGTACCTGACCATCGGGGATGATGTGGTGGTACAGATTTTCCAGCAGCCGGGTTCCTCCTTCCGGGTGGAGATCAAGGCGCCCAGGGAGGTCCCCATTCTGCGGGGAACCGTGCGGGAACGCAGCGGCGAGGCCCGGCCGGACGGCCTCTGCGACCGCCGCCCCAGCCAGCCGTCACGCCGCGTGCGCAACGCCAGGAACCTGCAAAAGCACCTGGAGCGCAAGGAGCGGGAGGAGGGCGGCCCCGGAGCGGAGCGCTGACCGCCATGTCGGAAGAAAGGACTTCTTCCCGCCGCGCCGGCGGTGAACGGCGGATTTGGAACACCGCCATCAAGGTCCGCATCCACCCCACGGAGGCCCAGGCCGCCCTGTGCGAGAAGACCTTCGGGTGCTGCCGGTACCTGTGGAACCAGATGCTCGCGGACGAGCAGGCGTTTTACGCCGCCGCGGACGTGCATTTCCTCCCCGCGCCTGCCCGGTACAAGGTCGGCGCGCCCTTCCTGAAGGAGGCCGTCAGCCAGGCCCTGGTGGATGTGCATCAGAACCTGCGGCAGGCCTTCCAGAGATTCTTTTCCCAACCGGAGATCTACGGCTACCCCCAGTTCAGACGGAAGAAGGGCGGCCGGGACTCCTTCAAAATCCCCTGCCAGTACTACAAATCCGGCAGCGGATCGGATATCTTCCTCACCAGGGACGGAATCCGCCTGCCGAAGCTGGGGATCGTCAAGGCCCGCTTCCACCGCAGGCCCCTCCACTGGTGGAAGCTGAAATCCGCCACCGTCAGCAGAACGCCAGCCGGGAAGTATTACTGCTCCCTCCTCTTCGCCTATGAGGCGGAGGAAAAGCCCGCACCCGCCTCGGAGAAAACCCTGGACCTGCGCCTCTCGCCGCTCCACTTCTACGAGGACAGCCAGGGCGGCAGGCCGGACCCGCCCCCCTGGATGGGCCGGAGCCGGGAGAAGCTGGCGGAGATGCAGAGACGGCTGGCGCGGATGGAGCGGGGATCCCGCAGCTACCAGGACCAGCTGCAAAAAATCCGGCTCCAGCACGAGCACATCGCCAACCAGCGCAGGGACTTCGTCCACAAGGAGAGCAGGCGGATAGCCAACGCCTGGGACGCCGTGAGGGTGGAGGACGCCTGCCTGCGGAGGGCGGGAAACGGAGCGGAGACCGGGTTCGGGATGTTCCGGGACTGCCTGCGCTACAAGCTGGAGCGCCAGGG
This sequence comes from uncultured Oscillospiraceae bacterium, assembly GCA_910588365.1. Classification (GTDB taxonomy): domain Bacteria; phylum Bacillota; class Clostridia; order Oscillospirales; family Oscillospiraceae; genus Pelethomonas. Next base: position 5,680 of record CAJUQS010000177.1, on the reverse strand, counting down.
CAAGCGGTACGTCCCCTGGGGGGATACGCGCTCCGGCAGGGGCGCGGGATGACAGAAAAACGCGGCCCCTCGGGCCGTGCGCCGGCAGGGACGCCGGTCAGCGCCCATGGCGCGGCCGGGGAACGCTGAATGGATGGACAGAGCGTCTGTCCATGCCTTCAGCGCTCCCCAGAGCCGGCGGAGTGGGAAGAAGAGACGGCAACCCCGCGGTCACGCGGGCGAGCCCGAAGCTCTCCAGGGGAGAGCAGTCCACGCGTATTCAGCATAATAGACAGCTGAACAGTTGACAGGTTGATTTCACCCGGTCCGCGCGGCCGGTTGGAATAAAGGAAGCGTGCGAAGCGCACCGGACAGTCTGGCCAGATGCCCGGCGCGGGGAACACATCACCCGACGGAGCTGATGCAGGGAATAGCAGAAGCTTACGAATACTATGGAGGTATATCATGAGAATTCAGCATAATATCATGGCGATGAACGCCTACCGCAACTACAACACCAACACCAGCGCTCTGAGCAAGAACCTGGAGAAGCTGTCCTCCGGCTACAAGATCAACCGCGCCGGTGATGACGCCGCCGGTCTGGCCATTTCCGAGAAGATGCGCGCCCAGATCACCGGTCTGAACGCCGCCAGCAAGAACGTCAAGGATGGCGTCTCCCTGGTGAAGACCGCCGAGGGCGCCATGCAGGAGATTCAGGACATGCTCAACCGCATGGACTACCTGGCCACCCAGTCTGCCAACGGCACTTACGACAACGAGGTCGACCGTGCCGCCCTCCAGAAGGAGGTTGACCAGCTCAAGAGCGAAATCAACCGTATCGCGGACTCCGCCAACTTTAACGGCATCAAGCTCCTGGACGGCTCCTTGGACACCAGTGTCAAGACCACCGGCGATATTGACCTCTACGCCGATGCGCTTCTGACAGTCGAGGCTGACGGTCAGCTGGGCAACAAGCCCCAGGCCGGTGTGTTCGAGCTCGATCTGACTGGGTTTGAGGGTACCGCTACCGCCAAGGATGTCAAGGTAAGCATTTTTGGCCAGGATATGACGCTCAAGAACATCGCGGGAAAAGCAGGCGATACGGTCACTGGTGAGGACCTGGCCAAGGCGATTGCCGAAAACTTCGGTAAATTTGGCACTGCGGATATGACGACCGATTACGGCATGAAGCTCACCGCGACCCAGAACGGAACCAAGGTGACGTTCACCATGGATAAGGCCCCCACCAAAGCGTGGAATGAGCAGTCCGATTTCACTTGGACCAGCGGCCTGTCCAACACGCAGGTAAACGGCAAGGTTGTCAACCAGGCGGAGGGTGTTGAGGTCCGTACGCTGACCGAGCCGGTGGACAGCAGTGCCAGCCGCCTGTATGCCCAGGCGTCTATCAATATGAAGGATCTGGCCTATGATATGAAGGATGGCTCCACCCTGACCATCGGTGATACCACTTACACCTTCGCCATCGGCCGCGACAGCGCTTTCAAGGGCGGCGAGAACGTGGTTGACCTGACTGATCTGACGGTGGATACCGTTAACATGGCCGCAGCCGATACGGTCGCCAAGATTGCCAACCGGATTACCACCGCTGCAAAGGACAACAAGAACTTCAAGGTCACCGCTGACAGTGCCCTTGGCGCTGCTGGTGACGGTAAGATCTACCTCACCGAGAAGGAAGGTGGCGTGGACACCGATAACTATAAGCTGGAGGGCAATCCCAACACTGATGCGGCTAAGTCCAAGGACGGCGACTGGACCGGTCTGGTGAAGTTCGGTTCCGTGGATACCGCCAAGACTGGCACAGCCCTGACGCTCCAGATCGGCGATACCAGCGATGATTACAACCAGCTGCGGGTCAAGGTGGGCGATATGCACACCAAGGCCATGGGCATTGCCGACCTTGATATCAGCAATCAGGAAGGCGCTGCCGCCGCTATCCAGACCATCCGTGATGCTATCAACTATGTTTCCGGCGTCCGCGGCGACCTGGGTGCTACCCAGAACCGTCTGGAGCACACCCAGAACAACCTGTCCGTGATGGCCGAGAATATCCAGGACGCCGAGTCCACCATCCGCGACACCGATGTGGCCGAGGAAATGATGAGCTACGTCAAGAACAACATCCTGGTTCAGTCCGCCCAGGCCATGCTGGCCCAGGCCAACCAGGTGCCTCAGGGCGTGCTCCAGCTGCTGGGTTAATTGGCAGCCTGTATGGCGGCATAATGGCCGCATAGGACATTCAATTCATACGCGCCGCGTTCCGGGGGAAATCTCCCCCGAAGGCGGTTTCCCGGTAAGGAGGCGTGTTTTCCATGGAAAAACAAAAGCCGCTGGATAAGCGGTTGATCGCAGTAATCATCGGTCTGATACTCATTATTGTAGCGCTGAGTGTCTTTATGCTCTTCCGGCAGAACGGCAATACCGACAGTGAAGATGGAACACCCCGTGTTGGCTATGCATCTGAGGCCAGGGTGATGCTGGATCAGAATTCTCTGCAGGCGGCGATGGACGCGGCAATGGAGAAGGCCAAGGACGGAAATGTTGCGCTGCGGTACAAGAACAACGCGTACAGCAAAAACGGCACCGACTTCGAGTGCTACATCGTCAACTCCGCCAACAATGTCTTTGATATGTTCCTGACCATCTACGCCGATGCGGAATTGACCGATCAGGTTTATCTGTCCGGTCTGGTCCCCCCCGGCAGCGGGTTTGAGAATATCACGCTGGACCGCGCGTTGGATTCCGGTACCCATACGGTCTATGTAGTGGTCACTCAGGTGGCCGATGACGAGGAGACCGGCGAGCAGGTGATCAAAAACCAGGTGATACACACCATGGATTTCCACGTCGAACAGTAACGGATGTTTCGGCCCTCAGGCCGGAATCATAACAAAATATTTGTAAGGAGAGAAAACCATGAAGTTTATGAACACGAAGCGCTTCGCTTCCACCGTCATGGCCGGCGCTCTGGCGCTGTCTATGGCCGCCCCCGCGTTCGCCACAGGCAACGTTGTCATCACTGGTACCTACGCAGACATCGAAATCGAGGTTGAGGTCCCCACCACCGGTACAGCCCAGATCAACCCCTACGGCCTGCCTGTCACTATTGACAAGTCTGACCGGACCACCGTGGATCTGGTTGATCAGAAGATCACCACCCAGCCCATGAGCATCAAGAACCAGAGCTCCATTCCTCTGGAAATCGGCGCCAGCGTTACTGCCGTTCCTAAGGGCGACGTAGAGATTAAGACAGGTGTTGCTGGTTCCGACAAAGGAAAGCAGATTTCCCTTGAGCTTCAAGTTGCGGCCTTGAACGACAGCACATTGGCTGTTGCCACCACCGACAGAACACTGGAAGACAAACTGATCGACAAGTTTGCCGCCGATGCTACGTGGGCGAGCCTTGCTTCTACTAATAAGGGTGCTTTCCCTGCGGCTTCAAAGGGGGCCACAACAGCGCCTACCCCGACGGCTTATACTGGCCTTGCTACTGTGGGTGCCGCAACGATTGAAGGCAATAGCATCACCTACGGTCCCAAGAGCATTGCTCTGTTCCGGCTGGACGGATTCTTGAACGAGGCTCCCCAAAAAGCTGACAGCAGTGCCGATCCTTGGGCGACCACAGACGGCTTCGAGGCTACCGTTGCTTTCTCCTTCAAGCCCGCCGCGAAAATGAATGTTACTATAGGTACTATTACTGGCGGCACTGTGACTGCCAGCGCGGCTAAGGCCTGGGAGGGTACTGAGATCACCCTGACCGGCACTCCGACCGCCCCTGGTCAGACTGCTACTTTCACTGTTACGGAGACAACCCCTGCCGCCGGCCAAACCGCCCGGACCGTTAGTGTGACGGGTGGCAAGTTCATAATGCCTGACTATGCTGTCACTGTTACCGCAACATTTGCTTAATTAACAATTCTGATTCAGCAAGCAGAACCCATAACCTTGGGCCGCGCGGTGCAGCCGCACCGCGCGGCCCTTTCGTAAGAGGAAACAGACCATGAGACAAAGACGGCTGCTTTGCGCCGTACTGGCGCTGGTTCTTCTTCTTTCCGCACAGCCCACAGCGGCGGCGTTGACTCCTCCTTACAGCCAATCGGTTGAGATTAAGGGGGATGCCCTTGTTCCCATCATTTCAGTGACGGTGCCGACAAGCGCCGAGGTGTATATCAACCCCTTGGAGCTGCCGGTGGACATCGGCACCGGGCGAAGGGACTATGGGCAGATCCTTTCCACGCCTGCCTGTATTGCCAACGAGAGCGAGGTGGCGATGCAGGTCGATCTGACGTTGACAGCATCTTTGAAGGAGGAGAGTACGATGAGACTCGTGACCTCTCCCACTGGAGGCAGCGGTACAGAGAAGCAGGCGTTTATTTATTTTGAGATCGTGCAATCCGATACCGACAGAGTTAGATACGTGGAGTGGGCCACTGCATACGATCCGACGAATCCAAGGCACATTGTCATACAAGACGGCATGTCGGCTACGAAAACAAACGTCATGAAGCTTCCCCCTGTCACCCCGAGGGGAAGGGTAGCGCCGGGCGGCTACGCCCCGTTTCGTATGACGGGCGATGCGGTTACAAATCCTACAGATGAGTGGACGGAGAAGGACGGCATCAATGTGGCGGTGGCGTTCACATTCACGCCGCTTCATTACAGAGACTGGTAATTTCCCTGCGCCGTGCGGGCCGTCACGGCCCCGCGGCGCTCTTTTTAATTTGACTGACAAAAAATTCCCGTCACCGTGCGGTGATTTTGGAATTGCAGCAGCTGTCAGAGCGCAGTAAAGTTCTTTTTGATACTTTTTCTTTCAAGAAAAAGTATGAACGGAGAAGACAACATGAAAATGAGGAAGATATATATCGCCGTATTGGCGCTGGCGCTGACGTTCAGCTTGACCATGCCGGCCCTCGCCGGCGAGGGGGAGGTCCCCCAGCCGGAGGAGCAGAATCCTGTACAGACCCCGGAGCCCCCTGCGGAGGAGGTGCCGGGCTGGCTGCTGGAGCCGGAGGGCGGGGAGGGGACCGCAGAGACACCGGCGGACCCCGTTGTGCCGGAGACGCCTGAGACACCCGACAGCCCGGAGACTCCCGCAGAGCCGGAGAACCCGGGGGAGAGCCTGCCTCCCGCAGAGCCGGAAACCCCGGAAACTCCCGAAGTGCCGGAGAACCCCGAGCCGTCTGAGCCGGAGATCCCGGAGACGCCGGAAATACCGGAAAATCCTGAGAACCCTGAAACGCCGTCCCTGCCGGAGGCTCCCGTGACGCCGCCCGGGGAGGATCCCACACAGCCTCCCGCGTGGATCCTGCCGCCGGAGGAGACGCCGTCCGTGCCCGCCCTGCCGGGCGAGGGGGAGCTGCCCGCCCTGCCGCCGGAGAGCCCTATCGCGGAGGAGGAGCCCCCGGTGATCGAGGTGCTGGTGCCCAGCGCCGGACAGGTCATCATCAACCCCTACTGCCTGCCGGTGGAGCTGGACGGCCAGACCAGCACCGACCAGATTGTCAGCGCGCCGCTGATCCTGGAAAACCGCAGTAACATACCGTTGTCGGTCAGCGCCAGCGTGACGGGCACCGTGCCTCCCGGCAGCGGCGTGTCCTTCGCCGCCGCGCCGCCGATGCCGGACAGCCCCGTGAAGGAGATCTTCCTGTACGCGGAGTTCCACGCGGTGCCTGAGCCTGCT